>NZ_JBIQWA010000010.1:0-128146 GCF_046591575.1 Marivita sp. S0852
GCTTACCATCCGCCCGGCGCGGCAACCTTGCCAGAAACTCGCTTGTAGCTCCCATCGAGAAACTCCCTTCAAACCAAAGAAAGCTCTGAATCGCAGATCACGCGCTATGCCGTAAGTGTGCGGCGGAAACACCGGTTACTGTTCAAGATCATCAGGACCTAAAATATCCCTTTGCCCACCTTCAGGACAATCTTGCTGTTTGCGCAGCAATCTTCACAAGAGGCACCTTTGAGGTTGGCCCCTGTTTTCTACCGAGCCTCGCCCTCGATGTTTTTGCAAACGATGTCCGCAGAGTTTACCTCTCAGCCACCCTTCAATCAAAAACCGACTTTATTCGTGCATTTGGGCGCCTCCCAGGAGCGACTGTGGAACCTGCGAATGACGCGGGGAACGGCGAACGGCTCATATTGTCGGGCGAGAAGATTTCGGGTGGGTTCGACAAGGAGTTTGTCAAAAAGGTATCGGACGATGAAAAAATTGTCATAGCCGTCCCAGACTATCATTCAGCGGAAACCTGGAAGGAAATTTCGGAGGCACCAGATAAAGACAACTTTTCCGAGGCTCTGTCTGACTTCCGTGAGCAAGACAATGGTGCTTTTGTACTGGTATCCCGCGTAGACGGCATCGACCTGCCACATGACACCTGCCGCTTCATGCTCATTGAGGATATCCCATCGTCAAGCTCATTGATTGAGCGGTATCAGTGGGAATACCTGCGCATGAGCAAGGTCCAATCCGTCAGAGCTGCAAACCGCGTTGCGCAACTCTTTGGACGTATAAATCGTGGAAGAAATGACTACGGCGTGTTCTTGCTTGGAGGGCGTGAGATTAATATCTGGATGAAGAAAGACCGAAACGTCGCTCTTCTTCCACCGCTACTTCAAAAGCAGATTCTGGTCGGGCGCACGGTGCAGGATGGGCTGGATATCGACACCCCCGATAAGGCTCGTGAGGCTATGTCACGTGTTCTAAACCGCGATCCAGGTTGGATCGAGTACTATGAGCGTGAAGTGAAGCTTGGTCAGTTAGACGAGGACGAAGTTCGTAAGTCTCAAGAGGCTGAAGAGTACATGATTGATGCAGCCAAGATTGAGGCAAAATTCGCGGCCGCTCTCTGGAATGGTGATTATGCACGCGCTCGGCAATTCCTTGCGAGCAGTGTTGATCAGACCGCGAAGAATGACACGCCCCTTGGCGGGTGGCACGGTGTCTGGCTGGGTGGAGCTTATGATCTTGAGGGTGATACCGCCAGTGCAGATGCGGCGTACCGACTCGCTCGAACGCGCATCGGTCCCGCTATAACCATTCCCACTACCGCACCACTGGCGGCGAATGACGCTGGGCCGGAGCTCAACGCGTTTGGTGAATCTTTACGCTTATACCTCGGGCACACGAATGCAGCGAAAGTTGATGCTGAAATCACGAAGCTTCGGGAGGGACTTGATCTGATTTTAGGGGGGTCAACGAACCAGTCTGAAGCAAGCGTCCGTCTTCTGGGCGAAGTGCTTGGCTTCAACTCAGTTCGGCCCGACAACGATTTCCAGACCGGTCCGGACGTTCTTTGGGTTGACGAGGCGAATAAGCAAATTCTCGGGTTCGAGCTCAAGACTGACAAGGACGACCCTGCGACATATTTCAAAAAGGATGTCTCACAAGGCCATGACCATATTAGCTGGATGAAGACTACGTATCCAGACAGCGACTATCTGGGTCTTGTATTTGTTGGGCCAGATGGGATCGTAGATCCCCAGGCCAATCCTGTTGAATCTATGGGTTTATGTATCACCGATAATTTGTACGCTATGCGCGACCAACTCCTGGCGTTAATCGACGATCTATTGGGGCTCACGCCGTTGGAGCGAATCCCTGCCATTCAAGCTGAATCGGCAGACGCTCGGTGGAGTTTGGTTCAATTGCGGGATGCGATCTGGTCGAAGGCTATGACCGAAATGCCAAAAAATTAAATTCTTAGCTTTTTTGCGCACCCTTGCGGGCCGGGCTCTCGTGAACCGAGCCTGTAGTCTCGCCCAGTCGGCTTCGATCCCTTGCGCGTAAAGTGATGCCAGCCTTTGGGCTGGCTTTTTTGTTTCTGATTTAGGGGTCTGCGACCCCTTCCTCCGTCAAGACCAAGCCTTCGCTGTAGCTGCGGCGCAGCCAGCGGTGTCCCCATCCTTCCGCGCTTTGCTTGTGCAGGACGGGTGATCCCCCTCCGCCGTCTGCGGTCCTGACGGTCTCCCCCCGCTCATTGGCGCGGGCCTAGTCCGGTTGCATGCGCAACCGACTAAGCAAAAAGGAGAAAAGACCAATGAAAACGGATATCTATCAGCGCGTCACAGACAAAATCATCACAGACCTTGAGAACGGCGTTCTTGCCTGGATCAAGCCATGGTCAGCCGACAATATGGAAGGCCGGATCGTGAAGCCGCTACGCCATAACGGCGAAGCCTATAGCGGGATCAATATTCTCATGCTGTGGGGCGCGGCGTTCGAGCAGGGCTTTGTTTCACCGACATGGATGACGTTCAAGCAAGCCAAACAGCTTGGCGCGAATGTCAGAAAGGGCGAGCGCGGCAATGCTGTCGTTTATGCCAACACGATCACCCGCACCGAAGAGCAGGAAGACGGCAGCGAAGCGATCCGCGAAATCCCTTTTATGAAGGCCTACACGGTTTTTAATGTGGAGCAGATCGAGGGACTGCCCAAAAGCTACTACGAAAAACCAGAAGCTGTGATCGACCCCGAAAAGCGGATCGCACATGCTGAAACCTTCTTTGCGAAAACAGGGGCAGAGCTTCGTCACGGCGGAAACCGCGCTTTTTACAGCGGCGGACGGGACTTTGTGCAAATGCCGTTTTTTGAGAGCTTCAAAAGCCCCGAAAGCTACTATGCGACGCTAGCGCACGAGATCACACACTGGACGAATCATGCTTCGCGCCTTGATCGCGATTTTGGCCGCAAGCAATGGGGCGATGAAGGCTATGCAAGGGAAGAACTGGTCGCCGAGCTTGGTGCAGCGTTTCTTTGTGCTGATCTTGGATTGACGCCTGAACCGTCAGCCGATCATGCAGCCTATATTCAAAGCTGGCTGCGCGTTCTGAAGAACGATAAACGGGCGATTTTCAGCGCCGCTGCCTACGCCCAGAAAGCGGCCGATTACATCCACGGCCTGCAAGCAGACCTTGAAGTTGCCGCATAATCGGCGGCTTCCTATGTTTTTGACCAAGCCAAGCGAACGAGGAGACGGCGACATGGACATCTTATATTTCAGCTTCGGCGTTCACCTCGTGCGGCTGTTCGTTGATGACGAGAGCCTGCCGGAGCGGTGCGAAGCCTTCAATTTCCAAGCGAATCGCTTCACTTTGCGCGAGGACCTGGAGCTTGGTGTTTTCCACTCGCATGATGCCATCTCGCTCAGCAAAGATGACTTTGACGAGCGGCTTCAAGCAAAACGCGCTGCATATCAAAACGAAAAACAAATGCGGATTTTGGCTGGCTCGTGAGCCAGCCGAAAGAGCTTAGAGCGTCGGTCCCCGGCGCTTGAGCTCGTTTTCGATGCTTGCCATCGCAGCCAAGGCGTCACGCTGGTCTTGCGTATCACGTTCCGCGCCCGTGAAGGCGATAAACGCTTCTTTACGCAGGCCATAGAGATTTGCGGTGCTGAGCTTTGCCGCTTCGGATTGTGTGATCGGTTTCATGTGAACCTCCTTTTTCTATCGGAGACCCCGAACCATTCAGGGCCTTTCGGCCCTCGCACTCATCATCATCGGCCAATGAAGGCTTGATGGGTCGGCGGTTTGGAAGAAAGAGGGAACGGTCACAAACCCGACAATCCGAAGCTGCATCTGCACAACATCTCACTCGGCTGCAAAGTTTTATCGCCCCATGCGCCGCTGAGGTGTATGCGGCGACTTCGGGTCGTGATCAGAATTGTTGGAACGCGCGATTGTCTGGCTTTGCTCGTGATGATCCATCTCGGCATAACGGGCGACATCCTTACGAAGGCGCATAAGCTCATCTCGCGCGGCTTGGCGCTGCACTTCGATCTCGCGCTGTAATGTTTGGCGATCCTCGATCTGGCGTAGGGTCAGCGCATCTTTCTCCGCACGATCACGCTGCACGCCCGCAAGGGCTTCCGCTTCATTCTGCGCTCTAATCTTGCCATAGCGCCCTGTCAGGCGATGCCATACGCCTTTGATCCCTTTGGGAAGACGGGCAGCCCTCGCTTGCGTTTCAGCTTGCCAGCGCGCTTTTTGCGTATCGGCCAAAGCTTCGCGCTCGGCGCGCTGTTTGCCAACAAGTTCCGCTTTCTTGAAGTCGAGCGCGGCCACCTGCTTCCTGGCTTCCCGCTCAGCATCTTTGATGAAGACTTCGAGCTTATTCGTCATGCGCGCGGCGAGTTCCTCGCGCACATCATCGACAGATTTGAGATCGGACGGATCGCCAAGTTTGGCAGCCACGTCTTTGGTCTTCACGCCTGCATAGCGAGAGACGGCACAGACTTCACCCCGATAATCGACAGCGACAAAACCGCGCCGATCCCCCTTGGCAAGCTGGAAGCCTCGCTCGCCAAGTGCCTGGGCAAAGGCTTCGCGATTATCCGAGGCTTCCCATGCCTTTTGAAAGACTGCTTTTAGCTCTTTCGGATCGAGCCCGGCACGGCGAGCCTGTTGCCATTCCGCACGGGTGAAAGCGAGCGGGTCGCGCAGCCGTTTATCTTCAAGCCCGCGCGGCAGTTCCCAGCCATTTTCGATGAACAGATCACGCGACACATCGCGTAGCTTCGTTTTGAAGTGCGAGAGATTGATCGCCCGCATTTGCTCAGAGTCGATTCGCGACCACACTGCATGGGCATGGCGGCGACCATCCTTTTCATGAAAGACAATCGCGCGCGGCTGACCCGTTAGGCCGAGCGCTTGCTCGACCTTTTCAATCGCGATGTCGAAAGCATCTGTTCCGACTTGCTCAGTCTGCGGCGGGTTGAGGCTGATCGAAAACATATAGTTCTCGCAGCGCGTGCCTTGCGCGACAGCGTGCGCTTCCAAAAACGCGCCCGAGAGATCATCGGCGACGAAACCCCTAAGATCATGCAGTTCGACATGATCATTGTCGGCCATCGTCATGAGATAGCGGGCAAGCTGCGGTGCGTTTCCGCGTTCTTTGGCTTTGAGGATCATGGCCCGCCCTCTGGCGTGAGCCCAAGTGCTTTGAGCAAATCCGCCCTGATCTGCGCTATACCTTCACATGCTTCGACAAGTTCCGCTTCGGTTTCAGGCGTCACAGGCAATGAGCCCGTGTTCACAGCTTTGGCGAGCTGGTTGAGATTGGAAGATAGGCGCGAATTGCCGAGCGCGCCCATGACGCGCCCGAGGGCTTCTTTGTCCTCGACAGGTCGTTTGCCAGAGGCCTTGCGCGGTGAAGCCTCTTCACCGAATAAGCACTCGCGAATATAGGCTGAAAGCGATAAATCGCCCGCCTCAGCTTCGAGACGTGCGCGTTCTTCATGCGTCAATCGCAGCGAAAAAGGCGGCGGATATTTCTTTTCCGCGACAACCTCTTCGGCAGCTATCTTATTGAAATCAAATCTTGAAGTCCGGTCCATCGTCGCACCTCAGAGCATCTTGCTCTAATGATGCGAGATGGCGCTCCCATTCCTCTAAAGTCTCGAAAACCGTGTTCGAACGATTATCGAGCAGGTGCGCCATTTCTCAAAAGTCCTGGCACGGTTGCCACTGCGCCGCAGGCTTCTGCATGACAGTTTTGGCAGCAAAAGGCGACGTAGGGTCATCAGCCTTTCAACTAAATTTTCGAAGACGGCATGAACATTTACGTTGACTCATCGCACCGCAAATCCGTTCCTATACAAAAATTAAACGCGGCCGCTTTGGGCGGTTGAGGGAAGGAACACTGCATGGTTTTCAGAAACCTCGCTTTGGCGAGTACACTACTGACGAGCGTCACCGGATTTGCCGCCGCCGGTGAGTTACGGTTTGACGATGTTTATATCATCGGGGATTCGCTAAGTGACGCGGGCACATATTCGCAAACGGTGCAAATCGGGGGCATGGGGGCGTTGCCGGCGATCAACTACAAGTTTCTGACAAATGCACCCGATGGCACGGCGCTGACCTATGGAGAGGTTCTGGGACAGAAGCTTGGGCTGACGCTTGGGCCGAACCTCTATTCCGGCGTTCCGCTGGCCGGTGTGCCGGAACAGGCGCTGGGCGGGACAATTTACGCAGAGGGCGGATCGCGGATCACCGATCCCAACGGCATCGGTTTTAACACGGGGCAGGGGATCACCACGCGATCTTTGGCCGAACAGGTGGACCGGATGCTGGCGGACCGCCCGACGCTGGGCGAAAATGATCTTGTCATTCTTTGGGGCGGCGCAAATGACGTGTTCTCGCAGGCCGGTGCTGTTTCGGCGGGGCTGGTTTCGCCGCAGGCCGCATCGGCGAACATGGTGCAGGCCGCAACCGAGCTTGTTGATCTTGTCGATCGCGTAAAAGGGGCCGGGGCAGAGTCGGTGATTGTGGTGACAATCCCCGATATCGGAACCACGCCCTTTGGCCTTGCCTCCGGGCCTGCGGGGGCAGGGTTGCAAACCGCGCTTACCGACAGCTTTAACAACACCTTGCTGGCCTCCATCGGAGACAGGGCGGTCATTGTCGATTCGCAAAAGCTCTTGGGCCGCATTCAGGCTGATCCGGTCAAATACGGGTTCACTGCGCCCAATGCTGCGATTGTCCCGGCCTGCCCGGACAGTGCGCTGGGGTGTTTGCAGGGCGTCAATGCCAGTGCGGATAGTGAACAGCGCGTGTTTGCCGACGGGGTCCATCCAACCACAGCCGGGCATGAATTGTTCGGCCAGGCGGCCTTTGCCGGGCTCCAGGCCGCGACCCAGACCGGGGCCATCCCACTGGCCACCATGACGGCGTTGCGGCAGCACGGATTGTCGATTGAAAACCGCATGAACCCAACCGTGATGCGCACAACCGATGAAAACGGTGCGGCGCGGGTGCGCGATGTTGGGGATGTTGATGTCTATGCCAGCCTTGATTTCGGGGCATTCGAAGCAGATGCACAGCAGGTCACACCGGGCATTGACGGGTCAACGCGGGTTCTGAAAGCCGGGGCCGATATCGTTCTATCTCCAACCGCCACGATCGGTGCGGGCCTTAGCCTGGATTACGGAGAGGTTGATTTTGACAATGACGCCGGGGGCTTTGACAGCGATGTGATCGTCGGGGTTGTGTTCGGCCAGGCCGCCATCACGTCGAATGTCTATGTCAACGCGGCGTTCGGCGGTGGGCGTATCCATGTGGATGAGATCACCCGCAGTTTTGCTTTGGGCCCCGCGACAGAGCGGTACACCGCTGACACCAAAGGGGATTATCGGTTTGCCCGGATCGGCGGCGGTGGGCTGTTCACGCTGAACGATCAGGTGCGTCTGAACCCGTTTGCGCATTATACGTGGGAACGTGTGTCTTTGGACGGGTTCACCGAATCCGATGGCGCGGCAAGCCTGTCGTTTGGCAAGACCGAGCTTGAGTCCAGCCGGATCACGGCAGGGCTGTCTGCGCATTTCACTCCGGCAGATATGGATGGCTGGGTGTTCAACCTGCGTGGCTCGATCGAGCATGATTTCAATGACGATCCTCTGAAGGTCTCTCTTGGTCCGAATCCCGATACATTGGGCACAGTGACCGCGCCGCGCCCTGATCAGACCTGGGGCTATATTTCGGGATCTGTGCTCAAGGACTTTGGAAACGGCAGGTTTCTGAGCGTGACCGGGGCAAGCTCTGTCGGTCTTGACGGATCGCGTGGTCTGATTGGGTCAGTCAGCTATAAAATGACGTTTTAGGGCAAATCGGGTCACTCCGAAATCGGGCGCATCACGTAACGTATTGGACCCTATGAAATCAGGCCGTGTTATGTGGTGCGGATGCTCCGAATTCTGTTCTTGTCCCTGGATGCGGAAATTGTGATGTCAAAACAAAAAGGGCCGCCGGTTTGGCAGCCCTTTTTCGTTCAGTGCGTAAAGTTGGAGCCTACCGCCCCCAAGACCGGACCGGTCCACAATCCATATGGACAAAGTTTGATCCGCTGTAGCGTCCAACGCCGCCTGCCTTGCAGGCCGCTGCTGCGCGGGCCATCTGATTGACCGAGCGGGAATTCAGCCGCAGATCAGCCGCTTGCGCTTTGAGGTGCAGCGAATTTTTCGCCACACCTGATCCCCGGCGCCGCAACATGGCATTGGTTTTCGGGCTGCGATACCCACTAAGAAGCATGTACGGTTCTGTCGCATCCATCAGATTATGGGCCGCCGCCATGATGTCTACGGTGCGCAGATCAACGGATTTGACATCGTTAGTGCGCCAGTCGCGCATGAAATGGTTCACCTCGCGCACGGCGTCCTTGATATATTTACCTTCGATCCAGTAGATCATGTCGATCCGTTCACCGGTCCGACCCGACTGCATTCTGATCCGTCGGATATCGCCCCCGCCGCGCAGAAAGCCTGCTGCGTTCGAATATGTGGGTGCCGCGGACACCAGGGTTGCTGCAAATGCAGTCAAGATTCCGCGACGCGTCATGCCGCCAGATGCGATGTCAGTCATTGAGAAATGCCTGTCCCGTTTTCACTTTGTCAAGATGTTCACGCCGTTCCGCGAACCTGCCGAATACCTGATATTGGCGTGACTATGACACAACACGAATCTCAAAAAAACCTAAACTTCCCCGAAAATTTATGATTCAAGTTTTTTCGGCAAAAACCTGCTTAAATGGCCAAGGTGTGTTAAAGTTACTCTATAGGCGTTTTTGCCGATGCAGCATTGCCGCAAAGTGATGGCAAAAATGCAGGAAAACCATTTTGTGAATAGACAGCGCATCCGCAGATCAAGACGATAGGAAACAAAGACGCTGCTAAGGCGTTGATATAGTGTGATTACAGGAGAGTTTTTGATGATCTATCGGACGGTTTTACGCAGCGCGGCAGTTGTTGCACTTGTGGCGGCCACGCAGATCGCACCGCAGCCCGCCCAGGCCGTCCAGATAACGGCCTTTCAACAGGCTGTCGCCGAAAACGTGTCTCGGGATGATCAAATCGCCGCGTTTTACCGTGAACGCGGGTTCTCGCCGATATGGACCGGGCCGACTCAGGCGGATTTTGATCGTCGCACTGCGCTTTTGGATGCGCTGAGCCGGGCAAGCCATCACGGCCTTCCTTCAGATCGTTACAATGTTCAAACAATTCTCGCCCAAATGGCGGCGGCCCGGGCGGGATATGACCGTGGCGCGCTGGAGGTGTCGCTGACAGAACTGTATCTGGCCTATGCGCGGGATCTACAGACTGGGGTCATCGACACTCCGAAACGCATTCACCGTGAAATCGTGCGCACAATCCCGTTGCGCGACACGTCTTATTACCTGAATGGGATCGTGTCAGACGCGCCGCAGGCCTTTCTTGCATCGCTGGCTCCGCAATCGCATGAATATGCCCGCTTGATGAAAGCGAAAATGCGGCTTGAACATAAAATTGCGCATGGCGGTTGGGGCCAAACGGTGCCAAGCCAAAAACTGGAACCGGGAAACACGGGTGACGGGGTCGTTGCATTGCGCGACCGGTTGATTGCCATGGGCTATCTGGAACGCACCGTGACGGCCCGCTACGACGCGGCGATCACCGCCGCGGTGCGCGACTTTCAGGAAATGCATGGTCTGACGGCAGATGGTGTGGCCGGTGCCAGCACGCTGCAGGAAATCAACAAGACCCCACAAGAGCGGTTGAAATCCGTCATCGTCGCGATGGAGCGTGAGCGGTGGATCAACCGGCCCGACGGTCTGGGGGATCGGCACATTCTGGTCAATCTGACGGATTTCAAAGCGCGCATCTTTGACCAGGGCAAACTCACATTTGAGACGCGCTCTGTGATCGGCCACCAAGAACTGGATCGCCAGACCCCTGAATTTTCCGACGAGATGGATCACATGGTGATCAATCCAAGCTGGTTTGTCCCACGCTCGATCATCGTGCGGGAATACCTGCCCAAGTTGCGCGCCAACCCGCGCGCCGTGTCCCATCTTGAGATTACCGACAGCCGCGGTCGGGTGGTCAGCCGCAACCGCAGTTTTGCAGGCTACACCAACCGCAGTTTCCCGTTTTCAATGCGCCAGCGGCCCGGTCCCCGGAACGCTTTGGGGACGGTGAAATTCATGTTCCCGAACAAATACAATATTTACCTGCATGACACGCCGTCAAAATCCCTGTTCGACCGCGAGGTCCGCACATTTAGCCATGGGTGCGTCCGTCTGAGCGATCCTCATGATTTCGCCTATGCGCTTTTGGCGCGGCAAACCGACGATCCGCAGGGCTTTTTCAAAAGCCGCCTGCGCACTGGTAAAGAGACGCGTGTCAATCTGGATCAACCTGTTCCGGTGCATCTGATCTACCGAACCGCGTTCACTACGCCCAAGGGGCAGGTGCAGTATCGTCGCGATATTTATGATCGCGATGCAGGTATCTGGAACGCCCTGACCGCAGCAGGGGTGGAGATCGGCGGTATTCAAAGCTAAACCTGCGGCCAACCAGGCCGGAGGCGTTGATGCCCTTTACCATTGCAGAGATCGCGCACGCCCTTGGCATTCGTGCCGAAGGCGATGTCAATTTGCGGATTCACGCGGTTGCAGAGCCGGCACAGGCCGCTGACACGGACCTGGCGCTGGCGATGAAACCTGAATTTGCCGAACAGCTGGATCAGGGAACTGCCCGCGCCGCAATGCTGTGGGACACGGCTGATTGGCAGGCGCTTGGTCTGTCTGCCGCCCTTTTGGCCCCACGGCCGCGCTATGCGATGTCTGGTCTTTCGGCCATGATGGATGACGGGGCGCGCTATCCGACCGGCATCCACGGAACGGCCATTGTTGATCCTTCGGCGGTGATCCAGAACAATGTAACCATCGGTCCGTTCACCGTGATCAGCGCCGGGGCCGTGATCGGGCAGGGATCAACACTTGGCGCACATGTCTTTGTCGGCGACGGCGCGCAGATCGGGGCAAATGCCCTTGTCCATCCGGGCGTGCGCATTGGCCACGATGTCCGTATCGGCACCAATTTTATTGCGCATTTTAACGCCACTGTTGGCGCGGACGGGTTTTCCTTTGTCACCCCAGAGCCGTCGAGCATCGAAAATGTGCGCGACACACTGGGCGACCGGGGCGATGCCGCCGCCCAAAGCTATGCGCGGATACATTCGCTGGGCGGTGTCACCATCGGCGATAATGTCGAGCTTGGGTCCAACACTTGTGTTGATCGCGGCACCGTGCGGGACACCCGGATCGGTTCGGGCTGCAAGTTCGACAATCTTGCGCAGGTGGGTCACAATGTGGTCATCGGCACGGATTGCCTGATCTGTGCGCAAGTGGGCATCGCCGGTTCAAGCCGTATCGGCAACAATGTGGTTCTGGGTGGCCAGACCGGTGTCAGCGACAACCTGTTCATCGGCGACAATGTCATTACCGGCGGGGCCACCAAGGTGCTGTCCAATGTCCCGGCGGGGCGGGTGATGCTGGGATATCCGGCGATGAAAATGGATGCGCAGCTTGATCTTTACAAACAGCTGCGCCGCCTGCCGCGTCTGATTGCCGATGTGGCGGCACTCAAAAAATCCGTTTCAAAAACCGACGGGAGCCACTAAGTCACGCCGCAAGGAACTCGGAAATCGGGATGTGTGAAATGAGCGTGCAAGAGCGGGTCATCCGCATCATCGCAGAACAGGCCATGATAGAGCCGTCCGATGTGGCCACAACGGACACAATGGACGATTTGGGCATCGACAGCATGGGGCTTGTTGAATGTATCTTCGCGCTTGAGGAAGAGTTTGACATCGATGTGCCGTATAATGCCAACGAACCCCAGAAAAGCACCTTTGACATCACGTCGGTCGCCACCGTGGTGACAGGTGTCGAACACCTCATCGCGGAGCAAAAGGGCTGACGCATGAAGCGCGTGGTCATCACCGGGGCCGGATCGGTCAACGCGCTGGGCCTCAACGTGCCAGACACATTGGAAGCGATGCGCGAAGGCCGTTGCGGCATCGGGCCGCTGGCCTTTCGGGATGTAGAACGATTGGCCATCCAGATCGGGGCGCAGGTTCACGACTTTCACGGCGAGACTTTTTTCAACCGTCAGCAGCTGTCCCTGTATGACCGATTTACCCAGTTCACCCTGATCGCCGCACGCGAAGCGTTGGCGCAGGCCGGGCTTGAGTTCTCGGGCGATCTGGCCGCGCGGTCCGGGGTGGTGTTGGGCAATTCGGGTGGCGGCATGACCACGCTCGATGAAAATTACCGCAGCGTTTACGAGGACGGCAAAAACCGGGTGCATCCGTTTGTCGTGCCCAAACTGATGAACAACGCCGCCGCCAGCCATGTGTCGATGGAGTTCAACCTCAAGGGTCCAAGTTTCACCGTCTCGACCGCCTGCGCGTCGTCGAACCACGCGATGAGCCAGGCGTTTCAGATGGTCCATGGCGGGCTGGCCCCGGTGATGATCACCGGCGGATCGGAATCCATGCTGTGCTTTGGCGGCGTCAAGGCATGGGAAGGGCTGCGCGTCATGTCCAAGGACGCCTGCCGCCCGTTCAGCGCCAATCGCAACGGCATGGTGCAGGGCGAAGGGGCGGGAGTGTTTGTGTTCGAGGATTTCGATCACGCCCGCGCGCGCGGTGCTGATATTCTGGCCGAAGTCGTTGGCTTTGCCATGACCTCGGACGCGTCAGACATCGTGATGCCTTCGAAAAACGGTGCGGCACGGGCCATCGCAGGTGCCTTGTCAGACGCCAAACTCAACCCCGAAGACGTCGGCTATATCAACGCCCATGGCACCGGAACGGCCGCCAATGACAAGACCGAATGCGCCGCTGTCGCGGATGTGTTTGGCGCGCATGCCGACACGCTGATGATGTCCTCGACGAAATCCATGCACGGCCATTGTATCGGCGGCACCGGGGCGATCGAGCTTTTGGCCTGCATCATGGCGCTCCGCGATGGGGTGATCGCACCGACCATCGGTTATGAAGATCCCGACCCGGAATGCGCGCTTGATGTGGTGCCCAACGTGGCGCGCGAGGCGTCGGTCGACGTGGCGCTGTCAAACGCCTTTGCCTTCGGTGGCCTGAACGCGGTTCTGGCGCTGCGCCGGATATAGGGTTTCCCCTGCGCGCAGATCTGCTGAGTGCAGATCATGCGCGGATGCCGCATTTTGCAGCTTGGCTTTATATTTGGGCATCTGCCGGGTATCGTGGTCAGCCATATGGGGCGCGTATCGACATCCAGCCAATAAAACGGGGGCCAGCAGTATGACGACACTCCTTATTCTTGGGGCCACAGCAGGTATCGGAAAGCTTGCCTGCGAGGAGGCCCTATCGCGTGGCCACACCGTGCGCGCCTTCGGTCGCAGTGCGGAGACACTTCCCGCGCAGCCACAGCTTGAGCCTTGGGTTGGCGATGCTTTGAACGCTGAAGATGTGGCCGGGGCATTGGAAGGTGTTGATGCGGTGATCTATGCCTTGGGCATCAAGGAAAGCCCCGCGATGCTTTGGCAACAGGTCACCCTGTTTTCCGAGACAACCCGCATCCTGATTGATCAAATGCAGGAAAAAGGCGTCACGCGCTTGGTCGCCGTCACCGGGTTTGGCGCAGGGCGCAGCAAGGCCGCGCTGAGCAAGATCGAACAACTGGGACATCGCGCCATTCTGGGCAAACCATATGCCGACAAAGATCGTCAGGAGGACATGATCCTGAACAGCAATCTGGATTGGACAATCGTGCGTCCGGTTATTTTGACAAACAATCCAAAAACCGAAAAGTATCACGTTCTTAGGGACATAGGCCAGTGGCGGAACGGGCTGATCTCGCGGGCGGATGTCGCGCATTATCTGATCGACGCTGCGACATCGGACACAGATATCGGCCACGATGTGGTTCTGGCACGATAGATTTGATGAACACACCTTATCTGATCCACACAAGTTCGCTTGTGCTGACAAAAACCGCGGACGGGCTGATTGACCCCAAACTTGTGCTGGCGTGGTTGTTAAATGCAATCGGTGCGCCGGGATATATCATCGGTCTGTTGGTGCCGGTGCGCGAATCCGGCTCATTGCTTCCGCAACTGCTGTTGGCGCAGCGCATTGAAGCGCGCAGTCAGCGAAAATGGTTCTGGGTTTTCGGATCTGCCCTTCAGGGGATCGCCGCCATCAGCATCGCCGCTGCAGCCTATTTTCTAAGCGGAGCCTTGGCGGGATGGCTGGTTTTGCTTTGTCTGGCTGTGCTGGCCGTCGCGCGGGCGGCCTGTTCGGCCAGTTTCAAGGACATTCTTGCCAGAACGGTCGAAAAAGGAAATCGCGGCAAGGTGTCCGGGACAGCAAGCACATTTGCCGCCATCGTCGTGTTCGCATTTGCGCTTTTGCTGAGCTTTGGCATTTGGCCACGCGAACCGGGGGCGATTTCATTGGCGGTTTTTCTTGCGGGCATATTGTGGATCGTGGCCGCTGCGCTGTTTGCGCGACTGGCTGAACCCGATGCAAAGACCCACGAGGACAAGGACCAATCCTTGACCGATCTGGTCGATCCGCTTTGGGATGATAAAGAGCTTCAGATCTACATTGCGACGCGCGGTTTGCTCATATCGACAGCACTGGCACCGCCATTTCTTGTCATGCTTGGTAACCTTAGCGGTGCTCAGCTTGGCAATCTGGGTTTTCTGATCATCGCCTCGTCGCTGGCGTCGATTGTGTCCTCCTATATCTGGGGCGCGCTGTCTGACCGGTCGAGCCGCAAGACACTGGTCTTCGCAAGCGCGGCGGCTGCGCTGACCTATTTTATAGCCGCCGGTGGCGGGGTGTTGGGGTGGGTGTCCGACAGCTCTCTTTTGATCCCGGTTCTGATCTTTATGGCGCAGATTGCTTACGAGGGCGCGCGCGCCGGTCGCAAGACCCACCTGACGGATATGGATGCCGAAGGCCGCACTGCGGTCTATACCGCGCTGTCCAATACGGTGATCGGTGTCATGCTGGCCGCCGGAGGCGTGCTTGGGTTTCTCGCCGATGCCTTCGGGGCCAGCTTTGTGCTGGGGCTGTTGGGCCTGTTCAGCGGCTTTGCCATGATCACCGCGTTGCAATTGTCCGAAGTCCAACAAGAGTGAAAGCGCCTTGGCCCTCTTTGCCGTTTGCAACGGATCGTGCCTGACCCATCAACGCACGCATGATTTCCGCCGCGTTAACCCGGTTAGCGCCATATCCCTTCCCACGATGCGCATCGAGCGGGAAGGGTCACTCCCATGCCGCGATACGACAGGACGACACTTCTCTGAACCGCCCGCAACGGCGATCCATGAGAGACCGGTCTTAAAGGCCCATTGGGCACAGGAACCCCGGATCGGGGATGAAAAGAGAAGGGTCACGCCTAAGAGGCGGCGCCGCTTTCCTGATACTGAAATCTGCCCCGGAACACTTCGGGACTTACATGAAATAACACCGCGCTTCTTTCACAAGCGTGGCACCCCCCCCCCCGTATGGCAGCCATTGCACTTTTGGCCGCTGCGTGGCCATGTGCGACCATGGAGTTTGCACCACGTATCACCCGCCTTCCCGTGGCCTTTGATCCCGAACAGGGACAGGACGCCGTGTCTTTCACACCTTGGGCCACAACCGATATTGCGAAATTGATTGTCGGAAGCGCGGGGTGTAGCCCGTATCTCAAATCACTGATCGAAAAAGAAAACGACTGGCTGCAGGGCGCGCTGGATGCGCCGGAACGGGCGCTGTTGGATGTCTTTGACATGGTGCGCGACACCGCTCCGGATGTGTTGCCGTCAAAGCTGCGACAGGCCAAGCGGCGTGTGGCGCTGCTGACCGGGCTTGCGGATGTCGCGGGGGTGTGGCCGCTTGAAACCGTCACGCAAGCGCTGACCGATTTTGCCGACCTCTCGGTCCATCTGGCGCTGCGCGCCACGGTCGGGGCCGAAATCAGACGCGGCAAACTGCCAGGGCAAACGGCAGAGGACGCAGAAATCGCAGGCGGCATGGTGGCTCTCGCCATGGGCAAGATGGGCGCGGGCGAGTTGAATTACAGCTCTGATGTTGATCTGATTTGTCTGTTTGACGAAACCCGCTTTGATCCGGGCGAATATCACGACGCCCGCGCGAGTTTTGTCCGCGCCACACGCAAAATGTGCGCCATGCTCAGCGATTTGACAGGCGAAGGTTATGTGTTCCGCACCGATCTGCGCTTGCGTCCCGATCCGTCTGTGACCCCGGTCTGTATCGCCATGGAAACCGCAGAGCGCTATTACGAAAGTGTCGGCCGGACCTGGGAACGCGCGGCCTATATCAAGGCGCGGCCCGCGGCCGGGGATCTGGCAGCAGGGGAGGCGTTCTTGAAAACGCTGACGCCGTTCGTCTGGCGCAAACATCTGGACTTTGCCGCCATTCAGGATGCCCATGACATGGTCGAACGAATCCGCGAACACAAAGGGTTCGGCGGCTCCATCACGCTGTCCGGTCACAACATGAAGCTGGGGCGCGGTGGCATTCGCGAGATCGAGTTTTTCACCCAGACCCGCCAGATCATTGCCGGTGGCCGCGATCCGGATCTGCGGCTGCGCGCAACGGTGCCGGGTTTGGCGGTACTGGCCGAAAAAGGGTGGATACCGCCCGACGTCGCGGAAAAGCTGACCGATCATTACCGCGCTCACCGGGAAGTCGAACACCGGGTGCAAATGATCCGCGATGCGCAGACCCATGACCTGCCGCAATCCGATGCCGGGTTTGACCGGCTTGCCGCCTTTATGGGAACCGACCGCGCGAGTTTGCAAGCACAGCTGCGCACCCGTCTGGACGAGGTCCACACCCTGACCGAAGGCTTTTTTGGCGGGGACCGGGACACTCCGCAAACCCAGGCCATTCCCGAAGAGCTGGCCAAGTCGGAAATTGTCAGCCGGTGGCGCACCTATCCGGCGCTGCGCTCGGCGCGGGGCAGTGGGATTTTCCAACGCCTGCGCCCGGTGATCCTGAGCGGTCTTGCCAAAACATCCGATCCGCAAAACGCGTTGTTGGCCTTTGACGGGTTTCTCAGTGGCCTGCCCGCCGGTGTGCAGCTGTTTTCGTTGTTTGATGCCAATCCGCATCTGATTGATCTGCTGATCGACATTGTCGGCGTCTCGCCGGATCTGGCGAAATACCTGTCGCGCAATGCATCGGTGTTCGACGCGGTGATCGGAGGCGATTTCTTTTCGGACTGGCCCGGCCAAGAGACGCTGTGTGACATGCTGAGCGATGTATTGTCGCGCGAGCCCGATTATGAAAACAAGCTCAACACCGCACGGCGCTGGGGCAAGGAATGGCATTTCCGGATTGGTGTCCATCTGCTACGGGGGCTGATCAATGCAGAAGAGGCCGGCACGCAATATGCCGATCTGGCGGATGCCACCCTGATCGCTTTGTCACCCGTCGTTCATCA
This sequence comes from Marivita sp. S0852, assembly GCF_046591575.1. Classification (NCBI taxonomy): domain Bacteria; kingdom Pseudomonadati; phylum Pseudomonadota; class Alphaproteobacteria; order Rhodobacterales; family Roseobacteraceae; genus Marivita; species Marivita sp. S0852. Next base: position 17,524 of record NZ_JBIQWA010000010.1, read on the forward strand.
GGAATTCGCCCGCAAACACGGGCCCGCTCCGGGGCGCGGGGCGGTGGTTGTGGGCATGGGAAGCCTTGGGTCGCGCAGGTTGCACGCGCGGTCCGATCTTGATCTGATCGCCATCTATGATCCGGGCGATGCGGATATGTCGGACGGGCGCAGGCCGCTGGCCCCGCGGCCGTATTATGCGCGTTTGACCCAGGCGCTGATCACCGCAATGACCGTTCCCATGGCTGAGGGGCGCGTCTACGAGGTGGACATGCGCCTGCGCCCCTCGGGAAATCAGGGGCCGGTGGCCACCAGCCTGACCTCGTTCCGCAATTACCAGATGACGGATGCATGGATCTGGGAACATCTGGCCCTGACCCGGGGGCGTGTCGTCGCCGGGCCCGAGCCTCTGGCGCAGGATGTGCGTCAGGTTCAATCCGATGTCATGGCCATGCCGCGCGATCGCGACGTGGTCCTCAAAGAAGTTGCCATCATGCGCAATCGCATCGCCGCCGCCAAAGGCGAGGGCGGCCCGTGGGATGCCAAGCTGGGGCAGGGCCGTTTGCAGGATATCGAGCTGTTTGCCCAAGCCGCGGCCCTGCTTGCCGGGCAACCGCTTGGCGCTGTGTCCGATGCGCTCTCAGCAGGTGCGAAATGCGGCCTCGTCAGCGCCGACGCGGCGGCGGCCCTGACCGACACCTATCGTTTATGCTGGTCTTTGCAGATCGGATCTCGTCTGATCTCCGAGGCGACGGTGGCTCCGGATCGCGACGATTCTGCTGGAACCGGCTTTCTGTGCCGGATCACCAAGACAGCCAATCTGTCGGAACTGCGCAAGACGCTGGACACACAAACGCGCCGTGCGGCGGACATTATCAACGCCGCCCTGCCGAGTGTCGAAGAGGAGGCCTGAGCCATGAAAAAAGGCGATGCAACCGACCCCAAAGGGTTGATAGCCGACGCGTTCAAGATTGACGGGATCACCTACGAGGAATGCCGCTCGATCTTTCTGGATTGGGCTTTGGCTGTCCCGATTGACACCGACAGCAAAGCGCTGATCACAGAGCTGCTTGCGCGGCACACCGACACCGGCCATCCGATGCATCAGGTTCTGGGCGAAGGTCTGGCTGTCAGCAAACCGCCAAAGCGGCGTGGGGGATGGAAAGCCCGACGCAGCTAGGCGGGCACCCAATTTTGCAAAAAAGCTGAATGCGGCCGCACAAAAGGCCGGGCACGAACAAGGCCACCCAAAGGTGGCCCAGATCACAAAGAACCGTCAGTCGGTTTAGCCGTTCGACGCCGCCGGGGCAGGTGATGCGGCGGCCACGGGTTTGGTCTTGCCGCCATTCAGTGGATCATCCTGACGCTGGACCGACCCTTCGAAATGCGCGCCGGATTCGATGGCGATTGTCTTGTGGATGATGTCGCCCTCGACGCGTGCGGTGGCGGTCAGGCGCACTTTCAAGCCACGCACACGGCCAACGACACGACCATTCACCACAACATCATCGGCAATCACCTCGCCTTTGACGGTGGCTGTCTCGCCCACGGTCAACAGGTGCGCGCGGATGTCGCCTTCGACGGTGCCTTCGACATTGATGTCGCCGGTTGTCTTGAGATTGCCAGTGATGTGCAGGTCACTCGACAGAACAGAGGCGGCAGGCTTTGCTTTGGGGGCAGAGGCCTTGAATTCGCTAGGAGCCGGGCGGGACGATTCAGGCATCGCAGGTTTCGGCGCGCTGGCGTCGTCGGCCTTGGGACCGGGCTCGTTGATTTTGCTTTTAGAAAACATCGTTTGCAGCCTTGATATAGATCATGGGGTTAACGGGCTTGCCGCCGACACGAACTTCATAGTGCAGGTGCGTACCGGTTGAGCGTCCAGTATTCCCCATAGCAGAGATGCGATCCCCGCGCGAGACCCGTTGGCCCTTCTTCACATAGATTTTCGAGTTATGCGCATAGCGCGTTTCGATGCCAAATTCATGCTGTATCTTGACGAGCCTACCATATCCTGACTGCCAGCCCGCAAAGGTCACAACACCGTCCGCCGTTGCATAGATCGGCGTGCCGTGCGCGGCGGCGAAATCGGTTCCGGCATGCAGGCGACCCCAGCGATATCCAAAGCCGGATGTGAAGCGAAACGAATCTTTCAGCGGCATCGCAAACGGCGCTTTTTCAGCCGCGATGCGATACAGGTTCAACCGGTCCATCTGGTTCAGGATGCGGTTGGCGCGCAGCACATCTTCGGACGGGTCTTCGCCACGAGTGGAAAAGCTCAGCGGTGTCAGCGGGCCGCCTTGTCCGGAATAACCACGGCGCACCTGGTTCAGAATATTGTCAGGGTCCATCCCCGCCGCTTCAAACATCTTGTCCAAAGGCTTGACCGACACGGTCATGGCATCTTCAAGCTGGCGGAAAATGGTGTCGTTCTTTTCCGCCATCAATTTGATTTCCGTGGCCATTTCGTCGGCCCGGATCAGCGCGTCCTGTGCGTCTGCGACCACCTGGTCGCGCTCTTTCGCGGTGCGGCTTAGGGCGTTGGACAGGAAATCCAACGTGGTGGTATCCACCGCCCCCGCAGAAGCAAGCTGTGTGCCGCCGTTGTCGATTTCGTTGCGCAAGGCGACCAGTTCGGTGCGCACCTCTTCGCGGGCGCGGATTGCATCGCGCAGTTTGAGCTGCACCGCCTCAAGGCCGGTTTCCATTTCAAGGCTGCGCGTCTCGGCGTCGAGCAATTTTGACTGCATCACCGACACCTGTTGCAGCGCAGAGTTGAACCGCTCTTGTGCCGCGACCGCCTCTGCGGCGCGGGTGTCGCGTTCTTCGGACAGGATGTTCAGCCGCAGCTGATAGGTTTCCAGATCCCGCCGCGCCTGTTCACGGAAATTGCCTGACCCGATGGAGTCCATCAGCAAAATCGCTGTTGCAATAATGCTCCACGCCAAAACCAAAGATGCGCCGCCGAATGCCAGGGCCTGGGTGCCGGATTTCAATCGGATAAAGCGTGTGTCGGTGTCAGATCGAAGGAAAAGGCGCCGTTCCGGAAAAAACCGTTCAAGTATGCCATGCAGTTTGATCGCGAGTCGCGTGCGCACCTGTATGCTCCCTCATCCGTCCCTTTTGCGCGCTGCTCTGCCCCGACCCAAGCGCGCATCGGTTACGGCTCTAGCGACACATTCAGAAATTGGCAACATTTTTGGACCAATGATTCCAAACAGCGGGCGATGCGTTGCCGAATTGGCAAGATTTCGCCTATCTGTCTGAGGGTTAGGCATGGTGCTGACGGTTGACGTATCGTCAAATGCAGGAAAAAGCGTCAGCCAGTTTCGGTTAATGGCCAGTAAAAATCTGGCGGCAACCCGGCTTCGGCGCGTTTCTCCTCGTTGAAGGGCGGCTTCAGCGGGCCTTTGAAATAAGTGCGCACCAGGCTGTGAAATGCGTCTTTCGGGTCCATCTCGTGGCGGCCGCACAGAAAGTGAAACCACTTGGACCCATAGGCCACATGGCCGACCTCTTCGCTGTAGATGGTTTCAAGCGCGGCAACAGCACTGGTGGCGTTTGCCTTGCGGAAAATGTCGATCATGCCGGGTGTCACGTCCAGCCCGCGCGCCTCAAGAACCATCGGCACAACGGCAAGACGGCCCATGAAATCATCAACCGTGTCTTCGGCGGCCCGCCACATGCCGGCATGGGCCGGCAACGCGCCGTAATGGCTATCCAATTCTTCAAGACAGTCGCACATCAGGTTGAAATGTTTGGATTCTTCATCAGCCGCCTTGACCCAGTCATCGTAAAACCCGATCGGCATTTTAACATGGGCAAAGCGCGGAATGATGTCCCAATGCAGGTCCACCGCGTTCAATTCGATATGCGCCACCGCGTGCAGCAAGGCGATCCGGCCTTGCGGGCTGCCCGGTTTGCGCTTTGGCACGTCACGCGGGTTCAGCAATTCGGGCGCATCGGGCCGCGAGGGCCGCAAAGGTGCGTCGGCGCGGCCGATCTCGATGGGCGCACCGGCCTGACGCGCGGCGAACCAGTCTTTGGCATATGCGCGCGATTTGGCTGTTTTCGCGCGCCCGTCCGCGGTGGTCAGAACATCCACCGCCATATCACAAAGCGTTGTCATGCCCCCGTCCTGTCAGGAGATGCGCCCCTTGCCAAGCCGCTTTCTTTGCGGGTGCGGTAAAAACCGGGACAGCGACCAAACTGCCTAGAGCGACCTGGCGGCCTCCAGCACCTCTTCGGCGTGACCGGGCACTTTGACCTTGCGCCAGGCTTTGGCGATCTGCCCGTCGCTGTTGATCAAAAAGGTGGACCTCTCGATCCCCATGAATGTCTTGCCGTACATGGATTTTTCTTTCCACACGCCGAAATCCTCGGAAGCTGTGCCGTGTTCGTCTGACAACAAAGGCACGGTCAGCGATTTCTTGGCCATGAATTTTTCATGACTGGCCAGACTGTCTTTCGAGATGCCAAACACCTTGACGCCCAGTTCGGCAAACTGGTCTTGCAGCGCTGTAAACGCCTCGTTTTCCTTGGTGCATCCGGATGTGTCGTCGCGCGGATAGAAGAACAGAACAACCGGCGCGCCGCGCAGGTCTTGCAATGTGATTTCGTCCTGATCCGCGCCTTGCACGGGCAGGGTAAAGTTTGGGGCCAATTCCAATGTGTCGCTCATGACGTAATCCTTTTAGAAGGGGGTTAGCGGGATGGCAAATGTGATGTCATCCAGAAGGATAAGTCAGAGGGATGTCGCTTCCAGTGGCAGAACCGGAAACGCACATAAAAAATCTTGACACACCGCGACGGCGGCGGCGTGGACGGTGGGTGCTGACCATAACGCTGGCGCTGATCCTGAGCGTTTTTGGCACCGGATGGGCGCTTGTCGGCAAAAGCCTGTCTGCTCCGGACTGGGTGCGTGACACGGTTGAGCTGCGCCTGACCGAAGCGTTGCCGGGGTTCCGGGTGTTGTTCGGGGATGTGCAGCTGCGGTTCGAAGCGGACGGGCGCACGCGCCTTGAGCTGCTCGATGTCGATGTGCAAACAGCCGACGGAGTGCCTGTTGCAGTGTTGTCTGACGTGGAAATCGGACTGGCGCTGCGCGATCTGGTGCGTCGCAACATCGTTTTGCGCGAACTGAGCATCAGCGGCGCGTTTGTGACCATCACACGCAATCCCGCAGGAGAGCTGGGTCTGGCGCTGGGAGATGTGTTTGCGCTGGACGGCAATACGCCCGACGTGCCGACTGTTGTCGCCGGGATTGACCGGCTGCTGTCGGACCCGCGCCTGTCCCGCCTGCAAAGTGTCGAGGCCAACGCGCTGACGCTGCGGTTTGAAGATGCGCGCGCGCGGCGCGGCTGGACGGTGGACGGTGGCCGCTTGCGCGTCACACGCAGCAACCGCGTTTTGCGCCTGTCCGGCGATTTTGCGCTGCTTGGCGGCGGGGCCACTGCCACGCGTTTGCAGGTCGATGCGTCGTCTACCATCGGCGACACCTCGGTCCGGTTTGGTGTGTCTCTTGATGATATGCCATCGCAGGACATCGCCACGCAGGGGCCCGCGCTGGCCTGGCTGGGGGCGTTGAAAGCGCCGATTTCGGGGGCGCTGCGGGCGACCATGCGGTCGGACGGATCGCTTGGGGCGATGAATGCCACCCTACAGATTGATGCAGGTGTCGTGCAGCCCGGCACCGACACGCCCCCCATTCCATTTGACGCGGCGCGCAGCTATTTCACTTTTGATCCGGACCGCGCGCAGATCGTTTTTACCGAACTGTCTTTCGACAGCGCGCTGGGCCGAGCCGTGGCCGAGGGGCGCGCGACGTTGCGGGGATTGCGCAATGGCATCCCGTCCGAGATGCTGGGACAGGTGCGTTTTACCACGCTGGAGGCGGCACCTGACACGGTGTTGGAACAGCCAATTGCGCTGGACCGCGCCGAGGTGGATTTTCGGCTGCGGCTTGATCCGTTCGAGGTTGATCTGGGCCGGGTCTGGATTGATGACAGCCAGGTCCCGGTGCGGCTGTCAGGAAAGGTATCGGCCAGTGATGCGGCCTGGGCCTATGCGCTGGATGGAACGGTGGGCAAACTGACGCCGGACAGTTTGTTGCGCATCTGGCCGCTGTCGTTGGCCCCCAGAACCCGCAAATGGGTGGTGGACAACATTCAGGGCGGCGAAATCCAGCAGGGGCAATTTGCGCTGCGCTCGCAAGAGGGCGCGCGACCGATCGTGTATCTGAATGCCGATTTCAGCGACGCAAAGGTGCGTTACACCCGCACGCTTCCGGTGGTCGAAAACGGCGCGGGCACATTGACACTGGATCGCAACCGCTTTGCGGTCCGCGCTCAGGAGGGCCAGATCACGCCCCCGCAGGGTGGTCCGATTGATGTCGCAGGCAGCAGTTTCGTGATCCCCAACACCCGCCAGCGCCCCGCCGATGGTCAGGTGCGCGTCGCCGGGGAGGGCCGGATCGAAGCCCTGTTGTCCTATCTCGACAGCCCGCGAGTTGAAATCATGCAAAAGGCCGGACGGCCGGTGGACATCCTGTCCGGGCGGGTCCGGTTCGATGGCACGTTGAACCTGCCCTTGCGCAGGGGCCTGAGACTGCCGGACATGTCGCTGTCCTTTGCCGGGCGCGCCTCTGCGGTGGCCAGTGATGTGATCGTTCCAAATCGGACGCTTACGGCGCGGGCGCTTGACGTGTCGGTCAGCAATGATGCGCTTGTGGTTTCGGGCACCGCCGAGGTGTCGGGGGTGCCATTTGACGGGACATGGACGCTTCCGATGCCGCAGCCCGGCCAACCGGTGACGGGCAGTGTGCTGGAGGGGCAGGTCACATTGTCCGACAGCGCCGCGCGGGCTTTTGGGGTTGCCTTGCCAGACGGGGCTGTCACCGGGCGCGGGCCGGGTCAATTGCGGGTCGATCTGCGGCGTGGCCAACCGCCGGAATTTGAACTGACCTCTGGGCTCAATGGGCTTGGCCTGTCGCTGGTCCCGATAGGCTGGACCTTGCCGCGGGCCGCCTCCGGGGCGCTGCGGGTGGCCGGGCGTCTGGGGCAGCCGGTGCAGGTTGACGCGCTCAGCCTTGATGCGCCCGGCCTTGAGGCGCGTGGATCGGTGCGGCTGACCGACACTGGAACGTTGGCGGCGATTGAATTGGACCGTGTGCAGGTCGGGGGGTGGCTGGATGCGCCGGTCACGCTGACGGGGCGCGGGCCGGGGGTGCCGCCTGCGGTGCGCATCACCGGCGGGCGCATTGACCTGCGCTCCGCCCCGTTCGGACGCGGGCGGGGGCGCGGCGGCGCGGCTGGGGTGGTGCCTCTGTCTCTGAGCCTCGATCAGTTGCAGGTGTCCAACAGCATCCGCCTGACCGGGTTTCGCGGCGAGTTGCAATCCGCCAACGGCCTGTCCGGCGATTTCACCGCCACTGTGAATGACGGCCCTCCGATCATCGGCGAAGCGGTCCCACAAGGCGGACGCACCGCCTTTCGCATCCGATCCGACAATGCCGGACGGGTGTTTCGCCAAGCCGGTATTCTCAAGACTGTCGCCGGGGGTGATCTGTCGCTTGCGCTGGTTCCGGTTTCCGGCCAGCCGGGCAGTTATGACGGCGCGCTGGATGTGACCAACACCCGCCTGCGCGACGCGCCGGGCATTGCGTCGCTGTTGGACGCGATCAGCATTGTTGGTCTGCTGGACCAGCTGGAAGGTCCGGGCATCCTGTTTACCGAAGTCGAGGCGCGGTTCCGCTTGACACCGGATCAGCTTGTCCTGACCCGATCCAGCGCGACGGGGCCGTCGATGGGGATTTCCATGGATGGGCGCTATGATCTGTCCTCCAGCACGCTGGACCTGCAAGGCGTGCTGTCGCCGATCTTTTTCCTGAACGGGTTGGGCAGTATCTTTACCCGCAAGGGCGAGGGGTTGATCGGGTTCAATTTCACCCTGACCGGTCCGGCCGATAACCCGCAGGTCGGGGTGAATCCGCTATCTGCCCTGACACCCGGCATGTTCCGCGAGATTTTCCGCAGACCGCCCCCGGCACCGGGCGAATAGCGCGCTGCCGGTGAACAAAACCAGTGACTGCTTTTGTTGCGCCCCCGATTTCGGTATGGGCTGCCGCGAAGAGGGGCAACGGATATGGACATATGAAACTCAGCGATTTTGACTTTGACCTGCCGGAAGACCTGATCGCCACGCGGCCTGCCTCGCCCCGGTCATCGGCGCGGTTGCTGCATGCCGAAGCCGGCGGGATTGTCGACCGGATCGTCACGGCGCTGCCGGACATTCTGCGCCCGACAGACCGTCTGGTTCTGAACGACACCAAAGTCATTCCGGCGCGGTTGTTCGGGACCCGTAAGCGGCAGGGTGCGGATGGGCTGTCCGAGGCCAAAATCGAAGTGACGCTGCTTGAACCAAACCCCGCCGGAACCTGGGGCGCTTTGGTCAAGCCGTTGAAAAAGGTGAAAGACGGCGAAACCATCGGATTTTCCGATGAGCTGTCAGCGATTTTGGTCGGGCGTGTCGATGGGCAGGCTGAGCTGCGGTTCAATCTGACCGGTGACGACTTTGACGCGGCTCTGGCGCGCGCCGGGGCGATGCCGCTGCCACCCTATATCGCCGCCAAGCGACCGGCCGATGAAAAGGACAAACACGACTACCAGACCATCTGGGCGCGCAACGCCGGAGCGGTGGCAGCCCCGACCGCGTCGCTGCATTTCGACGAGGCGCTGGTGGCCGCGTTGACCGCGCGAGGGGTTGGCACGAGCTTTGTCACGCTGCATGTCGGCGCGGGCACCTTTCTTCCGGTCAAGGTGGAAGACGTCACCACCCACAAGATGCATGCGGAATGGGGGCGGGTATCGGAACAGGCCGCACAGGAGATTTCGGACACCAAAGCCGCCGGGGGCCGCATCATACCCGTGGGCACCACCGCGCTGCGCCTGATCGAAAGCGCGACCAGGGGCGGACAGATCGCGGCATGGGAAGGCGATACCGACATCTTTATTTATCCGGGGTTCAAATTTCAGGTCACGGACGGGTTGATGACCAATTTCCATCTGCCGAAATCCACCTTGATGATGCTGGTGTCGGCACTTATGGGGCAAGAGCGCGTCAAAGAAATCTACGCGCATGCCATCAAGGCCCGATACCGGTTCTTTTCGTATGGCGACAGTTCGTTGCTCATTCCGTGAGCACGCTTTGGTACTCATTCCGTGAGCACGCTTTGGTACTCATTCCCTGAGCACGCCTTGGTGCTCATTCCCGGAGCAGGATGCGGCACGACACCTGACGAGGACAAATAAAGTCGCGCATGAGACGGTCCAAGTCGTTTTGCGCACTTGCAGACACCCACAGCTGTGCCAAGTGGCGCGCAGGACCAGCAGGAAAGGCATGGGCAAATGTTGAGCGTGATCAAATCGTCGTGGCCGCTGCTTTTGGGCATGCTGCTTTTGATGCTGGGCAATGGCTTGCAAGGCTCGCTTTTGGGGGTGCGCGGATCGACGCTTGGCTTTTCCGCGTTCCAGATGTCGATCGTGATGTCGGCCTATTTTGCGGGCTTTCTGTTTGCGTCCCGCGTCACACCGGCGATGATCCGCCGGGTCGGGCATGTGCGGGTCTTTGCGGCGCTGGGGTCGCTGGTGTCGGCGGCGCTGTTGTTGTTTCCGACGATCCAGGACCCGATTGTCTGGGTGCTGGGCCGGATGATCATCGGATTTTGCTTTTGCGGCGTCTATGTCACCGCGGAAAGCTGGCTCAACAATTCCTCGACCAATGAAAACCGTGGGCAGGCGCTGTCGGCCTATATGATGGTGCAGATGACCGGCATCATCATCGCGCAGGGCTTGCTGGTTGTGCCGGACCCGTCCGGATATCTGTTGTTTGTGATCCCGTCGGTGCTGGTGTCCATCTCTTTTGCGCCGATCTTGCTGTCGATCTCTCCGACGCCGGCATTTGAAAGCACCAAACCCATGAGCCTGCGTGAATTGTTCACCGTCTCGCCTTTGGGCTTTGTTGGCATGTTCATGATGGGCAGCGTCTTTGCCGCCCAGTTCGGCATGGCGGCGGTGTATGCCACCGAGGCCGGCTTGAGCATCACACAGGTTCCGTTTTTCACAGCGGCCTTCTATGTCGGGGCCTTATTGTTCCAGTACCCGATTGGCTGGATCTCGGACCGCACCGACCGGCGTGTGCTGATTGCGCTGTCGGCGGCGATTGCCGGTGCCGGTTCCATCGGCGGGATGCTGTTCGGTGGCAATTTCTATGTGCTTCTGGCGTCGGCTTTCCTGATCGGCGGGCTGTCCAACCCGCTGTATTCGTTGCTGATTGCCTATACGAACGACTTTCTTGAATACGAAGACATGGCGTCGGCGTCGGCGGGGTTGTTGTTTGTGAACGGCGTGGGCGCAATCACCGGTCCTTTGTTGATTGGCTATGCGATTCAGGTCGTTGGCCCGCCGGGGTTCTTTCTGTTTCTCGCCTTTATTCTGCTGATGATGGCAGGCTATGCGGTCTATCGTATGACACAGCGTCCATCGCCGTCGGTCGAAGACACCAGCGCGTATCAGTCGATGATGCCGACAGTGTCGCCCGTGACGGTCGAGATCGCATCGGAATGGGCGATTGAAACCGCCGAGGCCGAAGCCGAAGCCGAAGCACAGGCCGCAGAAGAGGCGGATCAATCAGAGCAGAGGTCATACGGAACCTGATTGTCGCAACCGGACAACGGTCTTCAGATGTGTCACGGCTGACATGAAAAGTGACTGTCTGCTCTATCTATTCTTGGCTACCGTTCCTAAGTGATTGGAAGGCCAACTGCAAAAGCGGGAGTAGATCATGGTCACGCCGGACGAGGTATTGAGTTTTTGGCTGGATGAGACCGGCCCGGATGGATGGTACAAGGCGTCAGATGATCTGGATCAGACGATCCGCGATCGCTTTGAACCAGCGTGGGACGCGGCCATGCAAGGCCACCATGCGACATGGTTGGCCGGGGCCAAACGATCTTTGGCCTATATCATTTTGCTGGACCAGTTTCCCCGCAACATGTTCCGAGGCTCTGGCAAAGCGTTTGCGTCGGACCGTTTTCCCCTGGCGGCCGCAAAGCAGGCCATTGCCAAGAACTGGGATCTGAAAATCGAGGAGCCGGCCCGCCAGTTCTTTTATCTGCCGCTGATGCATTCGGAAAACCTGTGTGATCAGGATCGGTGCGTGCGGTTGCTGCTGGAGCGGATGCCGCAAGAGGGGGACAGCAATCTGTTGCATGCCCGTGCGCATCGCGAGGTGATCCGCAAATTCGGGCGCTTTCCCTATCGCAACGACGCCTTGTCGCGCCATTCCACACCAACAGAACGCGCCTATCTGGAGAGCGGCGGATATGGCACCACCGTCGAGGAGCTGAAACAGGCGGGCTAGACGCTTGGGTTTGATTTGCGCGCGCGCGGTATGATCCCGTGCTGACGGGCTTGGATGCCGGGCCATTGGCTGTGGCGGTGTGATGGCCGATGTGATGGCTGGTGCATCGGCCGTTGAAGGGCCGCAACGAACGGCCCGTATCGTGCCGTTGCCAGGGTCTATTTCGACGCTGCGTAGATTTTGTCAATGTTGTTGCCCAGGGCCGCGTTAAACTCGGCATCCGACATCTGATGTGTCAGACCTTCGGCCAAAGCGCGCGAGAAGCTGGCGATCATGTTTTTGTTGCGCATGAGCCGTGCGCAGGCGTCATCGGTGCTGTAGCCCCCCGACAGTGCCACAACGCGCAAGACGTTCTTGTGATCGGCAAGGTCAAGGTACAGGCCATCCTCGGACGGGATGGTCAGTTTGAGCATCACTTTAAGATCGTCGTCCAACCCATTAATATGGTTCAGAAGTTCCTCATGCAGAATATCCTCTGCCTCGGCTTTGGTCGGGCTGTTGATGTCCACCTCTGGTTCGATGATCGGAACAAGCCCCGCGGCGCATACGGTCTTGGCGACTTCGAATTGTTGCGCAACAACTGCCTTGATGCCGGTCGCGTCGGCTTCGTGAATGACGGACCGTTCCTTGGTGCCGAACACGCCCATGGATTTGGCGTCGGCCAAAAGCGCCTCAAGCCCCGGCATCGGCTTCATAATCTGCACACCATTGGCTTTGTCCTCAAGCCCCTTGTCGATCTTGAGGAACGGCACAACGCCGCGCTGCTCCCATAGATAGGTGGGTACGGCTTTGCCGTCGACCGTGTCGCGCATCGTGCGTTCAAACAGGATCGCGCCCAGCACCTTGTCCGAGGTGAAATCAGGGGCCGTCATGATGCGGCAGCGCATCTGGTGGATCAGGCTGAACATGTCTTCGTCGGTGCTGTAGGCGTCTTCGGAAATACCGTAGAGTTTCAGCGCCTTGGGGGTGGACCCGCCGCTTTGATCAAGCGCTGCGATAAAGCCTGCGCCGGTTGCGATGCGCTGTGCCATGGCGGTGTCTGTCATGTGAGATCCCCAGGTTTGATCATGTGTGTTGCGCGTGTCCTAGAACAGTGAGACACAAAAAGATAGTGGGATGTCAGTCGGTTAGCGCTAACGCGGAACGGCGTGCAGCCAGATGCCGTCTTTTGCGCGCACCGTCAGATGCGCAACCGGCTGCGGGGGTTTTTCCGGGATCGGGCTGAGCGAGATCCTGCGCAGCAGCATCGACAGCAAAAGCGGACCTTCGGCCATCGCAAACCCGGCACCGGGGCAGACACGCGGTCCGGTGCTGAACGGCATATAGGCGTCGCGAACCGACTGGCGGTTTTCCGGCCTCTGCCAACGCGCCGGATCAAAAGCGTCAGGGCTGTCCCACAACCGCGTGTGCCGGTGCAGATGCCACGGGCTCAGAGCCAGTTGCGCGGCTTTCGGGATGGCGCGTTTGCGAAACGTCTCGGGCCGGGTGGTTTCGCGCACCATCATCGGCACAGGCGGATAAAGCCGCAGCGTTTCGCGAAACACGTCACGGCTGAGGGTCAGGCTTTTGACCTGTGACGCGTGGGTCAGATCGACGGCTTCGGTGGCAATGGCGGTTTGCCATGTCGGATCAGCGGCGCACAGATACAGCGCCCAGGCCAGCGCACTGGCGCTGGTTTCATGACCGGCCAGAAAGAAGATCGCGACCTGATCGACCATGTCGTCCACGCTAAAGGTTTCGCCGGTCTGCGGGTCGGGTGTGGTCATGATGCGGGTGGCCAGATCGTCTGGCGCGGTGCCTTTGGTGATGGCCTGCATTCGCCGGGTGGTCAGGTCGGTGATCAGGCTGCGGATACGGCGGGCTGCGGCTTTGGTTTCGGATCGGTGAAAGCGTGGCACCCATTGCGGCAGGGGCACAAAGGCGGCAAGGTTGAGGATGGGTTGCGCGCGCTGATAGCGGCGGAATTCGTGGAACACTTCGGCGGCGATCTTATCGTCAATGGGGATGGAAAAGAGCGTGCGGAAGATCACGTCAGCGGCGGCGCGGCTGGTGATCTCCTCGATCTCGATCTGTTGGCCGGTGCCGATCATATCCAGCACGCGCGCCACCATCGCGCCACCTGCGTCCCACATGGCGGGCAGGCTGTGGGACAGGCGACCGCGTTCGAAGGCTGGGTCGATGATGCGGCGCTGCTTTTCCCATGTCGCGCCATTGGTCAGGAACACCGAGTTGCCGAGCAGCGGGCGCAGCCCTTCACCGATGCGGTTGGATTTGGGGAAATCCCGGGGCCGTTCGGTCAGGATCGTGCGCAGCAGGGCGGGGTCATTGGCCAGATAGGACCGGAAGAATGGCGTGCGGAATTCAGCCATCCACGCGTGATACAGGCGTTCGGGTTGGGCCGACAGGATATCGCGCCGGAACAGGCGCATATAGCGCCAGAGCGACACCCGGTCAGGGCGCGGCGTGGGCTTGGGTGGGATCACGGCCGGGTTGAGGTGTATTTGGACACCGGCACGTCGATCCGGCTTTTGGAGGGCGGGCGGGTCGCGTAGCGGGTGCCAAGCGTCAGTGGGCCTGCGGTGATCTGAAAGTAATCATAATCAAGCGGGTTCTGAAACGCGCAGAGATACTGGAAATGCAGTCGGAAATACTTGCGTCGCAGCTTTTGCCACTGTGCCTCGCCCATGCTGCGTGAAAACTGTGCGGAAAAGACCAGCGGCCATTGTTTGTCGCGGGTGGCAACGCCGGATGTGCTGACCGGGTCGCACAGCGCAAAGGAACACCCATCGCCAGGGGCGGTGACGTCGATCCAGACGATCTCATCGCGTTCCGACAGGAATTGAAGGTCAGCGCGCAATTGGTGCGCATCCGGCAGAAAAGATACCATAGGGATCACCTGCCCAAGGCTGAGGAGAGACAGTGCGGTCGGCGGCTCTTTGAGGTCGCGCAGGATATCGGCCAGAATGGATACGGCCAGATGTGCGCCGGACGAATGGCCGACCACCAGCACCTCGTCATAATCCTGCTGCAAGGCCGAAGCGATGGTTGCGCGAAAGGCGTCCAACCTGTCTTGCAACTGGGGTGGTGTTGCGCCTTTGTGGCTGGCCGAGAAGGCAAAATCGTTCATCAGATAATACGCGTAAATCCTGCGGTCCTGGGCCTTGAACCAGCGCAGGATCACCACGACACTTGCAAAGAACGGCCCCCAATAGAGCAGTGCCATCCCCCAGCGCAGGACGGCACCGTCCCCGATTAGTCCAAGCGCAAGGGCGCGGAACCCGGCACTCAGTGCCCAGCCCAGCAGATGTGCGGCAAGCAGGGCGACACTCAATTGCAAGATCAAAACGCCAATCGGATACAGCGCGGCGGCCAACGGGCCTTTGGGCAGAACCGCAAGACGCCGCAGCGTGCCCGACGCGATATAGATCCAGCTTGTGCGAAGCAGCTGCCAATAGGTTCCGGGAATGGTGGTCGACATCGTGGATTGGACGATATCGGACCAGACCAGCACTTCGAAATCGGCGTGAACGCGCGTGTCGTCAATCAGCCCCGAGGCCTGCCAGCCGTAGCTGTCCTCTTGCGCATCCGGTGGATTTCCCGAAACACGCAGCCCGTAGCCCGAGATTTCGGCCTGTTGCGCGCCTTCCTTGCGATACAATTCGCGGTATCGGCGCGGCGGGAAAGGGTCATAGCCGGGAATATAGAACACCTTGCGGCGGCGCACTTGGGGGGACGAGGCAGGCATGGGCGAACCGCTATGTTGTTTGCGACAGTTTAGCAATCGCACGAAAATGCGCCATATGTTTGGTGAAGGGCCGGAACCCACGCGCGTGTCCCGGGTTTACATCGAAACCGGAAAGGGAATTCATGATCGACATTATCAACATCATCACCGCTGTGCTGACCATCGCGCTGGGCGGGTTCGGTTTATTGGTACCGCGTTACACGGCCGAGGTGCTGGATCTCAAAACCGGCGACACCACCATGGGTCTGTCCGAATTGCGGGCCTCGGCGGGGGGGATGTTTGTTGCTGTCGGCGGCTGGTGTCTTTGGTCGGGCGAGCCATGGGCATATTTCATGATGGGCATGGTGTATCTGGGTGCTGGCATCGGGCGCGCGGTTGCGCTGGTGATGGACGCGCCACCTTTTCCGAAAGCGCATCTGTATTTCGTTTTCGAAGCGGTGTTTGCGATCTGGCTGATCTGGGCCAATGCGCACGCGCTGGGCTAGGAGAGGTCCAGGTCGATTGTCGCTTGGGCGCACGCGGCAGGCGCATCTTTTGGTGGTAATTCTGTGACGTTTTTCGGGCATTGACGTGGCGGAATTTGTTTCCGGCGCGTTCTATGATATCCACACCCTGTGACCGCGCGGCAAGATGCGGGATGTGTGAGGTCAGGTTGTGGGCAATTATTCCATCTGGGTGCTGGGAGAGTCGGCAGTATCGCTGACCGGCGGTGTCACGCTTGATGGTATCACCCAAGGCGATGGCAGCCACCTTGTCGGCGAATTCATGACCTTCACCAGCCGTGACTTCGAGGAAGTTCAGGTGCGGGACAATGGGCCTGACACAACCTTTGACGACAATGACAGCAGTCAAAGGCTGAACGGCGCGCAGACGTTGTTCGGCACGAGTTACAGAAATGGAACCCGGATCGAGGCCGAGTACGAATTTGTCCTGCGCGACGATGCAACCGGGATCGAATACCGTGCGCTTGCCGTCAATTTCAACAATTCAAGCCCCTCTTATGCCACCAATGAAGCGGTTGCATTTGTAGATACCGTACCGCCGTTTAACACGTCTTTGCGTGTTATCAGCGCGCGGGAAGGGCCGGGCGGCAATGGCACGCCTTCGGTGGAGGCAAGCGACATTGTCCCGGTGTGTTTCTGTCGTGGGTCGCGGATCGAAACGCGGCACGGATTGCGGCCAGTCGAGGCGTTGCGCGCTGGGGATGCTGTGCGCCGACAAGACGGGACATTTGCGACACTGCGCCAGGTTTTTCACACCGGGCTGTGCGCCGATGCGCTGGCGCGGAATGCCAAGCTGCGGCCTGTGCGGATCATGGCGGGTGCGCTGGCCAACGGCTTGCCATTGCGTGATTTGCTGGTGTCACGGCAGCACCGGATGCTGATCTCGTCGAAAATTGCCGAACGGATGTTTGGCCATCGCGATGTTCTGGTCCCGGCGATCAAGCTGACCGCGTTGCCGGGGATATTCGAGGACGTTCCGGTCCGCGCAGTGGATTATTACCATTTGCTGTTCGATGCGCATGAAGTGATCCTTGCCGAAGGCGCACCAACCGAAAGCCTGTTCACCGGACCCGAGGCGCTCAAAGCGGTCAGCGCAGAGGCGCGGCGTGAAATCCTCAGCCTTTTTCCGGGTTTGCGCGACACCGACACAGGGCCAGAGCCGGCACGTTATATTCCGCCGGGGCGGTTGCAAAAGCAACTGATCCACCGCCACGCGAAAAACCACAAACCGCTCTTGATGTCGCCCTCGGGCCGCGCAGGCTGAACGGGGCGATGCGGTCCTTGAGGTCAGAGCTTGGAAAAGACGTACAATCGAGTCTTGAAATATGGATCAGGACACACGATATAGGTCATGTCTTCGCAAGAAGACTATGGACATAAACGCGCGTTCAATAAGCGGCTCGGACCCGGGGGCGGTACCCGGCGGCTCCACCAAACACCCTGTCATTTGCAGGATCATGGGGCCGAAATAGGATCGACGAACGTCTAAACACGTTAGCTTTGTCCCGGTGAGATACCACCGTTATCGGTTCGCATAGTATAGTTGCAAATGACAACAATGCTCCGGTCGCAATGGCTGCGTAAGCAGTCGGAGTTACCGAAAATTAAGCCCTGACGCCTAGCAGCATCAGGCGGGGTTCGCAGGCACCTGGCAACAGAAGCCTGCATTTTCGTTTTCAGTGTTTGCTTATTGATCCGCGTCCAACTTGCGTCGGTCGCCTGGGCCGGGATTGCATTCCTGATCGGTGCCGGGGATGTAGAACTTGCCGTCGGGCGACGGGTCTGTTCCGCCATCGCAGCCGGGCAGGCCGTCCTGGCCGTCTGTGCCATGCTGACCGCCCGTGCCGCCCTTGCCCCCGCTGGCATTGTTGCAGTTGCCGTTTACGACGCAGGGCACAAGCGGGTCGTCGGTGCTGGCCAAGACCGGTGTGTGCGGTCCAAAAGCCGTCAGCAACAGGATCGCGTAAAGCCGTTTCATCTGTCGTGTCCTCGGATGGGTGTTGGTCGGACCGGGACACGACAACAGGGCAGAACGGGTGGCAAACGGGTTTTGGCGCGACACGGGGTCTAGGCAAAAGCCTGCCGGATCGCGTTATGGCTTGGGCAACAATTGTCCTGCGGACTGGATGACAGCGACACCAGCCCGCCGGTCCGGCCCTTAGCGTGAGGGAAAATGCGGCCTGTCGGGATTGTCGTATTCCGCAAGGTAATCAAGGATCGCGTCGCGGTCTTCCGGTTCCAGTTCGACCATGCCCATTTCCTCGACCATCTAGACAAGCACCTACGAGTTGCTGAACGGCGATGTGTACAAGTTCGAATCCGATGGGGGCGACAATTACGATCATCGCCTCTTCTCACCAGACCTGACACCGTCGGCTGCGGTTGATCCCGGTGATGTGGCACAGGGGCCGGGGTCCAACTACGACTATCTCTGATCGGGTGATCCGCCCATGTTGCATCGCGTTTGAGGCGGTGCCATATGTGCCCCGTTTCGGCGCGCTTGACCAAGGCGAGAGAACGGGCCTTACTGCGTTGATGTTCTGGCGCGTAATTCTTGCATGTCTTTGGCTGGCCCAACCGGTGCAGGCGTGCCGAACGGCGTTGATCCTTGCGATGGATGTGTCCAACTCGGTTGATCCGGGGGAGTTCAGGGTGCAGGTGGATGGGCTGGCGGCGGCGCTGCGCGATCCGGAAATTGCCGAGATCCTGGTGCGTGATCGGGTGGCGCTGAGCGTCATTCAGTGGTCCGGCGTGGATGCGCAGGATGTGAGCCTTGACTGGACGCAAATGCTAAGCCGCAGCCATGTGCAGCTGTTTGCGAATGCGGTCCAACGCCTTCCGCGCGCCTTTGTCATGTCAAACACCGCCCCGGCAGACGCGTTGAGCGTGGCGTTGCGTCACTTTGAAACCGGGCCGGACTGTGCCCGGCGGGTGATTGATATGTCAGGCGACGGCACGCCCAATGCGGGTGGCGAAATCGGGAGGGTCCGACGCTCTGCCGAACGGGCGGGGGTGACTGTGAACGGGCTGGCCATCGAAAGCTTGGGGCGTGCGATCACCAATTTTTACACGCGCAACGTGATCACCTCTGACGGGTTTGTCGAAACCGCCCGCGGGCATCGCGACTTTGCCCGCGCGATCCGGACCAAAATCCTGCGCGAAATCAGCGCGGCGCTGGGATAACGGTTTTTCGCCAATTGGCAACATTTTGGGGGTGCCGTGGTCTTTTGTTTTCCGATTTATGCAATATGATCAGAACTGACTCGGGGGTTATGGCATGACGACTGGCATCAACTACGGAAATCTGATGCATCAGGCGATGCGGGGACTGATCCGCAATGTGCTTGAGGAAGTTCATCAAAACGGACTGCCCGGAGAGCATCATTTTTTCATAACCTTTGACACCGGCCATCCGGATGTGGAAATCGCCGATTGGTTGTCAGACCGGTATCCTGGCGAGATGACCGTGGTGATGCAGCATTGGTATGACAATCTGGATGTCGGGGAAGACGGCTTTGCCGTGACTTTGAATTTTGGCGACGCGCCAGAGCGGCTTTATATCCCGTATGATGCGATCCTGACCTTTGTTGACCCCTCGGTCGAATTCGGGCTGCGCTTTGAAAGTGCGGACGAGCCGTCCCACGAGGACACCGCACTGGTGCCCGCGCCGCGACCGGTGTCAGAGGTGGTAGAGACAACGATCCCGCCAGTGGTCAAAAAGAGCGACACATCGGATGCGGACGCTCCCAAAAAAGACACCCCCAAGAAAGACGCGGACGTGGTCAGTCTGGACACATTTCGCAAGTAAGACCTGCGCCAGTTTGACAATTGCCTCTGTCTTGTGATGCCGTTAAACGGCATGCAACCGTATACCGCAGGAGGCCCGCATGGCGCAGACCCGTACAGAATCCGACAGCTTTGGCCCTTTGGAGGTCCCCGCAGACAAGTATTGGGGCGCGCAGACGCAGCGGTCGATCATGAACTTCCCCATTGGCTGGGAAAAGCAACCGGTGGCGATTGTCCGGGCTTTGGGCGTGATCAAGAAAGCCTGTGCGATGGCGAACAAAGCGTCAGGCGATCTGGACGCGCGACTGGCCGATGCGATCATTCAGGCGGCGGGCGAGGTGATCGAGGGCAAGTTCGACGACAACTTCCCGCTGGTCGTGTGGCAAACCGGGTCGGGCACGCAGTCGAACATGAATTCGAACGAGGTGATTGCGAACCGGGCGATTGAGATTCTGGGGGGCGAGATCGGATCGAAAGACCCGGTTCACCCGAACGATCACTGCAACATGGGGCAGTCGTCAAACGATACCTTCCCCACCGCGATGCATATCGCGACGGCGATGATGGTGCGGGATGTGCTGATGCCGGGGCTGGAAAAGCTGGCGGCGGGGCTTGAGCAGAAATCCGATGAGTTCAAGGACATTATCAAAATTGGCCGAACACACACGCAGGACGCCACGCCTTTGACCTTGGGGCAGGAGTTCTCGGGTTACGCGCATCAAATCCGTATGGGGCTCGCGCGCGTTGAGGCGTGTTTGCCGGGGATTTACGAGCTGGCGCAGGGTGGCACCGCTGTGGGCACCGGGCTGAACACCAAGCAGGGCTGGGGCGAGACGGTAGCGGCCAACATGGCCGAGATCACGGGATTGCCGTTTGTCACCGCGCCCAACAAGTTCGAGGCGCTGGCGGCGCATGATGCGATGGTGTTCATGTCGGGCGCTTTGGCGACGGTCGCCGGGTCGTGCTACAAGATTGCCAATGACATCCGGTTCCTTGGCTCCGGTCCGCGCTCGGGCCTTGGGGAGTTGATCCTGCCCGAAAATGAGCCGGGATCGTCGATCATGCCGGGCAAGGTGAACCCGACACAGGCCGAGGCGCTGACGCAGGTGGCGGCGCATGTGATGGGGAACGATGCAGCGATCAAATTCGCGGGTTCGCAGGGTCATTTTGAGTTGAACGTCTACAACCCGATGATGAGTTATAACCTGCTGCAATCCATCCAGCTTTTGGGCGACGCGGCGGACAGCTTTACCGAGCGGATGCTGCTGGGGATCGAGGCGAACGCGCCGCGCATCGACAAGCTGATGAAAGAGTCGCTGATGCTGGTCACAGCGCTTGCGCCGACGATTGGCTATGACAACGCGACAACGGTGGCGAAGACGGCGCATAAGAACGGCACGACGCTGAAGGAAGAAGCGATTGCGCTGGGCTTTGTCGACGCCGAGACCTTCGACCGCGTGGTGCGGCCGGAGCAGATGATCGGGCCGAAGGGGTAAGCTGTTTCGAAACAGTTTGGGACGCGATTTCGAAATCGCGTGACAAGGCCCTTCGAAGGGCCTTGTTTGCGTCGGCGCAGGCAGTATCCTTTGGCTATGAACACCGTCACCAATCTCAACCAGTTTCGCAAAGCCAAGGCGCGCAGGGACAAGCGCGCCAAGGCGGATGAGAACGCGGTGAAGTTTGGACGGACCAAGGCGCAGAAAGACGTTGAGGCGGCGCGTGCGGCCAAAGCCAAGCGGGATCTCGACGGCAAATCCAGATCATGAGCGGACGGCCGGTCAAACGGTCGCTTACCTTGAGGGGGCATCGCACCAGCGTGTCGCTGGAAGATGTGTTCTGGCAGGCGTTCCGCGATATTGCGACGGATCAGGGCAAGCCGATCAATGCGCTGGCGGCCGAAATTGACGAACGCCGGGGGATGGATGTGGGTCTTGCTTCGGCGATCCGGGTGTTTGTGCTGGAGCATTACCAGCGTCGTGTCACGCCCGCCGATTGATTGCCACTGTGCCCATGATCAGATCCGTAAGACCCTGACCGCGTTCGGTCAGAAACATCATCGCAATCGAAATCAGCTGGAGCGGGAAAACCGACATTGATACCGTATAGCCCAGCGTGTGAACAAAGGCCTGCGAGAAATCGAAATGTTCGCCGCGTCGGTCTCGGAATTCGATGGCCATGACGCGCATGCCCCAAGTGGCGGACCCGCCGGTGATTGTGGCCACGCGGTAGACAAAGCCGGTCAGGAAGAACAGAAAGGGCAGAAAGAAGAGGCCGATAAACGCAGTCATGATGACAACCGGCACCACCAGAACCAGGATCAGCGCCGCGTCGATCGCCCACGCGAGGCCACGTTTGATCGTGACCGAGTCGTAAAACTCGGGCTGGACCATCGGGTCGGGCAGGTTGGGGGCAGGATGGGTCGCGTACATGGGTGACGGCTCTTTCAGGGATATCGGTGTATAAAGTGGCCCCGATCCGGGACCACAAGGGGATAGGCCAAAGTTTAGGCGTCTTCGCTTTCGCGTGTGTCCTTGGCGGCCTTGGCGCGTTCGTCCATGAACTGGTCGAATTCGGACTTGTCCTTGGCTTCGCGCAGCCGTTCGAGGAAGGCCTCAAAATTCTCCTGCTCTTCTTCGAGGCGGCGCAGCGTTTCGTTTTTATACGCGTCGAAGGCCGTGTTGCCCGAAGACCGCATTGCGGTGAACTTGGATGCCATGCGGCGGGTGTTGCAGGATGTGTTGAACATGCGTTTGCTCCAGATCATATAGGCGAGAAGGGCCAGCCCGACGGGCCAGAAGAAGATCAGGCCAAGAACCATGGCGGCGATCCACGCGCCTTTGCCTTTGGCGTCCAGCCAGCGTTCGGCGCGGGAAAACCAACCCATGCGGGCCGGAAGAGAAGCGGGGGCTGCAATGGTGGTCATGTGTAACTCCGTTGGTTTGCGTGATGTGAATGCTTTTCACATTAAACAAATCGGGATTTACGAGCGATTTTACAAGAAAAAATGTGAATGTTTTTTACATTTACTTTTATTTTGATATTTTATCAGGGGCTTATGCGTATAGTTTTCTATCAAATTGATGCTGATTTGCGGCAAAACAGGGCGTGAAAAGCCCGTTGTGCCCCGTATTGTCGCCCCTGTTTGCCGGTAAGGGCCGTCCTGTCCCGACACAAAAGCGACAATTGCCCATTGTGTCATGGGGGGCTCTCGCCTTATGTTGGTGAAAGCGCAAATCGCGATGCGATGTCTGCGCCAAGAGTTTCGCTGTTCTGTGTGTCGGCAAAGTGCCCTGATCGCAGAATACGCTGATGCGGCCGAAAGGCCTTCTACATAAGCCTGATTGTTCTCGAACACCAGGTTCGCAACGGATGCAGCCGGTTCGCGGTATGCGTCGGAGAAGAAACGCGATGACACGCGCGCAGGACATGAGGCTAGAGCAACGGGGCATTTCACCCCGGCCAGCCGCTGCGCCCATACTCGCCATGACAAGACACCGCTTATCCCGCCTTGATCCTCCGGATTGCAGGCGGCGAAGGTCGTGCAAACGGACTTTATGCCTAAGAAAATGCTTATCGATGCCACCCACGCGGAAGAAACCCGCGTTGTGGTGGTTGATGGAAACAAGGTCGAGGAATTCGATTTTGAATCCGAAAACAAGCGCCAGCTTGCTGGCAACATCTATCTCGCAAAAGTAACACGGGTCGAGCCGTCGCTTCAGGCGGCGTTTGTTGATTACGGTGGCAACCGCCACGGGTTTCTTGCGTTTTCGGAAATTCATCCGGATTATTATCAGATCCCGGTCGCGGATCGCGAAGCGCTTTTGGAAGAAGAGCGCGCCTATGCCGAATCTCAGGCCAAACGGGATGATGAGGAAGACGCCTCCAAGCCGCGCCGTGGGCGGGGTCGGGGACGGTCCAAGGCGGCCAAGGCCGATAGCGAGGATGCCGTCGCAACCAAAGAGGTTTCGGAAGAGATCTCTGGGATGGAAACCATTGATCTGACCGATGATGCGCGTGACACCGAAGGGTTGTCACCGATGGAGACCGTGGCCGAAACGCCGGTTGAAGAGCCAGAAGATACATCGGCTGCTGACGCAAGCGATCAGTCGTCGGATAACACAGACGACGCGCAGACGGATCTGTCCGACAGCGACGAAACTGGCGGCGATGAGACTCACAGTGACGAAACTGACGGGGACGATGACGACGACGATTCAAAGGCACAGCCTGCGGATCGTGACGAGACCATCGAATCTGTTGCAGATGATGACACACAGGACGAAATCCGCCCGCGCCGCAAGCCACGCCCCAAGCGGTATAAAATCCAGGAAGTGATCAAGGTGCGCCAGATCCTTCTGGTGCAGGTCGTCAAGGAAGAGCGGGGCAACAAGGGTGCGGCGCTGACCACCTATCTGTCGCTGGCCGGACGCTACTGCGTGCTGATGCCCAACACCGCGCGGGGCGGTGGCATTTCCCGCAAGATCACCAACGCGCCGGACCGCAAGAAACTCAAAGAGATCGCCAACGAGATTGACGTGCCGCAGGGTGCGGGGCTGATCATTCGGACGGCGGGGGCCAAGCGCACCAAGACCGAGATCAAGCGCGACTACGAGTATCTGCAGCGGCTGTGGGAGCAGATCCGCGAATTGACGCTCAAGTCGATCGCGCCAGCCAAGATTTACGAGGAAGGCGACCTGATCAAACGGTCGATCCGTGATCTGTACAACCGCGAGATTGACGAAGTGCTGGTCGAGGGTGAGCGCGGCTATCGCATCGCCAAGGACTTCATGAAAATGATCATGCCGTCCCACGCGAAAAACGTGAAGCATTACGTCGATCCGATGCCCTTGTTCGCGCGGCATCAGGTCGAAAGCTACCTGTCGGGTATGTTCAACCCGACGGTGCAGTTGAAGTCTGGCGGCTACATCGTGATCGGCGTGACCGAGGCGTTGGTGGCCATCGACGTGAACTCGGGTCGGGCGACGAAAGAGGGCTCTATTGAAGAGACCGCTTTGAAGACCAACCTTGAAGCCGCCGAAGAGGTGGCGCGCCAGTTGCGCTTGCGGGACCTTGCGGGCCTCATTGTGATTGATTTCATCGACATGGACGAGCGTAAGAACAACGCTGCCGTTGAAAAGCGCATCAAGGACAAGCTCAAGAATGATCGTGCGCGCATCCAGGTGGGGCGCATTTCCGGCTTTGGCCTGATGGAGATGAGCCGCCAGCGTCTGCGCCCCGGCATGATCGAGGCGACGACGCAGCCATGCCCAAGCTGTCATGGCACGGGTCTGATCCGGTCGGATGACAATATGGCGCTGCAGGTGCTGCGCCAGATCGAGGAAGAGGGCGTGCGCCGCCGTTCACGCGAGGTGTTGATCACCTGCCCGGTGTCGATTGCCAATTACCTGATGAACCAAAAGCGCGAACATGTGGCCCAGATCGAGGCGCGCTATGGTCTGTCTGTGCGCATTGAGGGCGATGTGCATATGGTCAGCCCTGATTTTTCCATGGAGAAGTTCAAGACCGCCACTCGCGCCGTGCCCGAAGCCGGGGCACCGGTGGTGTCGGTGGATACCTCGATCATGGATCAGATCGACGAGGATGCAGCATCCGAGGATGACGATCAGACCGATGCGGTCTCTGAAACCTCTGATGAGGAGGATGACAAGCCCAAGAAGCGCCGCCGCAGGTCGCGCCGTGGCGGGCGGAACCGGAATCGCAATCGGGATCGTCAGGACGATGAGGAGAATGGCTCCGATAGCGGCGATGATGGGGACCAGTCCGACGATAAAACGCCCGACGACGCCGATACAGACGCGCCGGTGCCAGCGGCTGCCGATACTGAGGCCCGGGTAGAGGAGGCGACACCTCCCGCAGCGGAAGCCCAAGCCGAGGAGGCCCCGGTCAAGCCCAAGCGCACCCGGACCCGGACCCGCAAACCCAAAGTGGATGCGGAAGCTGCCGAAGACACCGCCGCGCAGGCAGAGCCAGCAGAGGCTGCCCCTGTCGAGGCCGGTGAAGAGGCTCCCGCGCCCAAAAAGACGCGGACGCGAAAGGCCCCAGCGCGTAAGAAGGCTGCGGCTGGTGACGAGGCGCCTGCTGTGGCAGATGCAGAGGACGCGCCCAAGAAACCGACACGGTCGCGCACACGCAAGAAAGCCGTGCCCGCCGCCGAGGCGGAGGCCGAGGTTGCATCAGACACGGCAGAGAAAAAGCCGGTCAAGCGCACCCGCACCCGTAAAGCCGCCAAACCCGAGGCGGACACGCCTGCCGCGGCTGCGGTGGCTGTCGAAGATGCGCCAACTGCGGTCAAGGATGCGCCAGCGTCCGAGACGGCAAACGCGGTGCCGGTTCCAGAGGCGGCAGAGGTGGCGGTTGCCACACCTGTGGCGGCCGAGCCGGACGCGGCACCGAAAGACACGGCGGCAAAAGAGACAGCGCCCGCTGAGGCGAGTGAACAATCGGATGACGAGCCCAAAAAGAAACGCCGGGGGTGGTGGTCTCTGGGTCGCTGATCCGACATTCCAACCAACAACAGAACGCCCCGTGATCATCGCGGGGCGTTTTACGTTCCGGCTTTCTGAATGACCCACACCATATCGGCACCGTCTTGCTGACTGCTGACAAGCGTGTGCCCGGCCTCATTGCAGAAATGCGGCACGTCCACGATGGCGGCGGGATCATCGGTGCGAATCTGCAGAACATCACCTGCGGACAACGCCATCAGACGTTTGCGCGCTTTGAGGACGGGCAGGGGACATAACAGTCCAGTGGCATCAAGCTCTTGTGTCATATGCACCGATTTAGGCGGCGCGCCGTCGTCTGTCCACCGGGGCAGCACAATCATGTGACTGTCCGTCGCGTGACAGGATCGGCGGGTTGGCATATGTCGTGAGTATGTTGGAATTTCAAATCATCGACGCCGCTTTGTTTCCGGCCATGAGCATTGCCCTTCTGGCGGGGGCGTTGTCGTTCCTGAGCCCTTGTGTTCTGCCCATCGTGCCGCCGTATCTGGCCTATATGTCGGGCGTGAGCGTCAGCGATATGGAGCAGGGCGGATCAGGGCGCAGGCAGGCCGTTATTGCGGCACTGTTTTTTGTGCTGGGACTGTCGACGATTTTTATCCTGCTGGGATTCACCGCCTCGGCCTTTGGGGCGTTTTTTCTGAATTATCAGACCCAACTGGCGCAGGCCTCGGGTGTGGTGGTGATCATTTTCGGCCTGCATTTTCTGGGTGTGTTCCGGATTCCGTTTCTGGATCAGGAAAAGCGGCTTGAGACCGGCGAACAGGGCGGGTCGGCCTTTGGGGCCTATGTGCTGGGGCTGGCCTTTGCCTTTGGCTGGACACCGTGCATTGGCCCGCAGCTTGGGGCGATCCTGTCGCTGGCCGCGTCCGAGGCGTCGGTCACGCGTGGCACGGTGCTTTTGGCGGTCTATGCGGCGGGTCTGGGCATTCCGTTTCTGCTGGCGGCAATGTTCATGACGCGGGCATTGGGGCTGATGAACCGGATCAAAAAGCATATGCGCAAGATTGAACTGGCGATGGGCGGTTTGCTGGTTGTTGTGGGCCTCGCGCTGGTTACGGGTGCGTTCACCAGCTTTGCGTTCTGGTTGCTTGAGACATTCCCGGGACTGGCGCTGCTGGGGTAGCGGCCTGATTTTTCAATTGTCAGAAGCCGGATTGGCTGACATTGATCGGGGTGGGACAGGTTCAGAAAGACATCCAGATGCAAGGCACGTTTCGCACCATCGGCTGGCTGACATTCTTTGCGGCAATCCTTGGGGCCTGGGTGTTTTTATACATGATGGCGGTCGGCATGGATCTCGACATCCTTGGCCGCCCCGGTCCGATGGGCGAAACGATGCGTGCGATGGACCCGCGCATGGACATGTATATGCCCATGGCAGAATTCGGGCCGCTGTTTGCGATGTGGGCGATCATGATGGCGGCGATGATGTTGCCTACCATGGTGCCGACCTTGCGCGCCTATGAAGACTTGATGGTCAGTGCCAATGGCACACGGATCGGCTGGTGGGGGGTGCTGCTGGGCTACGGCGTGGTCTGGGTGGCGTTCGCGGCCCTGATCACAGCGGTGCAGCTGGCACTGCTGTTCGGAAGTGTCGTGGATATGCTGGGCATCGCGCGCAGCGTTGTCGTGCAGGGCGGGCTGCTGATTGCGGTTGGCGCGTTTCAGTTCACCAAGGTCAAAGAGGTCTGCCACGGCGTTTGCCACAGTCCGATGAGCTATTTCCTCACACGCTGGAAAACCGGGTTTGACGGCGGGCTGCGTATGGGGCTGGGGCTGGGCGCGTTTTGCGTCGGCTGCTGCTGGGGCTTTATGGCGCTGGGCTTTGTCGGCGGGGTGATGAACCTGGCCTGGATGGGGTTGGCGACGCTGTTCATGGTGGTCGAGAAACTGCCTCAGATCGGGCATTATACAACAAAACCAATGGGCGTTGCCCTGATCATTGCGGGTCTTGCGGTGATTGGCTGGCCCATGATGACGGGAGGATAAGATGGCGGTCAAAAAACGCCCCGATGCAGACCGGTTGCCGGTCAGCCAGAGAATCGACCAGAGGATGGACAGCCCCAAACGGCGGCGCATGACGCCGACAGAATGGGCGATCAAGGGGGAATTGTTCCTGAACTGTTCGTGCACCGTGTTCTGCCCCTGTGTGGTCAGCCTTGGCGCACATCCCCCGACCGAGGGGCATTGCTACGCCTGGATGGCGATTGCCATCGACGAGGGGCATTACGAGGGCGAAGACCTGTCGGGGCTGAACGTGGGCCTGATGGTCGACATTCCGGGCCGCATGGCCGAGGGCGGCTGGAAGGTGGCCGCGTATGTCGACGAGCGCGCCAGTGGCAAAGCCTATAACGGGTTGTTGCAGATCTTCAGCGGTGCTGCTGGTGGGACAACGGGTTTGTTTACCATGCTGGTGAGCGATATCGTGGGGGCCGAGCGCGAGAAAGTCGAGATTGTGCGCGACGGCAAGAAGCGGGGGCTGTATATCGGGCGCAAGATCCAGGGCGAGATCGAGATGATCGATGGCGCATCGCCCGATCATCCGGTGATGATCACCAATTCGAAATACTGGATGGGGCCCGACATCATTGCTGCGCGCGGCGTGAAATCGAAAGTGCGCGATTATGGCCGCATCTGGGATTTTGGGGGCAAATCCGCCGAGATCTGCCCGATTGATTGGTCAGGCCCCAGATAACATGCGCGTTTTCCGCGAATACTGCCTGACCTTCGCGCGGTATAATGCCGGGCAGAACACGCAATTGCGCGCGGGCTTTGCGGCGGAGCCGGAGGCAAAATTGCGTCAGGCGCGCAGAGGGTTTTTCGGGTCGGTATTCAAGACCGCGAACCATTTGCTTTGGGGTGATATGCTGCGGATGTCGCGTTTTGACGGTGGACGCGCAGGCCCCCGAGATGGATCGTTCGGGGACGGGTTATGGTTGTGACGCGCGTGAGTGACGTACCGGTGTGGTCCGTGTGTGCTTAGACAGGGCGCGGACCGGGGTGGTTTGAACATTGACCCGAATGTGACACGATCTGAGATGGCGGGAGCGAGAGGCCAGCCTCTCGCGCTCTCCGAGGTATTTTTGGCAAGAGGAAGGAGCGAGGCGTGTTCAAGGCATTGGTTGTTCGCAAGGACGAAGACAGTGGCAAGACCTCGGCGGCGGTTGAGGAGATCGGATTGGACGATCTGCCCGACGGGGAGGTGACCGTGGCAGTCGAGCATTCGACGGTGAATTACAAAGACGGGTTGTGCATCGGGCCGGGAGGCGGATTGGTGCGCAAATATCCGCACGTGCCGGGCATTGATTTTGCCGGCACAGTCGAGGCGTCGGAGGATGACCGCTATGCCCCCGGTGACAAGGTTGTGCTGACCGGCTGGCGCGTCGGTGAGGCGCATTGGGGGGGCTACAGTCAGACGGCGCGGGTCAAGGCCGATTGGCTGGTGCCCCTGCCAGAGGGGCTTGATACACGGGCTGCGATGGCGGTGGGCACGGCGGGCTTTACCGCGATGCTGGCGGTGATGGCGCTTGAGGATCATGGCATCAAGGACGGGCCGGTTCTGGTGACCGGGGCAGCCGGGGGTGTCGGGTCTGTGGCGACGGCGATTTTGGCCAATCTGGGGCATGAGGTCGCTGCTGTGACCGGACGCCCGGAACAGGCGGAGTATCTGACATCGCTCGGGGCCACCCGGATCGTGCCGCGGGACGAGATCAACGAGACGGTCAAACGTCCGCTGGAGGGGGAAACCTGGGCCGGGTGTGTGGATGCGGTCGGGGGTGCGATGCTGGCTCGGGTGTTGGGGCAGATGAAATACGGCGCATCGGTGGCGGCGGTTGGTCTGGCGGGCGGGGCCAATTTGCCGGCTTCGGTCATTCCGTTTTTGTTGCGGGGGGTGAACCTTTTGGGCATCGACAGCGTCATGCAGCCCTATGACAACCGGGTGCGTGCATGGCAGCGGATTGCCCGGGATCTGCCGATGGACAAGCTGGAGGCGATGGTGACACCCGCCACGCTGGAGGATCTGCCCCGGCTGGGGGCAGAGATCCTCAAGGGACAGGTCAAGGGTCGTGTGGTGGTGGATCTGCGCGGGTAGCTGGTTTTGGGAAATGGTCTGAAAACGACATCGCCCTCTGAAAACACCTGACATTTCTTTAGGTAAATGTCGATTTTGCGAAGTTGGATGTGTCGCAAACGGCACATGATGCGCCGCCCCGGCTTGTGTCGGGGCGGCGCTTCTGTTTAGTGTGATGGCACTAGCCAGACAGATGCAGGGCTCCGGTGACATGGGGGCTTGTCGATAGCGCGGGACACACCCGTGTGCGGTGGTGCGGATGACATAATCCGGCATCGTCGCGGGCATCACGGCGTAAAAGGAGGGACAGAGTGTTCACACGTATCATGGTGCCGGTCGATCTGGCACATTTGGAACCGTTGGACCGGGCGCTGCGCTGCGCGGCGGATCTGGCCAAGCATTACGGGGCTGTCATCGTCTATGTCGGTGTTGGTGCGGCCACACCGGGATCGGTTGCGCATAATCCGCAAGAGTTTGCGCAGAAGATGTCGGAGTTTGCCGAAGCGCAGGCAGAGGTGCATGGCGTGTCGACCGAAGGCGTGGCGATGACCAGCCCCGATCCGACCACAGACCTTGACCCCACATTGCTCAAGGCTGTTGATCAGGTTGGCGCGGATCTAGTGGTGATGGCCAGCCATATTCCCAATCTGACGGATTATTTCTGGCCCTCCAACGGAGGTACGATTGCGGCAAAGGCCAAGATTTCTGTGATGGTCGTGCGGTAAGGCACGGCTGTCCGGGCACAACAGGATTTCAGACAAGAGGAGGCCGTTTATGGCCGATACATCAGTAAACGAAGGATTGCCCGAACCCGAAGGGGTGTCAGAGGTGATCGAGACCGATTACGAGATCGGTCAGGACAATTATGAAGGCAAGATCGGGCCGTTCCGCGTGGACATTCACAATCCGGTTTTTGTGGTCTCGGCGGTGATGATCGTGGTCTTTGTGGCCATTGCGCTGATCTTTCCCGAGGGCGCGCGCGACTCGTTTCTGGCGATGCGTAACTATATCAAAAGCCAGTTTGACTGGTTCTTTTTGATGTCGGCCAATCTGTTTGTGATCTTTGCACTGGTTTTGATCGTGACGCCCTGGGGGTCGGTCCGGTTGGGCGGCACCGAGGCGACGCCGGATTATTCATACCCGGCGTGGTTTGCGATGCTGTTTGCAGCCGGCATGGGCATTGGCCTGATGTTTTTTGGCGTGCTTGAGCCGGTTTATTACTTTGGCACACCTTGGGGCGATCAGCCTTTGGGGGGTGAGCTTGGCATTGTGGACGGTGTGGTCATGGATGCCGCGCAGGTTGAAGCGGCGCGTCAGATGGCGATGGCCGCGACGATCTTTCACTGGGGTCTGCATCCGTGGGCCATTTATGCGATCGTGGCTTTGGCGCTGGCTTTGTTCAGCTATAACAAGGGCCTGCCGCTGACGCTTCGGTCGGCGTTCTATCCGCTTTTGGGTGAGCGCGTCTGGGGCTTCTGGGGCAATGCGATCGACACAATTGCCGCCTTTGCCACGCTGTTTGGCCTTGCCACATCGCTGGGCTTTGGGGCTACACAGGTGGCGTCGGGTCTGACAGAGGTATTCGGGTCGGGCAGCGCAGAGGATGGCACGCGCAATTTCCTGGGCTTCTTGTGGGGCAATGCGGATGGCAGCAATGACAGTTCCATGTTGCTGGTGCTGATCATCGCCTTCATCACGGCGATTGCGCTTGTGTCGGTGATGCGTGGTCTTGATGGCGGGGTGAAGGTTCTGTCCGAGATCAACATGGGATTGGCCGGTTTGTTGCTGGCCTTTGTGTTCCTTGCTGGGCCAACGCTGGCGATCCTGGGCGACTTTGTCGGGGGCCTGGGCAGCTATGCCCGCGAGATTGTGCCGCTGTCGAACCCGTTTGGGCGCGAAGACACTGGTTTCTTGCATGGCTGGACCACGTTCTACTGGGCCTGGTGGATCAGCTGGTCGCCTTTTGTTGGCATGTTCATCGCCCGTGTCAGCCGGGGCCGCACGGTGCGCGAGTTCGTGACCTGCGTGTTGCTGATCCCGTCGTTGGTCTGCGTGTTCTGGATGGCGACCTTCGGTGGTACGGCGATCAGTCAGGTGGTTGCTGGCGCAACTGACAGTGGCGTGTTCCAGAACGTCATCGCATCCTACAAGCCCGAGATTTCGCTTTTTGCGATGCTGGGTGAATTGCCGCTGGCGTCGATCACTTCGGTTCTTGCGGTGGTGCTGGTCATCATCTTCTTTGTCACCTCGTCGGATTCCGGCAGCCTTGTGATCGACACGATCACGGCAGGCGGCAAGGTGGATGCGCCTGTGTCGCAGCGGATCTTCTGGTGCATCTTTGAAGGTGCCGTGGCGGCTGTGTTGCTGCTGGGGGCTGCTGGCACGGCGGGTCTGGACAGTTTGCAGGCGATGGTGATTTCCACGGGGCTGTTCTTTACGGCGGTGCTGTTGGTCATGTGCTATGCGATTTTGCGCGGGCTGATGTCTGAACGCAGCGCGTAACGCCAGGTTCATCTGTTGCAAAGCCCCGGGCCATTGGTCCGGGGCTTTTTTGTTGCGGTGCTTGACCTTGCTGGCGCGTGCGGGTTTGGTCGCGGCCAAAGTGAAAGGGGCAACCATGCTAGACATTGATTTCGTGCGCGCGCAGTTTCCGGCTTTTTCCGAGCCGTCTTTGCAGGGGCAGGCATTTTTCGAAAATGCCGGTGGGTCGTTTACCTGTGCGCCCGTCATCGACCGGCTGACACGGTTCTACCGCGAGCGGAAGGTTCAGCCCTATGGGCCTTATGAGGCGTCGCGACTGGCGGGCGCAGAGATGGACGAGGCCCGCACGCGGATGGCGGCGCTGTTGGGGGTGGACACGGACGAGGTGAGTTTCGGGCCATCAACCACACAGAACACCTATGTGCTGGCGCAGGCGTTCCGGCAGTTCATGCGCCCCGGCGAGGCGATTATTGTGACCAATCAGGATCACGAGGCCAACACCGGGCCATGGCGGCGTTTGGCGGATGACGGCTTTGAGGTGCGCGAATGGTGCGTTGATCCCGAGACCGGGCATCTGGACCCGGCGGATCTAGAAAACCTGTTGGACGAAAATGTGCGATTGGTCTGTTTTCCGCATTGTTCCAATGTCGTGGGGGAAATCAACCCGGTGCTGGACATCACCGCCCTGTGCCATGCGGCGGGTGCCTTCGTCTGTGTCGACGGGGTGAGTTATGCACCGCATGGATTTGCGAATGTGGGTCAGATGGGGCCGGATATCTATCTGTTCTCAAGCTATAAAACCTATGGTCCGCATCAGGGCATCATGGTGATCCGGCGGGCGTTGGGGAATTTGTTGCCCAATCAGGGGCATTATTTCAACGCAGGAAGCTTGTATAAACGGTTCACGCCTGCGGGTCCGGATCATGCGCAGGTCGCGGCCTGTGCCGGGATGGCCGATTATATGGACGCGCTGGGGGCGCATCACGGGGTTGAGGCCGGGGGCGTGCATGATCTGATGCGGGATCACGAGGTAAGTGTCTTGCAGCCGCTTCTGGATGCGGTGAAGGATCGCAATTCCGTGCGCCTGATCGGGCCGTCCGACGCAGCGGTCCGCGCGCCGACGGTGGCGCTGGCGTTGACCCGTCCGGCTGCAGAGGTGGCGGCTGAGATGGCACAGCGCGGCATCATGTGCGGCGGCGGTGATTTCTATGCTGTCCGCGCGCTTGAGGCGATGGGCGTCGATATGGACAAGGGTGTGCTGCGGTTGAGTTTTGTGCATTACACGTCCGAAGATGAGATCACGAAGCTGTTGGAGGCTTTGGACGCGGTGCTTTAGGGGGCTCTGCCCCCGCGCCTTTGGCGCTCCCCCGAGATATTTTTGAAACAGAGACGCCATCGGGGTGTTTGACCTTTGCCAGTATCCCGTTAGGTCGCGGTCAAACATAGGAATGGGGACGGGCAGCATGGCTGAGACAACACTGGTGTGGATACGGCGGGATTTGCGCATGAGCGATCACGCCGCTCTGGACGCGGCGGTGGCGCG
Source organism: Marivita sp. S0852 (assembly GCF_046591575.1). Taxonomy (NCBI): domain Bacteria; kingdom Pseudomonadati; phylum Pseudomonadota; class Alphaproteobacteria; order Rhodobacterales; family Roseobacteraceae; genus Marivita; species Marivita sp. S0852. The sequence goes on from NZ_JBIQWA010000010.1 coordinate 51,575, forward strand.
CGGAGGACCTGTGATCCCGGTTTTTCTGCGGGATGATACGGTTGACGATCTGGGGGTCGCTCCGAAATGGCGGCTGGGGCTTGGGTTGGAACATTATGCCAAGGCGCTGGAGGATAAAGGCAGTCGTCTGATCTTGCGGGCGGGTGATGCGCGGGTGGTGATCCCGGCGCTGGTTGAGGAAACCGGGGCCACCGCAGTCTATTGGCAACGCGCCTATGACCCGGCGTCTGTCGCGCGCGATACAGATGTGAAAGCGGCGTTGAAAGAGGCCGGGGTTGAGGCGCAGAGCTTTGCCGGGCATGTGATGTTTGAGCCTTGGACCGTGGAAACCAAGCAGGGCGGGTTTTACAAGGTCTATACGCCGTTCTGGAAATCGGTGCGCGGCAATGATGTGCCCGAAGCTTTGGCGGCCCCTGCATCCATCCCTGCGCCTGCGAACTGGCCGGACAGCGACAGCTCGTCGGATTGGGCGCTTGGGGCGGCGATGGATCGGGGGGCCGATGTGGTGCGGCCCTTTGTTCAATTGGGAGAGGTGGCGGCCCAGGCGCGGCTGGGGGCGTTTGTTGCATCGAAGGTTGCGGATTATGACACGACCCGCGATTTGCCTGCGGTCGATGGGACGTCCTGTCTTTCGGAAAACCTGGCCTTGGGAGAGATCAGCCCGGCGCAGTGTTGGCATGCGGGCCAGCGTGCGATGGAGGAGGGCAAGGCCGGGGCGGAGACGTTCCTCAAGGAACTGGTCTGGCGCGAGTTTGCCTATCATCTGATGTGGCACACGCCGCGCATTCTGGACGACAACTGGCGCGAGGACTGGGCTGCGTTCCCGTGGAACGAGGATGAACGCAAAGCCGAGGTCAAGGCCTGGAAACAGGGGCGCACCGGGATCAGATTTGTCGATGCGGCCATGCGCGAGATGTATGTGACCGGACGCATGCACAACCGGGGGCGCATGATTGTTGCATCCTATCTGTGCAAACATCTGATGTGCCACTGGAAAATAGGGCTAAAATGGTTTGAAGACTGTTTGATCGACTGGGACCCTGCGTCAAATGCCATGGGCTGGCAGTGGTCAGCCGGGTCGGGCCCGGATGCGACGCCCTATTTCAGGGTGTTCAACCCGGTCACGCAGCTGGATAAATTCGACAAGGACCGTGCCTATGTGGGCCGCTGGATCGCCGAAGGCTATCAGACCCCGCATGAGGATGCGTTGGCCTATTTCGAGGCCATCCCCAGATCCTGGGGCATGTCTGCCGATGCGGATTACCCGGCACCTATCGTGTCAGCCGAGGATGGTCGTGCCCGGGCGTTGGAGGCCTATGAGACCCGGGATTTCTGATGGCGCATGTCGGGCCATTTCCAGAGGTGTCGGCGCAGCAAGATGTGTGATTTCCGCACCTTATCTGTGATCACCTCTTGCCTTCGGCGTCCTGACGCTAGGTTGCGTTAACACTTGCCTGAGCATGTTTGCTCTTGATAGGTGTCACGCCAACCAGACAGCGGAAGCTCTGCATGATCCTGACGACACTCGACGACCAATCCGATTTGCCGCGCTATTTTGCGCAAATGTTTGCGATGGCGCACAAGCTTCGGAAGGGGCGTGTGGATTTCATTTTACCCGATGGCCGCCATTTCCGGGCCGAAGGTGCCGAACCGGGGCCGGTGGCCGAGGTGCATGTTCACAATACGGATCTGTTCGCGCGGCTGATCCGTGATGGGGATCTGGGGTTCAGTGATGCCTATCTTGAAGGATGGTGGAGCACACCGGACCTGCAGGCCTTTATGGATTTCGTGCATGGTGACAATAACGAAGTCTATGACGGGTTTCCGGGGATGAACCTGGTGCGCTGGTACGAACAGCTGCGGTTCTGGTTGCAGTCCAATACCAAACGTCAGGCGAAAAAGAACATCAGCTACCATTACGATTTGGGCAATGAGTTTTACGCATTGTGGCTGGATGACACGATGACCTATTCCTCTGCGTTGTTCGAAACCGGACAGGAAAGCACCGAGAAGGCGCAGATCGCTAAATATGCCAGCATGGTGGACCAGATGGGGGCCCAGCCCGGTGATCATGTGCTGGAAATTGGCTGTGGATGGGGCGGTTTCGCGGAATACGCCGCCCGGGAACGCGGGCTTCAGGTGACGGGTCTGACCATCAGCCAGGAGCAATACAATTACGCCGTGGACCGGATTGCCAAGGCAGGCTTGTCGGATCGTGTGACGTTTAAGCTGCAGGATTACCGCGACGAAACCGGCCAATATGACGGCATTGCGTCGATTGAAATGTTCGAAGCGGTGGGGCAGAAATACTGGCCGACCTATTTCACCTCGGTCAAAAATTGCCTGAAACCGGGTAAGAACGCGACGCTTCAGATTATCACCGTCGAAGATGCGCGCTGGGAAATTTACAACCGGGGCGTTGATTTCATTCAGAAATATATCTTCCCGGGTGGAATGCTTCCCAGTCCTTCTGTGCTTAGGGCCGAGATCGAACGCGCCGGTTTAAGTGTTGCGCGCTCTGTCGAATTTGGCGAAAGCTATAGCCAGACCCTGCGTCGGTGGCATGAAACCTTTAACGAAAAATGGGATCAGGTGGCCAAGCTTGGGTTTGACGACCGGTTCCGGCGGATGTGGAATTTTTACCTGACCTCTTGCGCGTCGACATTTCATAGCGGAAACTGCGATGTAACGCAGATAACCATTACGAGACCCGCCTGACATGCCCACGGCCGCCAAAACGATCGCAGCGTTGTGTTTGGCGGCTTTGGGATATGTGTCGTCGGAATTGGTGAAAACGCTTCTTCCTGAAATCACGAATTTCGGCAATTTTTCGATCTTCAACGCAGCTTTGGGTGGTGTTGTGGGCTGGTTCGTCGTGGGCAGCCGCGCCGGACGTGGAACGCGGGATGCTGTTGGTAACGGCATAACGGGGGTTGCGGCGCTGATCTTTTGGGCGTTGTTCCTGCATGCCTGTTACGAAATGTTCCAATTGTCGATGAAGCGGCGTTACGATGGTCCGGTCGAGGCCTTTGCGGCGATCTTCGAGATTGGCATTGAATACGGCACAGTTCTGGTCAACCCGATGATGCTGGTTTTGTTTTTGATTGGGGCTTTGGTGACCGGGTATTTAACGGAATTTGTATCCCGGCGCTGGAAATAGCGCGTTTTGGCTGCGTTTTTTTTCTATGGAACGCTGTGTCATGCGCCATTGCTTGCCGCAGTTCTGGGGCTGCCCGAGGCGGACCTGAAACCGCGTTTGGCGGCGGCAACATTGCCGGATCACCGCGTGTCTTGGGTCAAGAACGAAGCGTATCCAATGATCGAACACTGCCCCGGAGAGCAGGCTGTTGGGGTTTTGTTGTCAGATGTCAGCCCGGATGAAGAAGCGCGGCTAAGCTATTATGAAGGCGCGTTTTCCTATCGTCTGGAAGACGTGAAGGTTGCGGCGTTCGGAACCTCCGTCAAAGCGGTCTGTTATTTCCCGGTCACATCTGGGCAGACACGTGGTGCGCCGTGGGTGTTGCAGGACTGGGCCACCGTCTGGGGCGACATGGCCGAGGGCTCGGCGCGCGATGTCATGGCACGGCGCGCGCGCTATGATGCTGACACCGTTGGCGCATTGTTTCCGTTCTTGATGGCGCGTCACTGGGCGCGAAAAATGGCGCGGCACACTCCGCCTGCGAACACCCTTCGGCACGCGCCCGGGCCAGACGACGTTACCATGCATGCGCGTTTGCCGGGCTATCGGGGATTTTTTGATCTGGCGGAGTTTCGGCTTGATCACAAGCGGTTTGATGGCAGCCGCAGTCCCGAGGTGGTGCGCGAAGCCTTTTTGGCCTTCGATGCCGCGCTGGTGTTGCCCTATGATCCGGTTCTGGATCAGGTGTTGTTGATCGAGCAGCTTCGCTATGGCCCGCTTTTGCGCGACGATCCGAACCCGTGGGTGTTCGAGCCGATCGCCGGTCTGGTTGATGCCGGTGAAGACCCCGCCGATACCGCTCGTCGCGAGGCGGTGGAAGAGGCGGGACTGGAACTGGGACCGCTAGAGCTGATGACACGGGTCTATGCATCGCCAGGCTACTCGACCGAGTTTTTCCATTGTTATCTGTCTGTTTGTGACTTGTCCGGTGTCACGTCATCGGTTGGCGGGCTGTTGTCCGAGCATGAGGATATTCGCAGTCATGTGCTGTCATTTGACGGGGCCATGGACCTGATCAAAACCGGTGAAATCAATGCTGGACCGTTGGTGATGATGCTGTACTGGCTTATGGCACATCGCGCCGGTTTGCGGGCGGATGCTTGAGTTTCGCGCCTGTGACCCCTACACCCAAGGGCAACCAAAGTGATGAGGGTACAATGCGTTTCGCAGGCGAACTGGCCGAGGCTGTCGGCAACACTCCGTTGATCAAACTTCGCAAGGCCAGCGCGCTGACCGGGTGTACCATTCTGGGCAAGGCCGAGTTTATGAATCCGGGCCAGTCGGTAAAGGATCGCGCCGCGCTTTACATGATCAAAGATGCGGTAGAGGCGGGGCAGCTGAAACCCGGAGGCACCATTGTCGAAGGGACCGCAGGCAACACCGGCATCGGGCTTGCCTTGGTTGGGGCGTCCATGGGGTTCAAGACAATTATCGTCATCCCAGAGACGCAAAGCCAGGAAAAGAAAGACATGTTGCGGCTTGCCGGGGCAGAGCTGGTGGAAGTGCCGGCTGTGCCGTACCGCAACCCGAACAATTACGTGCGGTATTCCGGGCGGCTTGCCGCAGAGATCGCCAGGACCGCCCCGAATGGCGCGATCTGGGCAAATCAGTTCGACAATGTTGCCAATCGGCGCGCGCATGTGGAAACCACGGCACCGGAAATTTGGGAACAGACCGACGGCAAGGTAGATGGATTTGTCTGCGCTGTGGGCTCAGGCGGAACGCTTGCCGGTGTGGCACAGGTTTTACAGCCCAAAGGCGTCAAGATCGGCATTGCCGATCCATTGGGCTCTGCGCTGTATTCGTTCTATACGACGGGCGAATTTGCAGCGACCGGTGGGTCCATCACCGAAGGGATCGGTCAGGGGCGCATCACGGCCAACCTCGAAGGGTTCACACCGGATTTCACCTATCAGATCCCGGACGACGAAGCCTTGCCCCTTGTCTTTGATCTTTTGGCGGATGAAGGGTTGTGCCTTGGCGGATCGTCCGGCGTGAATCTGGCGGGCGCGATACGGTTGGCCAAAGACCTTGGGCCGGGCCATACAATCGTGACCATTCTATGTGACTACGGCACGCGCTATCAGTCCAAGCTGTTCAATCCCGCCTTCCTGCGGGACAAAGACTTGCCTGTGCCAGACTGGCTCGAAGCGCAGGCCAGCGCAGTTCCGGACGTTTTTGAGGACGCATGAAACCACTCTTCGCAGCTTTCCGGGCAGCGATCGTAGTCTTGCTGTGTGCCACGTCGTTGGTTTTGGCACAGGAAGAGCCCATCGATTTCGAAATCTGGGAGCAGATTGCCGAGCGCGCCGAGACCGCCATTGATGCCGAATCCGTCTCAACTAGCGCGCTTGAAACCTTGCGCGCCTCGGTGTCGGATTACCGCGACCGGCTGCTGCAGCGGCAAAATGCAAGTGACCCGCGTCTGGCGACGCTGCAGTCGCAGTTGGATGCCCTGGGGCCGGCACCCGAAGACGGCAGCGAACCCGATCAGCTGGCGGACAGACGGGCGCAGCTCAATGCGCGAATTGCCGAACTGAAAGCCCCTTTGCGCCGCGCAGAAGAGGCGTATAGCCGCGCAGACGGGCTGATCAAGGAAATTGACGAAATCATCCGGGCGCGCCAGACCGACACCCTGCTGAGGCGAGGCGTTGCCCCGGTTGATCCGCGTTTATGGCAGGATGCGTTTGCCGAACTGTTAGACCCTTTTAATGCGGTGGCGTCCGAGATCTCGGACAATTTGCAGAGCCAAACGCGCCGCACGGTGTTTTTCGACAATCTCCCGGCATTTCTTCTGACGGTTGCTGTCGCTATATTGCTGGTCTTGCGCGCACCCAAATGGATCGACCTGCTGGGCGAATGGCTGCGCCACAAAACACGTCGCGGCACAGGAGTCTGGAGCACGTTGCTGTCGCTTGCACGGCTGGCACTGCCTGTCGCCGGGGTCACGTTGTTGGCCTATGCGGGCGATCTGAGCGGGCTGTTGGGGCCGCAGGGGACGCAATTGTCCTTTTTGCTGCCCTGGGTCGTTCTGGCCGTTCTGTTCACACGGTGGCTTGCGACGCAGACATTTTCCGACGATGACGATGTGCGGACCATTCTGTTGCCGAAATCCGACCGCAAAACGGCACGCTACTACTGCAACTTTCTGGCGATTTTTCTTGGCCTGAGCGTGTTCTTCGTCAGCCTTGCCTCTGTTGGGCAATTGTCCGAAGAAGCGCTGGCGGTCCTGAGTTTCCCGCTTCATCTGGTTTGCGGACTGATCCTGTTTCGGCTTGGCCAGATCCTGCGCAGGACAGGCCCAAGCAGCGACGCGGGCGACGGCGATGACGCCCCGCCCGAGGGGCTGACCTTTCCATCGCGACTGTCACGCCTTGTTGGGCAGGCGGCTATGCTGGTCGGGATCATCGGGCCGATCCTGTCGGCTGTCGGCTATCTGAACCTGGCCGAAGCGATCATCTACCCCACGATCCTGTCGATCGGATTGTTTGCCTTCCTGTTTATCGTCCAGCGGCTGATGCGGGATATGTTCCATCTTGTGACCGGACAGGCGCTGGATGAAAACCAAAGCCTGCTTCCAGTGCTGTTCGGTCTTGTGCTGTCGCTGATCGCGCTGCCCTTGCTTGCGCTGATCTGGGGCGCGCGTGTGACCGACCTGACGGAACTGTGGGCGCGGTTCCAGGCCGGGTTTACCTTTGGCGAGACACGCATTTCCCCAACCGATTTCCTGACCTTCGCGGCGGTCTTTGCGATAGGCTACGTGCTCACACGGCTGTTGCAGGGGGGCTTGCGGGGATCGGTCCTGCCAAAGACCCGGATTGATCAGGGCGGGCGCACGGCGATTGTGTCGGGCATCGGATATCTGGGTATTTTCCTGTCGGTGATCATCGCCGTCACTGCGGCCGGAATTGACTTGACCGCGCTTGCGTTTGTGGCCGGTGCGCTGTCGGTTGGTATCGGTTTCGGCCTGCAGAACATTGTCCAGAATTTCGTATCCGGCATTATCCTGTTGATCGAACGCCCCATATCCGAAGGCGACTGGATCGAGGTTAACGGCCAACACGGCACCGTGCGCGACATCTCGGTGCGTTCGACCCGGATTGAAACCTTTGACCGCACGGATGTGATCGTGCCCAATGCCGATCTGGTGTCGAATTCGGTCACCAATTACACAAGAGGCAACGTGCTGGGCCGGCTTGTTGTGGAGGTGGGCGTGGCATATGGCACCGATACCCGCCGGGTCGAAGACATCTTGTATAAAATCGCCCGCAACCACGAGATGGTTCTGATGAACCCAGCGCCGTTTGTGCATTTCAAGGGCTTTGGTGCGGATTCGCTGGATTTCGATGTGCGTATGATCCTGCCGGATGTCACGAAAATCCTTGCGGTGCGGACCGAGATCAACCACCAGATTGCTGAGACATTCGCAAAAGAAGGCATTGAAATTCCCTTTGCTCAGCGGGATGTCTGGTTGCGCAACCCAGAAACACTGGCAAGCGCGGACACCCCAAAAGCAGACGCCGCACCAAAGTCAGACCCCGAGGAGGCCCCGACGTGATGGACAGCCCTGACCCTACTGATCCGATCTATCGGTCCGACCCGTATGCCCGCGATGTGTCGGCCAAGGTGGTATCGCACACCGACGAAGGCGGCATCGTTCTGGACAAATCGAATTTCTATCCAACCGGCGGCGGACAGCCCGGCGACAGTGGCTGGATCGATTGGGACGGGCATTCGCTCGCCATTGCCACCACGGTCAAAGGCGACACCGGGGCCAGTGTTCTTGTCCCGGCCGAGCCCGCGCAGGTGCCTCCGATCGGGGCCCATGTGATGCAGCGGCTCGATTGGGAACGGCGTCACAAACACATGCGTGTGCACACCGCGCTTCACTTACTGTCGGTGGTGATTCCGTTGCCGGTGACAGGCGGGTCGATCGGGGCAGGGCGCGGACGGCTGGATTTCATGATGCCAGAGCCACCTGAAAACCGCGACGCATTGGAAGCGGAACTGAACCGTCTCATCGATCAGGATCTCGTGGTCAGCGAACGCTGGATCACTGATGACGACCTGGATGCAAACCCGTCTTTGGTCAAAACCATGTCGGTGCAACCGCCGCGCGGCAATGGTCGCATTCGGTTGGTTCAAATCGGCGAGGATGCGGCCCCGACTGATCTGCAACCCTGTGGCGGAACCCATGTTGCCCGCACCGGAGAAATTGGCCGTGTGCTGTTTGGAAAGATTGAAAACAAGGGCAAGCAGAATCGCCGCGTGAACATCGCTTTGGAAATCTGATGCTGCGGCTATTGTTGCTTGCAACAGGCCTGTTTGTGAGCGCGATTGGGGTGGTCTTGCTGATCAGACCGGACAGCTACATCGCGCTCTATGTGCTCAGCTATGATCCCGGCATGACCTTTGCCGCGCGCAGATTGGCACCCGCGATCATCGGCCTAGGTGGCGTCCTTTTGCTGGCCCGAACTCTGCCCAAGGGGCGGTTTCTGTCCGGCCTTTGCCTGATTTGCGGCTGTGCCTTTCTGGGTGTCGCGGCCACGGGTGTGCATGCCTGGCTCACCGACCTTGCAAAACCCGCCATCCTTGTTGCCGCCGGCATCGAAGGCACAATCGCCGCCGCCTTCCTCACCGCAGCCGCCCAGATGCGCACAGACTGACATCATATCGGATTTTCCTTTACAATCGCTCTTGCATCCCCCCGGTGCTTTCTCATAAACAGCCCTCGGACAGGTGGCCGAGTGGTCGAAGGCGCGCGCCTGGAAAGTGCGTAGGCGGGAGACCGTCTCGAGGGTTCGAATCCCTTCCTGTCCGCCATTATGCTGACTGCACGCGGTCAGTGAGTTCGAGAAATTTCAATGATATCAGCTTTGGACGCGCTCTAGGAAGCAAAGGCTGAACGGTGCGGTCGGAGCCATGGATTGTGGAGGCGGCTGATTTGTGTGTCGCGGCATGCAAGGCATTAATATTTCAGACATCACCAAGCCGACTGGAACGGAGTCTTGCTGAGCCCAGACAATCGAGTGTGGCAACGTCGTGAACGGGGCCAAGCGCGTGGCGCGGATGTCATTGGCTATGGCGTGATCCGCTTGGTCAGTGATTGCCTAGCGCGGAGTATGGCAATTGGGCGATAGATTGGCGGCGCACTGGCAGTAACTGGGGGCAAATGCGCTCTTTGAGCCGGATTGAAAACATGTAAGGAACCGCCTCTGGATTTTCCTGACAAAATCTGTCAGAAAAGAAAAAGAACTGAACGCCCCGCGGTCTTATCGATTCGACGCAGCCACCGGTTTCGACCTTGAAACCCGCCTGTGAAAGGATCGCAACATGTCAAAAGTGCCGTCAGGTTCGTGCAGTCATCGCCCCCTTCGTCCAAAGGACTTCCACGTCAGCGTGGTGGGTCTGGACCATACTGAGTTTCAGTTGCTCCAGATCGCGCGGTGGTTTTTCACCAGTTATTCAACACCGGGAACGGCCTGGGTGCGCGCTTTTGTCGAGGCAGAGGATTTTTTCGGGCGAAAAGACGGGCCGCGGTTTGCGTACAGCCTTCTTTGCGTGCTTCAGGTGATGCGTCGAACCAGAAAATCGACGTTCCAGTACAGCAATCCAGCGTGTCCCAATTGCGCTGTTATTCTGACAGAGGTGGAGCGCCGGTTGTTCCTATCGCTGTCAGAACTCAGGCAGGGGCGCATGGGGCGTGCGCAAACAGAGTTGATGATGCTGTGTGAAGGCAATGGGCTGGAGGACATCCTGATCGAATTGCAGGCTTTGGTTGATATTCTGCCGGCGCGCGACATGCGACATGTCCCTGGCAAAAGCCGGGAAGGTCTGGTGCGGTATGTCTGACATCTATCGAAATCTGATTGCTATTGATGATGTGGCGCAGCGGTACGGGTGCGGGCTGAAAGCCGGTCTGCGTGCGGCGATGGAAGCTGAAGTGCGGTTTCCCACCAAATCCGCAGGGTCGATCCCAAAGCTGCCCGGCGATGCAGAGCTTGGCGAAAATGTCACCCGGTTTGCGGCACCGGAAATCATTGCAGGAAAGGTCACAGGATGACGATCGACGATCTGAATGACCCGGTGGACCGGGCGTTGTTACCGATCCTGCGACACGCCGTTTACGCGTTCACCTGTCCTGAACGTTGCGCGTGGCGGTCGGCCTATATGATCGCTGCAGAACGCTGGGGCGAGCCGCGCGGACTGGCGCTGGCACATGCCACGATTGATCTTGTGTCCGCTGTGTTGAGCAAAGACATCACCCTTGAAATACAAGATCCGCTTGATGTGCAGCAGAGATCCGAGGTGACCGAACAGGAGCACCAGATTTTGCTAATGGTGCGCTTTATGCGGCAGCAGGACAAGGCAAACGCGCGCAACGTTATGATGCAATTGTGCGATGGGCACATTTACGCGGCGGTGGTACGCGCGGCTTTGGCACTGGCGTCCCGGCTGGATCATACGGGACCAAATCATACTGGGCCAAATTATACTGGACCTGATCAAATAAGGTCGGTGCGAAACGCGAATGCCCCGCGCCTCAGCGCGGTCAGCTAGGCAGAGCGGCGGCAAGGTTGGACGCGATCTTCAGATGCGCCGGGGCTCTTACTGCGCTGCAATCGACTGGATGGTCTTGAAGCCCTCGAACCGGGGGCTGCCCTCGTGCAGCTTGGCGGTGTCGCGCGCTCCGGCATGGGCGGCGCGGAACTGTTCGCTTTTCGTCCAGGCTTTGAACGCGTCTTCGCTGGCCCAGACTGTGTGCGAGGCATAGAGGATTTTCCCGTCTTCTTCCGGACCTTTGAGCATGTGGAATTCGACAAAACCCTCCATCTCATGCAAATGGCTTTCGCGCCCCAGCCACAGGGCCTCGAATTCAGCGGCGTTGGCGCGTGTGACGGTAAATCGGTTCATTGCGATAAACATTCGGAACTCCGTAGATTGGGTTATTCGGCAGCGGCGCGGGCCGCATGAGGCAAAAGAAAGGGCAGGTTGCCCGGCGGTGGACAGGATACACGCAGATCGCAGCGATACGCGCGGCTGAGTGTTGCATTGGTCATGACGCGTGCGGGATGGCCGACGGCAAGAATTGATCCGTCCGACATAAGCACGATTTTGTCGGCGAACATAGATGTCAGGTTTAAGTCATGCATCACGGCCACCACACCTCCGCCTGCATCGGCAAAATCGCGGGCGATTTTCATCACTTGTAACTGATGCGCAATGTCGAGACTTGCGACAGGTTCGTCAAGAAACAGCCATCGCGGGTCATCGTCGGGCTTGGCGTCGGGGATCTGTGCCAGAACGCGGGCCAGGTGGACGCGCTGCTGTTCGCCGCCTGACAATTCGTGATACGGGCGGTTGGTATAGCCTGCCAGATCGACCTTATCGAGTGCGGCAAGCGCGATGTGATCCTGATCGCCCGCTTCGCCGGTATGAAGCCCAATGCGCACGACCTCGATTACGGTGAACGGAAAAGCGAGTGTGGAGGATTGCGGCAGTACCCCGCGCAGGCGGGCGGCTTGCCATGGCTCAAGCCGTTTCAGGCTATGCCCGTTCAACGTGATACTGCCCTCATAGGCGACATCGCCGGTCGCCGCGCGCAGGGTTGTGGTCTTGCCCGAGCCATTGGGCCCGACGATACAGGTCACCGCACCGGGCAAGGCGCTCAGACTGACGTTTTTCAGCACATGTGCAGCGCCAAAATGCACGTTCAGATCGTTTATCAGCAACATCGTCTAAAACCCCATCGCGCTGCGGTTGCGCAGAAGTATCCAAAGAAACACCGGCGCGCCAAGGACAGCGGTGACAATGCCAATCGGCATCTCAGCCGGAGCAATGACGACCCGGGCAATCACATCCGCCAGCAACAAAAGCGACGCCCCGAGGAGCGCGGAATTGATCAGCAGGGCGCGGTGATCCGGGCCGGTCGCGATGCGCAGCACATGGGGCACGACGATGCCGATAAAACCGATCCCTCCTGAGACGGCCACGGCGGCCCCTGTTGCCATCGCGACAGAAAGAATGGCGCGGTTCTTCATGCGCTGAACGGGTATACCGATATGCGCGGCGGTCGCTTCGCCCAAAGCCAGACCGTTCAGCCCGCGTGCCAGCGCGCAGGCGGCCAACACCGACACGGCGATCAGCGGGCCGGCCACCATGATTTTGGTCCAGCTTGCCCCGGCAATGGACCCAAGTCCCCAAAAGGTCAGATCCCTGAGCTGTCGATCATCGGCGGCATAGACCAAAAGCCCGGACACTGCCCCCGCCAAAGCGCCAAGCGCGATCCCGGCCAGCAACATGGTTGCAACGGAAGTGACACCGCCGCGCGTGGCGACGCGGTAAAGCAGCATGGTCGATGCCCAACCCCCAAAGAAGGCCGCAAGCGGCACAAGGTACGGGCCAAGAACCGGTGCAAGCCCAAAGGGCAACAGCCCGCCAATCACGATGGCCGCCACAGCCCCAAGCCCTGCGCCAGCGCTCACGCCGATGATGCCCGGATCGGCAAGGGGATTGCGGAAAAGCCCCTGCATCACAGCACCCGATACCGCCAGCGCCGCACCAACCAGAATGCCCATGGCCAGTCTTGGCAGGCGAATGTCAAACAGAACCACCGACGCCATGGCTTCGGGCGCTTCACCGCGCAACAGCGCGCGGGCCATGTCCCAGGGGGTGATGCCGGTCGCGCCAACCGTAAGACTAAGAAGCGACACGACGATCAGGAACAACAACAGCACCACATGCATGCGCCGCGCAAAGCCAAGACGGTCCAATGGCGCGGCATGTGCGGTATCGGAAAGGGCGACCATGGATCAACTTTCCCGCAATGCGGCGGACAGTTTGCGCACCGCCTCAGCGGTTCTTGGGCCAAAGCCCAGCAACAGCAATCCGTTCATCTTGATCACCGCGCGGGCCTCTGCGGCGGGTGTTGTTGCAATGGCGGGCAGATCAAGAAGATCGTCGGTGGCCATGCCGAAATCGCCGTCTCGATCCATCATCAAGATTGCATCCGGCGCAGCCGCGATCACCGCCTCATCCGAAATCTGCTTGTAGCCTTCGAAATCGGTGATGGCATTTGTGCCACCTGCCATTTTGATGACGCCATCCGCTTCGGTTCCGGTTCCCGACGCCATGATGCGTCCGCCTTCGGTGCTTAGAATAAACATCACCCGCTTGCCGGAGCCGCCATTTGCCTGTGCCGCCGTTTCCGCAGCCGCAAGCGCCGCCGAGGTTTCAGAGATCAACGCATCCGCGCGGTCTTTTACATCCAAAGCGTCCCCGACGATGCGGATCTTGTTCAGAATTCCCTGTGCCGAAAAGTCATCGGGTACGACCACCATCTCAACCGACGCATCCCGAAGCACGTCAATGGCTTCGGGGGGGCCGGCACCGTCTTCCGCTATGATCAGCTTGGGGTTCACGGCAAGCACGCCTTCGGGCGACAGCGCACGGATGTATCCGACATCCGGCAGCGCCTCGGTTTCGGGTGGCCAGCTGGAGGTTGTGTCGCGCCCCACCAGGCGGTGTTGCTGATCCAGCGCGTAGATGATTTCCGTAACCGAACCGCCAATCGACAGCACATCGGCCTCTGGGGAGCTGGCGGTGGCGTGGTTCTGGATGCTGACGGACCATGCAAAGGCGGCCCCCAACATCGCAATGAACATGGACATATAGATTGTAAACCCGTCCGAACATGCCTGTCTGCTCATGCCGCCACCCCTGTCACACTGTCGAGCGTTTCCACGATCCGGCCCCAGGCCGGGCGACTGTCCCGGCCATCTTTGCCAAGACCGAAGACCTGAAGGATCAGCCCGCCGTCGGCATCAAACGCTTCGACCGAAATGGCCGGACCGCGCTGCGTGGGTTTGTCGACGGCCCACACTTCGGCAATCTTGTCGCGCCGCAAATGCAGATTAAAGCGCGGGTCCATGACATTTTGCCAGGGGCCCATCGGTTTCAGCGTTTCAATCGGGCCAGTGTGGATCTGGATGCAGCCGCGATTGCCCACGAAAAGCATGATCTCGATTCCGGAGGCCTGCACCTTGTGCAGCATCTGATCCACGGCCGTGGTCGCCAATTGTCGGACAAAGGGTGCGCCCGCGATGCGATATGCGCCAAGCCGGTTCATCTTGAGCTTGGAACACAGCCGCAGGAATTGATGTGTATCGGTTAACCGTGCCCATTCCTTGCGCAGAATATCCGTCTTGTCCGGTGCCGATTTTGCGGCCTCAACAGGTTTGCGCTGGCCAATCTCGGGCAGGGGGGCCTGATCGGGAATGGCCAATTCTCGGGCAATCGTGTCCCACGCGTTGAGGTCTGAGCCGTCGCGCAAAAACACCTTGTGGATCGCGTCACCGGCGGCGTCAAAAATCTGAATCGAGCGACGCGTGCCTGCGTCGGAGGGTTTTTCGACCATAAGCGCGTGGACCCAATGCGACGGAAAGATGCGCAGGTCGATGTCTTCGGTCAGGACCATGGCGGCATGTTGGCCGGGGTGATACGCATCATAAATTCCGACCTTTTCGTGAACCGCCGCGTCCACGCGGGTCAGGGCCATCACCTCGCCCAATTGCATCGCGGCGGGCATGGTTTTATCCGGATGCGCGTCGATGCGGGTCACGCCTTGGCCGACATGTGCGCAGGCCAGCTGAAATTCGGAAATGCCAAGTTTCGCGGCAAGATCCCGTTCACGCAATTTGGGCCATTCGGCCTGAGCGTTCTGAATATCCTCGATCGAAAGGGGGGTATGTTCAGCCATATGCCGAGCCTCATCACTGGATTGAGTTTGCTTGGCTAGACCACAGGTAACACAGGTGGACATGGCTGAATCAAATACGCGCAGCGCGTATCAATTATTCTTGACTGTTATTATCAGAAATAGTACCGCCTGCAAGCAAGAGTTACAGGCGTCTTCGAAAAATACGCCTATTCCGCCCCGCGAGCGTTTGGCCAGCAAGGTGAATTCTGCCAAATTCCAAAGGGGATCTCATGTCCAAAACACTGCTTCGCAGCACAACGGCGCTTGTGCTTGTCAGCCTGTTGCCTGTTCAGGCCGTCGCACAAGAGGAGGACGGCTTTCTTGGTACGCTCTTTCTGACGTTTGGCAAACGGGATTTGCAAGTCGGCACACCGGTGACATCCACCGTGGTCGACGACGCCGAAATCGCAGACCGTCAGGCCGGCACCATCGCGCAATTGATCGACACGGTGCCGGGTGTGTCGCTGGTGAACGGGTCCACGCCGCAAGGATCGGGCATCAATATCCGTGGCTGGGGCGCGAACACGACCTTTGGCAACGATCAAAAGATCGCGGTTGTTGTTGATGGCGCGCGCGTCGGTTCGGAAGAATTATACCGTATGGGCACGCAATTGTTCACCGATCCGCTGCTTTACCGCGAGGTCGAGGTGTTCCGTGGCACGATCGGCAGTTTTGAATACGGCTCCGGCATTGTCGGCGGCGTTGTTCGGCTGGAAACCAAAGACGCGTCCGACTTCACCAACGGCGAGGTCGGGTTTCGTTTTGCGCAGACACTGGAAGGCACGTCCAACGGCAATGGGGTGGCAAGCTCCAGTATTCTTGCGTGGCAGCCGACAGAACGGGCCGAGTTTCTGGCCAATTACACGATCCGTCGCGGCGATGATCTTGAAAACGGTGATGGAGACGAGATCGGCAACAGCTCCGTAGACATGCCGTCCTGGTTGGCCAAAGGAAAATTCACCTTTGGGCAGGACAATGACCAGTCGCTCACCTTGTCCGTCACGAGTTCGGTCAATGACGAATCCGATGTGCCGCAAAACGAATTTGCCAGCGTGTCCGACCTGTTTGGCCGCGTGGACCGGGTGCGCGATACGCAGCAGGCGTCCTTGCGCTATAACTGGAACCCTGCGGGAAATGACCTGATCGACCTGTCCGTCGACCTGACCTATTCAGAAGAGGATATCGAACAGGATTATATCGAAGGCTCGTCGCCATTTGAAAATGATCCCGGCTTTGGTGGGCAAATCCGCGCGCTTGCGAATGCGGATCACAACTATACAGAGACGGCTTTGAACGTCAAAAACCGGTCTTTGTTCACGACAGGCGCAATTGACCATAACCTTCTGGTCGGCACCGAAGTGCGCTTGCGCGAACGCGCCGAAAACGAGCTGAACAATGCCGCAAGCGCGTTTGGCGGCACGGACCGGCGCTTTGCGGTTTATGCGATCAACGAAATGACAACCGGTCCGTGGACGATCATGCCAGCGCTGCGCTACGAGCAGTCAAACATCGAAAGCGACACCTTCGGCGATTTCGACAATGACGCCTGGATGGGGGGCCTGGCGCTGGCCTATGAATTGAACAACGGTGTGTCGATCTTTGGCAGCTACGCATATACCGAAGGTTTGCCACCGATTGATGACGTCAGCAGCCTTGTGCGTGCCAACCTGAATGAAAAGTCTGAAACCTATGAAATCGGCGTTGGCTATGGTGGGGACGGGGTGTTCGCTGCGGGTGATAATTTCTCGATCCGGGCGAACCTGTATCACACCACCACCTGGGACATCACGTCCTACACGGTTCCGGGGTCGGTGATCGACAATCTGGACAACGTCGAAACCAACGGGCTTGAGCTTGAGGCATCATATGGTTTGGAAGACGGGTTTTACCTGGATCTGAACGCGAATATCGCGGATGGGCGCGAGGTCTATCCGGGTGGCGACGACGCAGTCTGGCGAAACACGCCTGCGGACACAGCCCGCCTGACCGTTGGCAAACGCTGGGGTGAACAGCTTGATTTAAGTTGGGAATTGCTGGTCGCGGGGGACGCCGAGGATAATACAGGCGAAACCTTTGATGGGTACAATGTCAGCAACATTCGCGCGACCTATGTCCCGCAATCCGGTGCATTCGCGGATTTCGAGGTGCGTGTCGGGGTCGAGAATGTGTTTGACACGAATTACCGCCCCTACCTGTCCAGCAAGGATCAACCAGGCCGGAACTTTAAGCTGACGCTGACCAAGGTTTTCTGATCCGCCTGTCATTTGCGGTGGTCTCAGGTCTGAATTCACTCATATCTGGGGCCAGCACTGTGCCGCCTCCCTGGCCCTCATCAGGGGGGCGGTGGATTATCCGCCCTGAACGACAAAGGTATAGGTGCGGCGTGCCCCCTGCGGTGGGCGCGGAAACGGCCCCGCGCGTCTGACAATCTGTAGTGCGGCGCGATCAAATCGGCTGTTGCCCGAGCTGCTGGCGATTGAAACTGACGCCACATCGCCACTTGCCGTGATGGAAAACTGGACGCGTGCGGTGCCGCGTCCATTTGGGCGGCGCACCCGTGACAGCTTGCTCCAGACTTGGCCTGGATAGTTGCTGGCTGCGGCATTGCCTTCGGACTGTGCTGTGCCTTGCGCGGTGCCCTGGCGTGCGGCTGTTGCGGTGCGCGTGCCGGTGCTGGACCCCTTGGTGGCGTTGCGGTTGGCGTTCCCGCGGGACGTGGTCTGTTGTTTCGGCTTTGGGGCCGCTTTCGGGGTATGCGCCGTTTCAAACGCCTTGGTCCGTCGCTGCGGGCGTTTCGACGCCAGCGGCGCTGCGGTGATCTCTTCTTCTGCCGTCAGCGTTTCGATCTGGTGCGGTGTGTCAGGGGCTGACGGTTGCGGTGCCGCTTCGGGAGACGTTGGTTGCAGGGCGGTCGATTGCGTCAGCATGGCGGTGGCACGCAAGGCTGCAATCGCTTCGACCTGCGGCTTTGGCAGAAGGGCAGCACCCGTTTGTTGCGCGGGCTGGGGTGGCGCGGGTTGCGGTGCCATTGGCGCTGGGCGCGCATGTGTCGTTTGTTGATGCTCGACGCGGTCGGTCTTTGTGGGGCTGGTCTGGGACACCGGCGTCGGTTCAGCTGGGTCCGTGGCGTCTTGCGTGATGGTGGCCGCGCTGAGCGTACCCACGGCCATATCTGCAAACCCGGTTCCGATCTTGACCTCCGCGCTGCCGCGTTGTGCTTCGACGCGGATGTCTTCCGGGGCAGAGACAGCCAAAACAAACGCCCCATGAGCAGCCAAGGCTGTGCTGGCGGCAAGGATTTTCCAGACCGGTGAACGAGGGATCATTCAAGCGCCCTTTCGGTTACAATATGCACTGACTCCGCCCCTGCGATGCGCAGGCTGCGGGCCACGCGGATCAGTTCGGCGGCATCCAGATTCTGGTCGGGAACAATGCGGGCCACGCCATCGGTGGCGTTGCTCCAATACGCCTCTGGATCAGCAATGCTTTGGCCGCGATAACTCAGCCGTCCGTCCCGATGCACAACCAGCGCATCAGGCGGTGCGCGCCCGTCCAAATCGGCTGTGCGCACAAGGGTCAGATCGCCTTCAATCGGCTGCGTCAGCGTGCCTGCGACCATGAAGAACACCAGCATCAGAAACACGATGTTGATCAGCGCGATGGTTGGCTCTCGTTTGCTGCTGGGGCGGATGCGTTTCATGAGCTTTCCAATATGGTCACACTGACGCCCGACACATCGCGGAGTTTGACCAGAACATCTGTCAGCCGCTGCGCTGTGACACCCGGTTGCAGTGCGATCAGCAAAGGCGTTGTGTCCTCTGTCTTGTCCCTCCGGAGTTCAGAAAGCCGCGTGGCAAGGTCTGGCAAAAGAACGGGCGTCCCATTCAGCCGCACCGCATCCGGGCCAAGCTGCGCAAAGATCGGCGCGTTGTCGGCCACAGCGGTACCGCCGCTGCCCGAGGTCAGGTCCACCTCGGCAAAGCGCGTGAAGGTGGAGGTCAGCATAAAGAACAGCAAAAGCAGGAAGATCACGTCAATCAACGAGGTCATCGAAAGCCGCTTACGCCGGGACAAATGTCGCATCCAAGACCTCGTCTGTTTGCGTCTGTGAATGGCTGGTTGGGCCGCTGATCGTCGCAATCGCGCGTCCGGCAAAGACGCGCTCCGCATCCATACGCGCCTCGAACCAGGTCAGCACCGCAGCGGTTGGCATGGCCACGATCAACCCCGCCGCCGTCGTCAGCAATGCAACCCAGATCCCTCCGGCCAGAATGGACGGGTCCACTTGCGCCCCGGCCTCCTGCAATGCCTGAAAGGCAGAAATCATGCCCAGAACTGTGCCGAAAAGACCCAGAAGAGGGGCCAGTTGTGCCACCGTGTCCAAAAGTTTGAAGCCGCGCTCCAGCCGAAGAAACAACGTCTCTGCCTCTGCTTCCATACGGGCCGTGTCCGCGCGGTGATGCAGACCCAACGCCACGACCGGCTTAAGGTAGCTCGTCGACTGACCCAACGACGCGTGCGCATCCGAGATGCGCCCCGCGTCCCAGCTCTCAATTGCCGCGCGCAGCGCCGCGTGCCGTCCGACACCGGCTGCCCGGAATTGCCAGATTTTGTAAAGAATGACCGCCATCGTCAGCACCGAGACCGCCATCAGGATCAGGACAACCGGACCGCCAAGCGCGGCCATCCGGCCAATCGCATCTATCGTTGCGTCGATCATCCCGACACCTCTGTCGCGATGCGACTGGTTAGGCTAAGCTGCCCCGCGCACATCGCAGGTGTGACGCCGGTGCCGGTGCATTGCGATGCGCCGTTGAAGATGATCCGGGACAGACCATCGCAGTCCAGATTTGGCACGACGAACTGGCGCACCCGGGGGCGGGCGGAGGGCAAGGTGCCAAAATCAAAAAGTGTGAGCCGGTCCACCTGTCCTTCGCCGTTGAACAGGACCGCTTCGAATACCACGGTTTCGATGTCTGTTGCATGGCCATTCTGCACAAGAAAGCTCAGGACACAGGCGTCATTCTGTGCTTGCGCGGCGTTCAGCTCTATCGTCAGTTTCCCGGCGGCGTCTTCATCCGCCACACTGTGCGCGGCAACGGACGCAAACAGTAAGAAGGCTGTCGCAAATGATTTTGGGTTTCGCATGATATCTCCGCTGACTTTCATCAACGTGCTGTCTGGCTGAGATCACTTGCGACCGGCTGGATGACACGACTTGTCTGTACCTTTTCATATAGAAAAATCCTGACAAAAACACCCTGATATTTACTTTTGCCCGAAACGCCGCTGAAATTGCGATAAGCTGCGGCAAACCCCTTGGACTGACGTCCTCACCAGGATCGGCGGCACATCGCGATTGGCCGGTGGAATCTTCGGACTTTCGTGAATTTGCATGCGCCCGAGATTGGGGCAGTTGTCAATCCAAAGACTCTGGCTATGATCGCGCGCTAATAAAATGGGAGGAATGATATGTTTAAGCAAACTCTAGTGGCCGCAGCGTGTCTGTCGGTATTTGGCGGTGCGGTGCTGGCGCAAGAGAAGATGCGGATTTCGCTTCAGCTTCCGCTGACCAGCCATCTTGGTGAAAATCTTGTGCTGTTCGAGAAGGAAGTCGAAGAACGCACCGGCGGCGCGATTGATGTCGAGATCTACGACAGCGCCACACTTTACAAAGATAGTGAAGTGCCTGCGGCGGTTGGGGCTGGCTCGATCGAGGCCGGTGTGGCCTCTCTGACGCGCTATGTCGGTGATGCGCCGGCGGTCGATGTGTTTTACATGCCGTTCCTCTTTAACACCGAAGACAAGGTGCGCGCGGCGGTTGCCGAAGGCGCGCCTGTCCGCACAGCGCTAGAGGCCGAGATCGCCAAGACGGGCGGTCAGGTTCTTTACTGGCAGGCCTATGGCGGTGCGATTCTGCTATCTCAGGACGACCCGATCCGTACCCCTGCCGACCTTGAAGGCAAGAAAGTGCGGGTCTTCGGCAAAACGCTGGGCGACTTTGTGTCGGCCGCAGGTGGCGCTCCGACGCTGATCTCGGGGTCCGAGCAATACCTTGCCTATCAGCGGGGGACAGTGGACGTTGGCATGACAGGGGTGTCCGGTGTGAAATCGCGTAAGCTGTGGGAGGTCATGGACACCATCACCCGCACCAATCACGCCAATATCGAATTTGTCGTCGTGGTCAACACGGACTGGTGGGATGGTCTGGATGCGGAAACGCAGGGCCATATCCGGGACGCGGCCAATGTGGCGCAGGATGATGTACGCGACCGCATGAGCCAGATCGAAGCCGACGCCTATGCCGCCGCCGAAGAAAACGGAATGACAATCGTCGATCTGACCGAAGAAGAGCTCACCGCGTGGCAAGCCGTCGCACAGCCTGTCTATGACAGCTATATCGAGGCCACAGGCGAGACGGGCGAGGCGATCCTTGAATCGCTTGGCGTGCAGTCCGGCTCGTAAATTCTGACGTAACTCTTTGGAAGCGGGCGGCCATTTTGGCCGTCCGTTTGATGTGCTCATGTCCCTGATAAGCCGTATTTCCTGGCTGGCCTGCATGATTGGTGCAGTGCTGATGGCCGCGACCGGTGCGATGCTGACCTACGAGGTCATCGCGCGGTATTTTTTCGTCAAACCGACCATATGGGCGGCCGAACTCAGTCAGCTTTGCCTGATATGGGGGTGCTTGCTTGCGATGGCGCATTTGCTGACGCTGCGGCGTCACATCACGGTGAATGCCGTAACATCGCTGCTGCCCGAGGCTGGGCAACGCGTCTGCGCGTATCTGTCCCTGATCGTAGTGATCGTGTTTTCGGCCATTGTTGCCTTCTGGGGCTTTGATATTTTCCTCAACAGTTTCGAACGGGGCCGCACAACCGGGTCGATCCTGAACTTGCCGATCTGGATTTCAGAGGCATCCGTGCCCATCGGTTTCGGGCTTCTTGCGCTGCAAGGCGTGGTCGAGCTGGCGCGTCTGAAAGACGCCGACAGCGCCAGCTTGGGAGCGACCCACGAATGACGATTATCCTGATTCTTGTCACGCTTTTTGTTGTCCTGTTGCTGGGCGTTCCGGTGGCGTTTGCGCTGGGTGGAATGGGGCTTGGCATGCTTATGTTGGGCGGGTTTTCCCCGCTGATGGCACCGCAATCTATCCTGTCCACGCTGAACGGGTTTATCCTTTTGGCGGTTCCGCTGTTTTTGCTGATGTCGAACCTGCTGCTGAAAGGCGGGGTCGGGCGTGATCTGTTTGCCGCCGTTCAGGCCTGGGTGGGCCATTGGCCTGGCGGACTTGCCGTGGCGACCATCATCAGCTGTGCACTGTTTGCCGCGATCTCGGGCTCGTCTGTGGCAACCGCAGCCACCATCGGTACCGTGGCCATTCCCGAGATGATCAATCGCGGATATGAGAAACGTTTTGTCTATGGTTTGCTCGCGGCAGGTGGAACGCTGGGCATTCTGATCCCGCCATCGATTCCGATGATCGTCTATGGCTTTGTCACCGAACAATCGGTGATTGCCCTGTTCCTTGCCGGGATCGGGCCGGGCCTGTTGCTTGTTACGCTGTTTATCGTTTTTGCCATGCTGCATGCCAAACTTTCCGGCAATTTCGAAAACGTGCCCAAGGCCACCCGACAAGAGCGTATCGACGCGTCAAAACGTGCGCTGCCGTCGGTGGCGCTCGCGGCGTTGGTGATTGTCGGTCTTTACTCCGGCGCGTTCACACCGACCGAGGCGGCGGCGGTCGGCTCTGCCGCGGCACTGTTCATCGTGGCGTTCTGGCTTCGCACCCTGACATGGGCCACACTTTGGGAGGCGGTGCGCGAATCTGCCATCACCACCGCCGCGATCCTGCTGATCGTCGCCGGGGCCAAGGTGTTCGGTAAGGCCATCGCCCTTTACCGTATCCCGCAGGACATTTCGGCGTTTCTTGCGCAAACGATCGATGGGCCGATCATGTTTATCATCGTGGTGTCTTTGGTTCTGCTCCTGATGGGGCTGGTGTTCGAGGCGTTGTCGATGATCCTGATCATGACACCGGTGCTGTTGCCGGCCGCGTTGGGGCTTGGTTTTGATCCGATCTGGTTCGGGATCTACATGGTGATCATGGTCGAATGCGCGCTGATCACGCCGCCGGTTGGGTTGAACCTCTACGTGATCCAATCCGTCGCCCGCACATCGCTGGCCAATGTGGCGCGGGGGGTCTGGCCGTTTCTTGCCTTGATGATTGTCACGGTCGGCATCCTGTACGCCTTTCCTGATCTTGCCCTTTATATCCCGTTCAAATGGTGACGTTATGAACCACGCCAAAACACTGCGCGACCTGCTGGCGCAAGACACCTGCCACATCATGCCTTGCTGTTTTGACGCGCTGTCGGCCAAACTGATTCAGCAGGAAGGCTATGACCTGACGTTCATGTCCGGCTTTGCCGCCTCTGCCAGTCGGATCGGCGCGCCGGATCTTGGATTGATGAGCTATGCCGAGGTTGTGGATCAGGCCCGCAACATCGCCGACGCAATCTCTATCCCGCTGATCGCGGATGGCGACACCGGGTATGGGAACGCGATGAACGTGCGGCGGACGGTGGCCGGGTTTGCAAAGGCTGGGTGCGCGTCAGTGATGATCGAGGATCAGCTTGCACCCAAACGCTGCGGCCACACGCCCGGCAAAGCGGTGGTGTCGCGGGATGAAGCCTTCGACCGCATCCGCGCAGCGGTGGATGAGCGCGAGGCCCTGCGCGCTCGGGGTGGCGATATCCTGATCCTTGCCCGCACCGATGCGCGCCATGACCACGGGCTTGGCGAAGCGATTGACCGCGCGGCGATGTTTGCCGAACTGGGCGCGGACATCCTGTTTGTCGAAGCGCCAAAAACCGAAGCCGAAATGCGAGACGTCTGCGCCAATCTGCCGGGGCCCAAAATGGCCAATATCGTCGAAGGCGGGGCCACACCGGATTTACCCAATGCCGCTTTGCACGACATCGGCTATTCCCTCGCCGCCTATCCATTGTCGCTGATGGCGTCGGCCATGCAGGCGATGGTCACGACATTGCGCGCAATGCGCGATGATGCGCGTCCCAACCAGATGGATTTCACCGACCTGCGCGCGCGCATTGGATTTAACGACTATTACGAAACGTCAGACCAATACGCCTCGTCCAAGCGCGATTGATCTGTGACCCGCTTACTGGCAGCCTCCGGCCGCCCATTGGCGCAGGTTTCGTTTTAGCGCCCCGTCGAAAGGATGCGCTTTTTCAAGCGATTTCTGGCCGCTCAAAGTCAGGTAATTGTTGGACTGCTCGCACAGACGTTCCCGGTTCCATTCGTGGCAGCTTGCGCAGGTGGCGTTTGCCCACAAAGCCTCTGGCAAATCTGGGATGGGCGGAAATTGCGGTGACAAATCGAACAGATCTGAAATCGCAAACCCGTCAATCGGAGAGCCGGGTGCCTGAAGGGGGCCATTGAAGGTCACGACGGTCGGAGCGGCCGCGCGTTCCTGAATGGCCGCGATTTCGACCTCTGGCGCGGGCTCTGTCACGCCGTCTCCGACTGGGTCGGTGCCGGTATTGGTGGCCAGCGCGGTGATTTCCTGTTTTGCGAATTCGGCAAAGGTTCCGTTCGGAAACGCGTCAAGATAGCCTTGGTATGCGGCAATGGTTGGATTGGCTTGTGCTGCCTCGAACATCTGCTGTTCCTGATCAGACGGGCCTGCGGTGACCGCAGCTGGGGCCTGCGGTTCGGGTGAGGTCAGTTCTTCCTCGATCACGGTGGCCAGCAATTCGCGGGCGTCGTTGACATGAACACTGTTGGGATAGCCGCGCAGGAACAGCATGATCTGAACCGGATCGCGCGTCGCCTGAACCGAATTCCACAGCTGCCGCGCGGCCAGTGCCTCTGGGTCTTCTGTTGGTGCGTCAACGAAGCGGAAATCACTGGTCAGCGAGGACGTGTCCCACGGCGTTTGCTGGCCAGCGGTCTTTTCCAGAACCGACACGCGCACCTGTTTAAACATTTGTTCAACCGCCAGACCCGGTTTGACCATTTCCTGCACCAAAGCCTGTGTGAACGGGCTGTTCTGGCCGGTGCCGTCCAAAGCCACGGCTCCGGGCGCGGTGGCATAGGACAGGAAGGTTCCGGTGGGGGCCTTCATTTCCGCAAGGCCCGGGTCGTTGAATTCCGGGATGTCGGCAAACGGGTTGTTGCGGCAGGCGTCGAGAATGACGAAATTCGTGCGATTGCGCGCCGAAGCCATCTGGCGCAACACAGACTGCGCCTCGACGCTTTCCAGATCAAGATCCGCAGCATCGCCCAGTGAAACATCGACCGGCAGCAAATAGTTGTTGCCAAAGCTTTGGACACCGTGACCGGCATAGTAAAACAGCCCGGTTGTGTCGGGGCCTTTTTCCCGCAGGCTGCGCCCAAACTGCGACAGCGCGCGGTTCATGTCGCTTTGTGTCGCGTCGATCAGAAGCGTCACCTCGAAGTCGATGCTTTGCAGCGTTTGCGCAATGAGTTCGGCATCGCGTACCGGATTGTCCAGCGGCGACACCGTGTCATAGTTCGAATTGCCGATCACCAGCGCGACCCGATCCTGGGCATGTGCCAATGTCACCGAAGCGATCCATAAGAGTGTAATGAAAAAGACGTTTGTTAAAAAAGAGTTGGTCTGCGTTTTGAACGTACCCGGCACTGAAGGCTCCTGCTTTGCTCTGACAACGGGCGTGGGCCTGTTGGTTCGCACACTAAAATATGTTTCTAGAATTAATATTTTTATCGCTTTTCGTAGGCAGTTATGCAAGTTTTCTGTTATTATCTTCTAATCTGAATTTTCGCGCGCTGAGGCGCTGTTTGATGTATTTTAACCCGAGAGGTGACAATGAAAACTGCAGTTATTCATCTTTTTCTCCTTTGTGCTTTTTTCCTGTTTTCCACACACACACCGGTATCCGCGCAAAGTGCTGACCCGTTCGAGTATGGCTGGAATTTGGATGCGGACGCGTCTGAATTGCGGTTTTTGTCGGTCAAAAAGTCAAAAATTGCTGAATCCAGCTCCTTTGCAACCTTGTCTGGCGTCATAACCGAGGACGGGCAGGCCCAGGTCCGGGTTTTGCTGGATTCCGTCGACACCAAAGTCGATCTGCGCAATGTGCGGATGCGGTTTTTGTTTTTTGAGACGTTTCAATATCCCGAGGCGATCATCACGGCCCAGCTTGATCCGGCGGTATTGACCGATCTTCACCTCACACGCCGCAAGGAAATGGATCTTGCCTACACCTTTACCCTGCGGGGCGTGACGCTGGAAAAGACAACCGATGTGGCCGTTACACTCATCGACAATGACAGGGTGGTTGTGTCGTCGATCACGCCTTTGGCCTTCACACTCGAAGAGCTGGATCTCGAAGAGGGCCGCATGAAGCTGCAGGAAGCCGCGAATGTCGACATCACGCCGGTGGGAGTGGTCAGTTTCAACTTTGTCTTCGACCGCGCGCAGCCGGGCACGCCTCCGGATCTGCCCGAAGCCCAGTTGTTGCCGGCCTCAGTTGCGTTGGAAACCCAGGGCGAGATGTCCGAAGAGGCATGTCGCGGACGCTTTGAAATTCTGTCCCGCACAGGCAATATCTTTTTCGCATCCGGCAGTGCCCGACTGGACGACAAAAGCCTTCCTTTGCTGGAAAACATTTATGATATCGTCAATCGCTGCCCCGGTTTCAGCCTCGAAATCGCCGGTCACACGGATTCCATCGGCAGCATTCAGCAAAATCAGACGATCAGCGAACGCCGCGCCGCCTCTGTACGCAGCTGGCTTAGCGATAAGGGAATTTCACAAGACCGCTTGCGCGCCGTCGGTTACGGAGAGACCCGTCCGATCGTTGACAATGACACCGCGGAAAACCGGGCGCGCAATCGCCGGATTGAATTTACCGCGTTGAATTGACCCCCGTATTGCAGATGAGAGGGTATCCCGGATCGGGGTGCCCTTTTTTAGCTGTCGAACGGGTCGTCCAGAACACCGATCAACGGCATCAGGAATTCGCCGGTGTTGGGGTTAAGCGCGCTGTCGTAAAAGCTGTCAATCGCGGCAACTGCGGTGTTGATACTGCTTTGAGAGCCGTCAAACAGCGCCATTGCTGATGACGCATTGCCCACATCGGACATCCCCTTGTGAACGGCGAAATAGGCCCCCAAATCGGTCTTGTTTTCAAGATAGGCCCGGTCTGCGAGTTGTTGATCGACAAAAGCCTGACCCTCTTCGGGTTTCAGGTCTGACTTGGCGCCGCGCAGCACGTCCAGAATAAACTGATCCCGTGTCACGCTGCCTGTATCCAGCGCATTGACCCAGAACTCAAAGCCGGTCTGATCCGGTGTGCGGCCAAGCACATTGTTGTAGACGGTTTCGGCAAACACGGCAGACGATGTGCCGTTCGGATAGGCTGCCTGTGTTTCGATTTGGCCGACGAATTCGGTTGCGATCTGTTCAAGCGGGATATTGTTGGCAAACGCCGTGCCCCAGAAATACAAACCAACCGCGTCTGGCGCGCGATTGAAATAGGCGATGTAAAGTTCGATAAAACTTTCGAAATCCGCCGCATTCAAACCAGCAGGTCCGCCGAAAATCTCAAGATTGAAGGGACCGCCATCATTGAAATTTGTGTCGAATTGCAGAAATTCGATATTGGCCAAGGTGTCGGTCCCGTTCTCTGCGCCACGGCGATCTGCAAGCGTTGTGGCATCGGGGCTCAGCGTCAGGGTGTAGGACGCTTGCGATCCGGAATACAGCGCCGTGTCGGTGCCGCCGCCCCCGTTCACAAGGTCATTGCCCCGGCCTCCCGACAATAGGTCGTTGCCGCTTTCTCCAATCAGGGTGTCATTTCCGCCCAGCCCGACAAGACTGTCGTTATCGGCCCCGCCATTGATGAATTCCGGGGTGTCGCCACCGCGCACGTAATCATCGCGTGCGCCGGTGAAAATACGGCTGGCATCAGGTGCGCCGCCATTTGGATTGATCCGCGCGGTTGCCCCCTCCAGACTGTCGACGATGATGATATTGGCGTCATCCATCGAATAGTTGGGCCATTGGGAAATCACCTCGGATACGGGAACCGGGCTTTGCGAGTAGTCGACACTGAACAATAGCAGCCCGGTCAAGGAATAGACCTGCATGGACTCAACGGTGCCGGACAGGCCATTGACCGTATTCGGGCTGTTCTTGTCGAACGTCCCCTTCAGTTCCACACTCAGGTTTTCACCTGTCACACCTTCGATGAACAAGGCGTTAGTGCCGGTGGCGATGACCAGTTCGCTGTTGCCGTTGTTCAAAGAAAAACGCCCAGGCTGTTCGGACAGGACATTGGCCCGCGTGTGAATATAGGCGGCCCCGTTCGGGATATCGTCACTGTCAGTCAGGTCTGTCAAAAGCCGTTGCGCGGACAGGGCGCGGTCCGACGCGGCGGTGTCCGTCTCGTCCGGGCGGTGTGATGAGACGCGCGACAGCGCATCGCCCAACAGGCTAAAGGGATCAGCCTCCGCATAGGACACCTGATATCCCAGATCCTGCATCGCCCCGATGGTCAGCGCACTGATCGGATTGTCAGGTCTGTTCGGATTGCCCGGCCCGGCCTCCGGTCTGCGCAGCTCGATCCGTGGTGTCATCAGTTCCTGGTTGAAGATGTCTTCACTCCAGTATTCGGCGGCCAGAGCACCGTCTTCGCCCGCTTCAAGCGCATTGACGCCGTTCAGGTCGTCAGACAGGTCTTGCAATTCGCGCAACGCGTTCACGCCGGTATAGGCTGCCACGCCATCTATATCGCGGACCAGCCCACGTTCTTCCCACAGTGATCCGAACCCAAGCGCGCGGCCGATCGGGTTCATCAGGAATTCATCCAGATTCAATAGCGTGCCCACCGCGTCGGAATTGACGACAATCCGCGAATAGGTTGGCAGCGCGCTCAGGTCATCGCGCTGATCCAGCACGCTTGATATCGCCAGGATTTCCTGCGTCACGCCTTCAAAAGACAGCTCGATATCCTGCACAGAGACTTCGATCAGAACGTCATCGACAAAGCCGTAACCCTCGACAAAGCCATAATCCAGATCGCCGGTGATGATCTCTTCCCAGCGCTCCGCGGCGTCTTCGAAGGCGCGGATATAGCTGTCCGGAACCTCGTCCGAGGTGAATTCAAACGTGATGTCAAACGCACCGTCATCCAAAGGACCAAGGTCGTTCAATTCAAGACGATATTGGCCTGTGGTGTCACTAAAGCCCCCCGCAGACAGATAGAATGTTCCGGAGGTGTCGGTCACAAATTGCAGCGCGCTGCTGGTTGCGTCGCCCCCGTCATCGTTGAGCGTGTTCTGGATCAAGACACCATTGCTGTCATAGACGCCGCGAAAGAACGGATCGGCCAAGGCGTTGGCCCCTTCTATGGGGACCAGTTCTATTTCATAAAGACGGTTTGCGGCCAGATTGACTTCGAACCAGTCTTCGTCCTGCACAAAATCAATTCGGCCATTTGCGGTGCCGCCCGGTGTGATCGACCCGGTTGTGTCGATATCGGCGGCAAAATCATCCCGCACGCCGATGCTGTCGATGGCAAGTGTATAAGTTCCGGTCCCGCCAAAGGCATCCTGAACACCGATGAAAAACTCGCCGTCGCTTTGCGGTGTGAAAAAGGATGTGCTGTCATCTCCGACAATCTGAGTGTTCAGCGTCTGCACCGATGAAATCGGAGACCCGCCCAGATCTGCGGAGGTGAAAACCCCGACCAAATCGGGATCGACCAATGTGCCATTGTTTGACTCGCGGCCAAGGATGTTGATCTCGTAGGTCGCGTTAGCCGAAAGCGATACACGAAAACCGTCAATGTCACCGACCGTTTCGATGTTGCCGGTCGCGCGGCCACCGACCGAGACATTGCCCAAACCCTCCGAAATGCCGGGCAGGAAATCGTCAACGAACCCGGCAGAGTCGACATTCAGCGTGTACCCCCCGATATTGAGATCGCGTGCTCCGGCCACTTCGATCTGATAGGTGCCGTCACTGTCGACAACAAACCCTTCGATCAGCGCATTGGTGCCCACGCCGCTGTTATTGTCGGCGCTGTTGGGCAGAGGTTGCCCGGCGGCGTTGAAAACGCCGATGATCTCCGGATTGCCAAGCGAGCCGCCATCGGTGTCGATACCTTCGAGGGAAATGTCATAGAAAACGCCTGCTTGCAGGTCGATATCGAACCGATCCCGGTCGCCTTCGGATTCAATGCTGCCGGTTGCCGGGCTGTTGACGACCGCGGTGCCAAACTCTTCTGCAAAGACGCCCGGCAAAAAATCATCCGCTTGGCCCAACGCGTCCAGTATCACGGTGTAGGCCCCCGTCCCAAAAGGGGTGTGGCTGCCGATTTCGACCTCGTAAAGCCCGCTGACGGTGACAGCGAATGGGCCGACAAGCGCGTTGCGACCGATGCCACCGTCATTATCGGTTGTGTCGGCAAGCAAGACATTCGCGCTGTTGAAAACACCGAAAATTTCCGGATCGGCCAGCGTTCCGCTGCTGCTGGACGCGGTGTCGGCCCGGATGGAATAAAGCTGCCCGGCCTCCAATTCGACAACAAACCGATCCCGGTCGCCTTGTCGTTCGATATTGCCGTTTTGCGGCAGGTCTGCTGTCAGGCTGCCCAATTCGGTTGCGGTGTCGCCGGGCAGAAAGTCATCCGACAGCGCGCCAAACGTGATCTCCTGTTCCGCTTCGGTCAGGGCACCGCGGCTGTCGACAACCGTAAAGCGGAGGATGACGGATTGGCCCGGCGTCGCGGTTGACGCGGTGATCGAAAGATCGCCGTTTGCCAGGATCTCGCCGCTGATCGGAGGGCCGTCGAAGGTGAACGGGACAACGGTAAATTCCTCACCGCTGCCATCGGCGAAGATTTCAAGCACGTTGGTGACGATTTCCGGTTCGACAAAGGTGTAATCCGTTATCGGAAGTGGGTCTCCCTCGGGCGCAGAGTTGATGGTGATCTCAGACGTGAAGTCAATCTCGCGGCGCTCTATGGCCCCCACAACCGAACCGCCCAGCACGTTTGTGATCAAATTGCCGTCCGAGCCGAACCCTGTCGGGACGATCCAGTCGATCGCGCCGGTTATTGAAACTGAAAACGTCTCGTCATCCTCCACGATGTCATCGTTCAGAATACGAATATTCAGGCTTTGCGGATCGCCAAATGTGTAGTCGACCTCAAAGTCCTCACCCTCGATGGCATTCTCGGTTATGACCGAAACCGTAATGTCCCGGGACGCAATCAATTCATCCGGTGACCCGGTGCCGGGGTAGGGGGCGGAAATCGACGTTGGTTCAAGCAGATCAATGCTGAACGTGATCTCATCACCTTCGTTCAGGGTCTCTTCTTCGACAATCGGCGGGTTGAGAGGGCCAAGGTCAAGATATTCGATCTGGTAAAACCCGGTTTCAAAACCGTCCGCAGATTGCACGCTGAAATAATGTGTGCCGGAATAGGACGCGGTATAAACCGCCTGCGCACTCGGCCCCTGTCCGCTGTTGTCGTCGCCTGAGCCGACCTGAAACAGCCCGCTATCGTCATATACGCCCACAAACTCGGGGTCGGCCAGGCTTCCGCCGCCAGCTACAATTTCGGGTCGAACGTCAATCCGGTATTGCGTGTCGGCAACCAGTGTGACCGCGAACCAGTCTTCGTCCTCTGAAAATTCAATTCGGCCGATGGATGCAACCCCATTCAGCAGGTTGCCATAGACTGCATTGGGGCCAATGAAATCGTCAAAATCGTCCATGTTGGGTCCAGTTTCTTTGTTGGTAACGGGCCATTTTGGCCGCGACTTTGGTTTTATAAGGGGCCGCTTTTGGCATCCTGTGCGTCAAAAACGGGGTCAGATTAAAAATGCGGCATCGCGAAAATCGCGCCGGGAATGTTCTAAAGACGGGTCGCTGACATATGTCCAAATTGTGGAGTGCGGATTGACGTTATGTCAAGAAATGTCTGGTCCCGCGCATCTGAAAACCGGGTGTTGAACGACAGGATCGCAAAAAAATGAATGATTAGTTTGCCGATTTTGCCTAAGGTATGGATCACCACCCCAGCATTTCTGGAGTACCAAGCAACATGTCATTTATAGGCCGCCCGTTTTTTCTTTCGTTGATTTTGACCTGGGCCATACCTGTCGCCGTCGTAGCCAGCCCTGAACGTGTGGCGATGGTGATCGGGATGGCAGAGTACGAAGCGATCACGCCGTTGACCAACACGCGCAACGATGCCGAGGATCTGGCCGAGACGCTTGAGGGCATCGGGTTTGACGTGACCTTGGGGATTGATCTGAACGAAGCAGAGCTTCGGGCGATGATGAAGGATTTTTCGTTCCGGTCTGAAACGGCGGACCTTGCGCTGATCTATTTCGCCGGTCACGGGATCGAGGTTCAGGGAGAGAATTTTCTCATCCCGGTCGATGCACGCCCAAGATCGAACCTGGATGTTCAACGACAGTCCGTGTCGCTGAAAGAGCTTCTGGACGTGGTCGAACGGGCGCGTGTCATGCGGATCGTCATTCTTGACAGCTGTCGCGACAATCCGCTGGGCGGGGCGATTGATACCGAACAGGTGTTGCAAACCGCGCAACAGACGACCGATCAACCAACGCGCGGGGTCGGCGGGTTGGCCCCGGCGAACCCGGATCGCGGCACGCTCGTGGCGTTTGCCGCCAAGGACGGGCAGGTGGCGCTGGATGGCACCCGTGGAAACAGCCCCTATGCGCGGGCGCTGATGCAGAAGATGGCCAAACCGGGGCTTGAGATCAGCCTGATGTTTCGACAGGTGCGCGATGCGGTGCTGCAGGAAACCGCCAATTTGCAGGAACCCTACACCTACGGGTCTTTGACGGGTCAGCCGTTTTACCTCAACCCTGACCAAGACGGGCAGCCGAATGTCTCGGGTGACGAGCCGTCAAAGACGTGGTCGAAACTGCGCCCCGATCAGGAATCGCAATTGATGGCGCTGGCGGATCTTGGCGACACACGGTCAATGATCGGTCTGGCCTATATCCGGCTGAACCCCGAAGATCAGCGCTTTGATCCGGCTCAGGCCGTCGCATTCCTGCAACGCGCGGCCGAGAAGGGGTCGCCCGAGGCCCAGATGGAGCTGGCCAAGCTTTATGAGCAAGGCATCGGGGTCGAGGTTGACGAAGCACGGGCGCTGGAATTGTACCGCGCCGCAGCAGAGCAGGATCTCGCGGATGCAATCAATGACCTTGGGTTTTTGCACTATCAAGGCGGTCTCGGCCTACGGCCCAATCCGACACGCGCGCTAGAGCTGTTCGAGCGCGCCGCTGACCTGCGCCACCCAGAGGCGCAATTCAACTTTGCCGCGTTGATTGACGATGGTTTGATTGCAGACAAAGGGCCGAAGGACGCCGCAGCCTATCTTTACGCAGCCCTGCGCAGTGGCAGTCAGGACGTGCTGAACCTGCTTCTGGAACGGCCTACGATGTTCGCCGAAGAAACCCGCCGCGAGCTTCAGGCTCAATTGCAGCAGTTCGATTTCTACGATGGCTCGATTGACGGCGATATCGGCCCCGGCACCAAACGGGGCATCCGCGCGGCCTACGGTCTGGAATAGCGAACGCCGCGCCTGACAGATCGGGTCTATGGGGCCCGCAGCGGTTCTAGCTGGACCGCAATAACACTTTGTTTGATCCAACAGCGGCAGCGATACGCTGGTAATGGATGGCCCGCGTCGCGTCCGAGCTGGCCGAGCGCAACAGCACCGTTTCCGCCTCTTGCAGGATGTTGCTGGCCTGTCGATTCACCTGTGCAACAGCATCGGACCGGATCGCGGCAATGGGCGGGGTGGACGCGGATGGGCCGCTTTCGTTGGACAGCCGCGCGCGCAGCGGGGGCTTTTGCCGGTCGATATTGCGGCGGGTCAGCTGATCCAGCTCTCTTGCCGCTTTAAGAATGACCTCTCTGGCCTCTGCATAATCCCCGTTGCCGGGGATCTCGTTGGCAAGTTCCCGATAGGTCGCCGCAAAACAGCCGATGCGGTACTCGTCATCCATAAATTCACAGATCGTCTCGTTTCGGTCCATTTGAAAGAGGATCATCGCCGTTGTGGCTTCGGTGGCTTGCACAGGGGGGCCGGATGGGACGGGCGAGGTGAACGAGCCGCCTTCACCGCCGTCCCGGCTTTGCCCGCCTCCGCCGATATCATCCCCGCCGACCTGTGCGATCTTGGGATAGATCAACTCAAGGACCGGGCGCGGCTGGACTGTGTCAGGCAGGCCAAGTTGCGATTGCGTCGATGCCAGCATCGGCGTGGACAAAAGGCTCAGCACAACGGGCGCTCCGATCAGGCGGATGGTGTTTTTTTTGAAATCCATAATTTTGGCGCTTTCTATCTGTATGTTTGATCACACACCAAAGCTTGGGGCATAGCCGTGCTTCGGAGTGTCTGAAATGACTTGGTCTTTACACTGTGATGCTATGGCGGGGCCGGGATCAAAGCAAGTTTGCTGTCTGAAGCGACCGGTTTGGCGCAGGTTGGGCCGCATCGCCGCAATGCCCTCTCGCTTTATTTTTCCGAGGTGGTCACAAAGAAATACACCCATTCGCCTTTGAAATCCGCATGGTCTGCGCGGGCGTCGCTTACCTTTTGTCTGAGCCAGTCAAGATAGGCCCCGGCCGGTTCGATCAGCGGTCGCACACCGTCATACAAGCGAACAGAAGACGCAAATGCGACGGCGATTTCCTGACCATAGGGTGGGCCGATCCGGATGAACACTCCCGGTTCACCAACGGCCAGCGGTCGCTCGGAACCGATGCGCAGCGCAGCCTTTGCCGCCGTGCGGGTCAGTGGTGTGAAATTATTTGGCACCAGATGAAGCACGTTTCCGTCCGCATCAAAATAATCGACATAGACATAGGCATCGTAATCCGCGCCCTGTAGATCAAGCACAAGCGGTTGCCCCGCGACATAGCGAAACTCGATGGCATGGGTGCCCTGTCCGATCAGCAGTGGATTGGTGATCTGATCGGTGGATTGCGGCAGACCGACACGCGCGATCCCGGACAAGGCCCCGCATTGCGGTCTGGGCAGGATCAGAAGCTCTTCACGGACCGGAATATCCGTTCCCATCTGGTCCTGCATTGCCGCCAACACCGTGCCGCGCAAGGCTGCGTCCGGCACATGCCCGGAAAGGACCAACGCGTTGGCCTCGGGATCAAATCTGGCCTGCACCCGCGAACAGGGAAGTGTGTTCAGAATGCCAGACAGGCCGTCGCGCAGTTCGGCGGCGGACCCGGTTGGATCGTCAGGCTGCATAAAGCTTTGAAAGGCGCGCAACGACACCGGATCAACGGGTCCGTCACCAGCGCCGGGAAAGGCAAGAGACGCCGTGGCGCGGGTTTGTGGCGGATCAAGCGACAGCAGGTTTTGTGCTGCGGCCTCATCGGGGTGGATCGTCGGGCTGTCCGGTTGCACCGCCGCGGTCACTGTGTCGGGGGCGGCAATGGCGGGCGCGGGGTCTTGTCGAAGGTCAAGCGTCTGCGCTGGTGGCCGGTCAATACTGACTGCCGCGACCGATATGGGCACTGCGCTGAGCGACGATGCGACCTCAGCTGACAGGCGGGCTGACGCAAGCGGCGGCGCTGATACATCCGAGGCCGTAGCCACCACAGACACCGGTGCGACCAAAGATGCCGCCTGTCGGGGCGCTTGCAAGTCCGGGCGTGCAGGCTGCATCGGGGCCGCCAGGGTTTGCGCTTTGGCCACATCCACCATGCGTTCGGTCACACGCGTGGATGGGGTGTCGATGCGCGTTGCGCGCGATGTCGGTATAACGCTTGGACTGGTTCGCGCACCCGAGGCTGGTCTGTCCGGCGCGGCCTCTTCGGTGGGCGGGGTTTCTTGTGCCCGGCTGCGCGGCACCTGATAGGTCGAAAGCTGCAGCTCGGTCTGTGGTGTCGGCTGGTCCGGCATGTCATCCGGGTGCAGCATCCACATCAACACCCCGGCCGCCACCAGATGCACCGCAACGGACGTCACGCTGGCCAGGCTCCATATGGCCGGTGTGGTCTTCATGGCACCGGGGCAGAGGGTTCAGGCGTGACCACAAGCACAACATCCCGTGCGCCCAAATCCTCGAACTGCGTCACCAATGGCAGCACATGCCGCAGTTCAGTGGCCCTGTGGGCATTGATCCGCACCAAAAGCTCCGGGTCTGACGCCAAAAGCTCTTGAACCCGTCGCGCGATGTCATCCCGGCCAAGGGTCGCGCCGTCTAGCGCCAGCTGCCCGGCCCGGGATACTGAAACCGTCACACCGCCTGATGGCATGTCCGCCCCGGTGCCCGCCATTGGTGGTGTGACCTCGAACGGAGCGGTTGCGTCCATCCGACCGATCAGCATGAAAAACACCAAAAGAAAGAACACCACGTCAATAAGCGCGATGATGGTTTCAGGCGGATGTTTTGCCGGAGCGCGGGTCAGTTTCATTCAAGCGCCTCCAACCGCACCACGCGCAGGTTCCGCGCGCCTGCGTGCGTGATGCTGTCCATTACCGAAATCAGCGCCTGCATATCGGCCGCCGCCGAAGGCAGAACAAGCACGGCCAGCATCGGGTCGGCGGACAGACGATCAGCGATCAAATGCGCCAAATCCGGCGTTGAATAGGGCTGCCCGCGAATGGTGGGCACGCCGTCTGATCCCAGTCGGATCATCATCGTCGCCCCCGCATTGCTCTCTGACGCATCCGTCGGTGGCGGTGTGTCGTCACCGGTTGCAATTGCGGGGATCATATCAAGGTTCAAATAGGTGGATGTCACCATGAAAAAGACCAGCAAAATCAACATCACGTCGATCATCGGCACAAGCGAGATCATCGCTTTGGCCGGTTTTGGCCGCGATAGCGTGACGGTGCGTGTGTCGGTCATTCACGGCTCCCGCTTTTGTGGCACGTCCAGTGCCAGCAAAAGCTGCGCGACGGCCCCCTCGATCAGTTGCGCGCCCCGTTCGGCGCGCGATGACAGAAGCGACGCGCCGACAGCTGCCGGAATGGCGACCAACAGCCCCGCTGCGGTTGTCAACAAGGCTTGCCAGATCCCGCCCGCCAGAACCGACGCGTTCGCGGCACCTTGGGCCAGTTCAAGTTCCTGAAAAGACTGGATCATGCCCAAAACGGTTCCCAGCAATCCAAGCAAGGGTGAAATCATGGCGATCAGTTCCAGAACCCGGATCTTGCTGGTCATCTGCGTCAACTCTTCATTGCCGCGACGCAGCAGTTCGGTCATCAGCGGCGCACCGGAATACCCTTTGGCCGTCGCCTCTATCGCATAGGCCAACACACGGTCCGCCGGGGCAGAGCCGGTTTTGGCTTTGGCTTCGGCCCCGGTCAAATCACCCGCTTCGACACGCGCCAATGCCGCATTGCGAAGGTCTGTTCCCGATGTGACCGGGCGCAATTGCAGCACTTTCATCACGATCAGGGCCAGCGACAAAAGCGAAAGGCCCAGCAGCAAACCTATGATCGGTCCACCGGTGCCCATGGTGTCCAGCATCGCACCCATGGCTATTTGACCAAGCCCGCGTCGGTTTTGCTGTCCAGCTCGATAAACTCGAAACAATCTGCCTCGGTTTCGTTCTGGGGTTTGCACACCGGCATGTCGTGCAGAACGATTTCCGAGATATCCCCACATGCCAGATCGGGGATCGCAAACAGTTTGAGCGTCGTGCGCTGTACGGGCAGGGGGGCCGCATCGATCGACAGCAAACGGTCGATCACGCCGTTTGCATCAAGCACGGCAAGGCTCATTTCAAAACCCTCAAAGCTTTTACCGGTCTGATTTCGGAATAGAAAATACGCCTGACAGCCGCCGGCATCCGCAGCTTCGAATTTGTTCAACTCAACGCCAAGCATGCCGGATGTCTCCGTCCCTTGGGATGCCCCTTGGGATGCCGAAAACATCAACGCTGCAGCACCAAAAGCGCATGAAAAGTGCTTCATAAAACCTCCCTGTTCTAACTCTGTCAGCCGCAGATCCTCCGGGTGCGGGGGCCGCTTTTGCGATGCTGACCGCGTCACAGCAAAAGACGGTTGAGAGGCAAAACTGCCATCGACACAGGCAGCGCGGTTCGGGATCTCAATGTGCTTTTCTGTAATGCCACCCAGCAAACGCCAGTTCGTCACATCGGTCAAGACTGTGTGTCCGGGCCGCCGGATTGACCGGATCGGTCTTGTAAAGATCAAGGTTTGTGTTGACCGGATTTGTGTGTGACGCTGACGGCCACGACGGTTGGCAGGCAAACGAAAGGCCCCGCGATGCAACATGAGTTGACCGATCCGGGTGCGATCAGTCTGCAATATGACGTCTTGCGGCACCGCTTCATTGCCGAAGTAAGCAAGATCGTGGTCGAGTTGGGCAAAGTCTCGGGTCGGAATGTCCCGTTGGTGCAGGCCACCTGTCTGAACATCGACACTCTGGTGCGCGAGTATCAGGTGTTTCTTGCGCAGATGACTGCGGTCCGTGTTCAGCACGAGGCACAATGTGCCGATCACTCAGAGGTCATCGCGGTGCGCCGCATCTGGGGAGAGGTGACAGCGCGGACCGGGCTGTTCAGAAACGAGCTGAACCGTTGGCCCGAGTATCGCGCGTTGGTGACGGATCAGCTGAAGCCCAAACGCCAGAAACTTTATACGCCGGATGACAAGCTGCCGAAAATCGCGCAGTCGCAGATCCTGGCAAGTGATGACATCTTTGATCGTCTGCACGCGGTGCTGAACCCGGCACCGCAATCGGACGCGGCCAAGGCGCATGCGTGTTTTGCCGATGTCGCGCTGCCCAACAGCGATTTTCATCGCCATTTGCATGCCGCTTACCGTCTGGTGTTGTCCCAGCGCCGGTCAGGGCCCATTCGGTTTCTGGACGTGGGATGCGGCGGGGGGCTCAAGGTGTTCTCGGCGTTGCGATATTTCGACGAAGCGCATGGGTTTGATTATGATCCTGCCTTTGTGGCCTTTGGCGAACGCCTGTTGGAAAAAGAGGGCGCGTCACAGGCCACTGTCTTTGAACAGGATGCGCTGACATTTGACCGCTACGATGCGTTCGATGTGATCTACTTTTACCGACCGATTTCAGACGATGACCTGTTGTTCGAAATGGAAAAACGCATCAATGCGCTGGCCCGGCCGGGCACGGTTTTGATCGCCCCGTATCGGGTGTTCGGATCGCGCCATGACATGATCGGATGCGGCCGGGTCGATGGCGGCTTGTATCTGTCGCAAACCAGCCAACGGCAGGCTGATGCGTGGCGGCGCAAAGCGGAACTGACGGGTACGTACATCGCCAGACGCGATGATTCCCTGCCCGGGACGATCTGGGCCCCTTTGCTTGACGCGTCGCGGCAAAATGGCTGCGATCTGGCGCAGTTTCATGCCAAGCAACAATACTGACTGACGCCCTGAACGGCAGTCAGCAGAACGCGCCGAAACACTGGTTTTTTGCTTATTCTGCCCCGGCTTTGCAGTGCGGAGCTGTGAAATTTTTCAGTTGGGCATTCTTTTTCTGGATTTTTGATAGAGACTTGATAGCATTACCTTGCGTTAGTTTTTTAATTTGCCGTTTCAAAATACCTTTTTAAGATCTGAAAGTGACGAAATTGTCAGACCTGTTTGTGACCCACGGAGATGATGCCCCGAGTGGGGAAAATCTCGAATATGATCCTGATTTCACTGCGATGGAACTCGCGGCTCAGGCCGAGGAAGAGCGTCAGGCCGGTGACGAGATTGTCGAGGGAAAAGACCCGGATTTCAAGGATCTGGCCAAAAAAGCGCGGGTTGTCCTTGGGCGCAGCCACGACATCCGCGCAGCGGTGCATCTGGCCAATAGTGAACTGCGCCTGACGGGCCTTGAAGGGTTTGCCGATGCGGTAAAATACATCCGGTTTTGTCTTGAAGACCACTGGGACACCTGCCACCCGCAGCTTGATGAAGACGATGACGATGATCCAACCATGCGGATCAACGCGGTCACCAACCTGGCGGAACGCTCGACCGTTTTGCGCGGTCTCAGGCGGTCCACGCCGTTGTCGGAAAGCCGGAGTTTCGGCGGTGTCACCCTGCGCGATATTGAAATCGCCAATGGCGAGGCCGAGGCCAAAGAAGATGAAGATCTGAAATCCAGTGCCGATATCGAAGCGGCGTTTATGGACACCGACACAGATCGGCTCAGGGCGCTACACGACGCGGCTAAGACCGCGTTTGACGATATCAACGCCCTTGACGCGGTCTTTATGGACAAAACACCGGGCTATGGACCGTCGCTTGAACCGTTGCAGAAAATGATGGGCACACTTGTGGATGTCCTGTCCAGGGCCAGCGGTGCCGATCTGGAGGCAGAGGCCAAGGATGCAGCGGATGAGGAGGCGAGTGTGGCAGGTCAGCAACCCGCAAAAGTCACCAGTGGCGCGCCCGGTCAAATCACTTCGCGCGCGGACGTGGCCGCGTCGCTGGACAAGATCATCGAATTTTACAACCGCAATGAACCCTCCAGTCCCATACCGGTGCTGCTCAAGCGGGCCAGACGATTGGTGGGTGCGGATTTTATGACCATTATTAACGATTTGGCACCGCTTGGTGTTGAAAACGTCCATCTTGTTGGAGGTGTCGTAGAGGATCAGGAAGAGGAATACGAATAGACACTGCGTTGGTACGCGGACAATCCAGACGGCCTTGAAACAAAAAACAAATTAGCCGAACGAAACGGGGAGACCACATGTCCAGTTCACAGAAATTCATTGCAAGAAACCGCGCGCCAAGGGTGCAAATCGAATATGATGTCGAATTGTATGGCGCGGAAAAGAAGGTTCAGTTGCCCTTTGTCATGGGCGTCATGTCCGATCTGGTGGGCAAATCCGAAGTCGAACAACCCGGTATTGCCGACCGGAAGTTTTTGGAAATCGACGTCGACAATTTTGACGATCGCATGAAGGCCATGAAGCCGCGCGTCGCGTTTTCGGTTCCAAACAAACTGACCGGCGAGGGCAATCTTTCGGTCGATGTGTCCTTTGAAAGCATGGATGATTTCTCGCCCGGGGCGATTGCCGAAAAAGTCGAGCCTTTGAAAAAGCTGCTCGATGCGCGCAACGAGCTGTCCAACCTGATGACATATATGGACGGCAAGCCCGGTGCCGAAAACCTGATCGCTGATGCAATGAACGATCCCGCATTGCTCAAGTCACTTGCGGCCCAGGCCGCGCCTTCTGATGACGGCGCTGCCGCCAAGGACGAGGAGTAAAGCATGGCCGAGGAAGCAACAGCAGTTGAAGGTGGTGCCGCAGCC
Source organism: Marivita sp. S0852 (assembly GCF_046591575.1). Taxonomy (NCBI): domain Bacteria; kingdom Pseudomonadati; phylum Pseudomonadota; class Alphaproteobacteria; order Rhodobacterales; family Roseobacteraceae; genus Marivita; species Marivita sp. S0852. The sequence continues at coordinate 92,878 of NZ_JBIQWA010000010.1, forward strand.
ACGCAAACGTCAGACTCCGATTTTGCCAGTTTGTTGGAAAAAGAGTTCAAGCCGCGCACGGATACCGCAAAGACAGCCGTTCAATCGGCGGTCGCGACGTTGGCCCAGCAGGCCTTGGAAAACGCGTCTCTGATTTCCGAGGATGTCCTGCTTTCGCTTGAGGCCATGGTGGCAGAGATCGACCGCAAGCTGAGCGATCAGGTCAACGAGATCATCCACCACAACGAGTATCAAGAGCTTGAGAGCGCCTGGCGGGGTTTGCATTTTCTGGTGAATAACACCGAAACCGATGAAATGCTCAAGATCCGCGTGCTGAGCATCTCCAAAAAAGAGCTGCACAAGACGGTACGCAAATTCAAAGGCACCGCCTGGGACCAGTCGCCGATCTTCAAAAAACTGTATGGCGAAGAATACGACCAGATCGGTGGCGAACCCTATGGCTGTCTGGTGGGGGATTACTACTTTGATCACACACCGCCGGATGTCGAGCTTTTGGGCGAAATGGCGAAAATCGGGGCGGCGGCGCATGCTCCGTTCATTTCCGCCGCAGCCCCATCGCTCATGCAATTCGAAAGCTGGGGCGAGCTGTCCAATCCCCGCGATTTGACCAAGATTTTCCAAACGCCGGAATATGCCGGTTGGCGCAGTCTGCGCGAAAGCGAAGACAGTAAATATATCGGTCTGGCGATGCCGAAATTCCTGGGCCGCAATGTCTATGGTGCCAAAACCAACCCGGTGGATGAATTTGCGTTTGAAGAAGATGTCGGCGACGGCGATTCATCAAACTTTGCCTGGGTCAATGCCGCCTATGGCATGGCGATGAATATCAACCGCTCGTTCAAGGAATACGGCTGGTGCAGTCGGATCAGGGGGGTTGAATCCGGCGGAACAATCGAAGGGTTGCCAACACATACATTCCCCACCGACGATGGCGGCGTCGATATGAAATGCCCCACCGAGGTGACAATCGGCGACCGGCGCGAAGCGGAATTGGCCAAAGCCGGTCTGATGCCCCTATTGCACCGCAAAAACACCGACGTGGCGTCGTTCATCGGGGCGCAGTCGTTGCAGAAACCGGCCGAATACGACGATCCGGATGCCACCGCAAACGCCAATCTGGCAGCCCGTCTGCCCTATCTTTTCGCCACCTGCCGCTTTGCGCATTACCTCAAATGCATGGTGCGCGATAAGGTCGGATCGTTCAAAGAGCGCGAGGATATGGAGCGTTGGCTGAACGAGTGGATTTTGCAATATGTCGACGGCAGCCCAGAGCGGTCGACAGAGCGGACAAAGGCGGAAAAACCGCTGGCCGCCGCCGAGGTGGTCGTAGAAGCCGACGAAGAAAACCCCGGATATTACCGGTCGCAGTTTTTCCTGCGTCCGCATTACCAGCTTGAAGGCCTGTCAGTATCACTGCGCCTTGTCTCCAAGCTGCCGTCTGAAAAGCAATAAAGCCCTGTCCAAGCCGCGCATTGTGGCTTGGACCTTCATTTTGACAGCGGGGACATCTCCGCACTTATAGAAAGGAAATTATCATGGCCGTTGACCAGTTTTTGAAGATCGGGGACATCAAAGGCGAAGCCAAGGACGACAAGAAAAAAGGCGAGATTGATGTTCTTGCCTGGTCGTGGGGCATGAGCCAGAGCGGCACGTTTCACCATGGCGGTGGCGGCGGTGCCGGAAAGGCCAATTTCTCGGACCTGTCGGTCACCACCTACATTGAAAACGGCACATCCGCATTGCTGCAGATGTGTGCAACCGGTGATCACGTCAAAGAAGCGACGCTGACGGTGCGCAAGGCGGGTAAAAAACCGATGGAGTATCTGACGATCAAGATGAAAAAGGTCATGGTGACCTCTGTGTCAACCGGCGGATCGAGTGGCGAAGACCGCCTGACGCAGAACATTTCGCTTAATTTTGCCGAGGTCGAAGTCATCTACAAAGAACAGAAAGACGATGGCAGCGCCGGGGCGGACAAGAAGTTTGCCTACGATATCGAAGCCAACAAAGACTTGAGCTAACGCTCAAAGCCCGCTGGCTTTTGAGCCAGCGGGTCAATGCCGGATGTTCGGAGAGTGCCGTTGACCAATACACCCCAGGATCTACTCAAAGCCGGAGACCTCAACGGAACGCTTGCAAGCCTTCAGGATGCCGTACGGGCCAAACCCGAAGATGCCAAACTGCGCATATTTCTGTTTCAGTTGCTTTGCGTCATGGGCGACTGGAAGCGCGCGATCACACAGCTCAAGCTGTGCGCGCAATTGGATGCTTCTGCCTTGCCGATGGCCCAGACCTACCGCGAAGCGATCATCTGCGAAGTGTTTCGCGAAAAGGTGTTCGCGGGTGAAAAAGACCCTCTGATCTTTGGCCAGCCCCAGGATTGGGTGGCCTTGCTGGCCGAAGCGTTGAAAGCCCAAGCCAGCGGAAACGCCGATCACGCGGCACAATTGCGGCAACAGGCCTTTGACCAGGCCCCCATGACGGGCGGTGTTCTGGACGGGCAGAGTTTTGACTGGATTGCTGATGCAGACATGCGTCTTGGTCCCATCCTTGAGATTGTCGTGAATGGGAAATATTTCTGGATGCCGTTTAACACGCTGTCCACGCTGCATCTCGACCCGCCGGAAGACCTGCGCGATACCGTCTGGACGGCGGCAACCCTGACCCTGGCCAATGGCGGTGAACTGGTCGGTCTGATCCCGACGCGCTATGCCGGTACTGCCGACCGGGGCACCGACGCGATGAAGCTGTCGCGCGCCACCGAATGGGAAGATCTGGGCGGCGATGTCTTTGCCGGGCTGGGTCAGCGGCTTTTGACCACAAACGAGGCCGACATCCCATTGATGGATGCGCGTATCTTCCAGTTTACCGCAACAGACGCGCTGGTTGATGTGGGGGAAACCGCGGATGGCTGACCGCACGCTCACTGAGCGTCTGCAGCCTTCCATTCTAGACAGATTGACAGACGAGGATCGCTCCCAAAAATCCGAGACAGGTGCGGAGCGTATGATTGATATCCGACGCTTGCGCGAGATCATTCAGCGCGATCTGGCATGGCTTTTGAACACTGGTAATTTGGAATCGGAAATCGACCCCGAAGCCTATCCCCACGCGCGGCGCTCTGTCCTGAATTATGGCGTGCCGGATGCGACCGGGGATTTTGCCAACAAACGCCGCGCCGAGGATGTGCGCGAGACAATCCAGAACGCGATCGAGCTGTTCGAGCCGCGCCTGATTGATGGCAGCGTCACCGTGATCAGCCGCACGGAAAACGAAGGTCGGGCGTCGGTGATCGTGTTTGATATCCTGGCCGATATGTGGGCCGAGCCGCTTCCGGCAGAGCTGTATCTTCGAAGCCAGTTCGACACGACCACCGGTCAGATTTCTCTTGAGCGCGGGTCCTGAACAAAATGGATACACGCCTTCTCAGACATTACGAAACGGAACTGGCCTTCCTCCGAGAGATGGGGGCCGAGTTTGCCAAATCCTATCCCAAGATCGCGTCGCGTCTGGGAATGGATGGTCTTGAAATTCTCGACCCGTATGTCGAACGCTTGCTAGAGGGCACGGCGTTTCTGACCGCGCGGGTGCAGCTTGAGCTTGAACAGCAATATCCGGCATTCACCAGCCATCTGCTGGATGTGGTATTTCCGCATTTTCTGGCGCCAACCCCGTCGATGACCATTGCCGAGCTGACCCCGGATTACGAAAATGCCGATCTGGCCGCCGGATACACACTGCCGCGCGATACGGTTTTGCGCTCGAAAAAGGTGCCGGGCGCGCAGAAAGCCTGTCAGTTCAGGACATCGCAAGATGTCGATCTGTGGCCGCTGACGATTTCAGAGGCCGACTATATCGACGGGCGCGGCGCATTGGTGGCGGCCGGTATCGCCGTGGACAGTGCCGCCCGCGCCGCCGTCAGATTGCGGCTGACGCGGTACGGGGATCTGCCGATCAGCGAATTGCCGGTTGACCGGCTGACGCTGTTTCTGGGCGGGCAGATCAGCACCGGCTGGACCCTGTTTGAAATGTTATGCTCGAAACCGGCGACGGTTGTCGCGCGGTCGGTCAATCGGCGCGATGATTGGGTTGTGCCGCTGAAAGCGCCGGTCACATCGCGGGGGCTGGACCCGGACGATGCCCTGTTGCCCCTGCCGCGCCCGTCTTTTGATGGCTACCGAATGTTGCAAGAATATTTCGCCATGCCCGAGCGGAATTTGTTTGTGGAACTATCGGGCCTGCAAGACGCAATCGCCAGGGCGGAGGGGGCCAGCGTCGATATCTATCTGTTGCTGCGGGAAAACAGGGCGTCAATCGCGCCCAATATCTCGCCGGATGCGTTCAAACTGTTCTGCGCGCCTGCCATTAACCTCTTTCCCAAACGCTGCGACCGCGTCCCGATCAGCCCGCGTGTCACCGAATACCACCTGGTTCCCGACCGCACCGCGCCCAAGGATTTCGAGGTGTTCTCGATTTCCAAAGTGACGGGGATGAGCCGCGAAGGCGTGGATGATATCGACCTGAAGGCGTTCTATTCGTCAGACGAACTGACCGCAGCGGGCGGTGGCGGCAGCGCGTATTACACCCACAAACGGCATCTGCGCCAACGCAGCGAGGCGGAAACCCTGCGCGGGGTGCGGACCAACTATCTGGGGTCTGAAAGTTATCTGTCGGTCGTCGACGCAAACGAGGCCCCGTATCCCGCCAGGCTAAGCCAATTGGCGGTCGAAGCGATGGTCACCAACCGGGATCTGCCGATGCTGTTGCCAAACGGCGTCGACAACGTCTTTCACCTGCCCGATGGCGGGCCGGTGGCCACGATCCGAACGCTGATCGGCCCCACCAAACCCCGCGCCTGCATCGCCCAGGGCGATGCCGCCTGGCGCGCGATCAGCCATCTGAGCCTGAATTACCTGTCGATCTCGGATGATACCGGGGCAGAGGGCGGCGGTGCAGCGGCGCTGCGCGAAATCATCGGGCTTTACACACCGATCGGTGACCGCGCGCTGGAACAGCAGATCGAAGGCATTGTTTCTGTCACCACCCGCCCCATTGTGCGGCGCATGCATGACGGGGTGCTGTCCACAGCCATTCGCGGTCAGGAAATCGCGCTGGAATTTGATGAAACCCTGTTCGAGGGCAGTTCGGTCTTTGCGCTTGCCACGGTGCTTGACCGCTTTTTTCAGAAATACGCCACGATAAACAGTTTCACCGAAACGGTGTTGCGCACCCAACAAAGAGGAGAGATCACAAGATGGTCACCAAGGATGGGGGCGAACCGCGTGATCTGACCCATCTGGAGGATCTGATCCGCGACCCCAAACCCTATCACATCTTCCACGCGATGCGCATTCTCGAAGCGCAGCTGGACGGGACACCGCGCTTTGGCGATGCGCGTCGCCCGCGTCAGGACAAGGTGCGTTTTGGACAAGAGCCGTATCTTGGCTTTCCGCCCACAACGATTTCCGCGCTCACGCCGCAAACCGCAGACCAGCCGCCAAAGCTTGTGAACCTGTTCTTTGGCTTTTTCGGCCCGCATGGCCCGTTGCCGCTGCATTTGACCGAATATGCCAGAAGCCGCCAGGTCCACCACAATGACCCGACATTTGTGGCCTTTGCCGATATGCTGACCCACCGCGTGATGAGCCTGATGTACCGCGCCTGGGTGCGGGGTCAGCCCACGGCCGCGTTTGACAGGGGTGACAAGTCCGAAACCGAAACCAAGATCGCCGCCTTGTCGGGCCATCACGGAGACCACCTCAGACAGCGCGATGCGATGCCGGATCTGGCCAAACGGCATTACGCCGGGCTTTTGTCGGGTGGTCCGAAGAACGCCGACGGACTGGTCGCTCTTTTGAACGGGTTTTTCGATGCCGATGTAGCGCTCGAAGAATTCGTCGGAGAGTGGCTGACGCTCGAACCCGATGATCGCTGGGTTTTGGGGGGGCTTGGTGGCCTTGGGAAAACCACATCCATTGGCGAACGGGTCTGGTCGAATGCGTCGAAATTTCGTCTGCGCATCGGACCGCTATCGCTTGAGGCGTACAAGAAATTTCTACCCGGAACGCCCGCGCTGAACCGATTGCGGGCGATTGTGAAAAACTATGTCGGGGATCAATTCGACTGGGATGTGAACCTTGTTGTGCGCGGACAAGAGGTGCCGCAGGCGCAGCTGGGACATAGCACCCAATTGGGATTGACCAGCTGGATCGGCTCTGAAGAGCATCCACCCGAAGTTGCCGACCTGTATCTTATTCCATTGCATCAAATACCGATAAACGCGGCGATTGCCGCCTGAAAAACAATTGTGTCGCACCTCTGCGAAGGAGACAAAAATGACCGAGATTAGCCGCGTAGCCCTGTTTGGGAAATTGAACAAAGTTGGCTATCAAGCCATCGAAGGGGCCACCGTATTCTGCAAGATGCGCGGCAATCCTTATGTCGAGATCATTCACTGGCTGGCGCAGTTGGTGCAGACCGACAATTCCGATATTCAAAAGATCATCCAGCACTACGATCTTGATCCCGCCAAGCTGTCTGCCGACATGACCCGCGCACTGGATGCGTTGCCGCGCGGGGCAAGTTCGATCTCGGACCTTAGCGCGCATCTGCAAGACGCGATGGAGCGCGCTTGGGTCTATGGATCGTTGCTCTTCAACTCCAATCAGGTGCGCACAGGGCATCTGATCCTCGGAATGTTGAAAACGCCGGAGTTGCGGTCGATCCTGATGAATATCTCGAAAGAGTTTTCGAAAGTCGGTGCGGATGACCTGTCGGACAATTTTGCCACTGTGGTGGATGGATCGATCGAAGACAGCCTGCGCCCGCAGGACGGATCGCAAACCGGTGGTGGTGCTGTGCCGGGCGAAGCGTCTGGCGCGATGGCACCGGGTGCGATGGGCAAGGAAGAAGCTCTGGCGCAGTATTGCACGGACCTGACTGAACAGGCCCGTAACGGAGAGATTGATCCGATTGTCGGTCGTGACGAGGAAATCCGCCAGATTGTCGATGTCCTGATGCGCCGTCGCCAAAACAATCCGATCCTCACCGGCGAAGCGGGTGTCGGCAAAACCGCTGTGGTCGAAGGCTTTGCCCTGCGGATCGCACGGGGCGATGTCCCACCCGCTTTGCGCGAGGCCCGTTTGCTGACGCTGGATGTCGGGCTGCTGCAGGCCGGTGCGTCGATGAAAGGCGAATTTGAAAACCGGCTGCGACAGGTGATTGACGAGGTGCAGGCCTCCACGGTGCCGATCATCATGTTCGTTGACGAAACCCACACCTTGGTCGGGGCAGGGGGCGCTGCCGGAACTGGCGATGCGGCCAACCTGCTCAAACCGGCTTTGGCGCGCGGCACCTTGCGCACAATCGGGGCCACCACCTGGGCCGAATACAAGAAACACATCGAAAAAGACCCCGCTTTGACCCGTCGCTTCCAGGTCGTGCAGGTTGACGAGCCCGATATCCCCAAAGCCATCATGATGATGCGCGGCATCGCGACGATGCTGGAAAGCCACCACAAGGTGCAGGTTCTGGACGAAGGGATCGAGGCGGCGGTATCGCTGTCGGCGCGGTACATCCCCGCGCGTCAGTTGCCTGACAAGTCGGTCAGCGTTCTTGATACAGCCTGCGCCCGCGTTGCGGTCAGCCAGCACGCGGTCCCTGCCGAAGTGGACGACAGCCGCAAGCGCATTGATGCGCTGACCACCGAGCTTGAGATCATCGGACGCGACGAAACCGCGGGCATGGAGGTGGGCACACGCCGCGATGCCATCACCGCGCTGAAAGAGGAAGAAGAGGCCCGTCTGGCCGATCTGGACAAACGCTGGGAAGCAGAGAAAGCCGTGGTCGCCAGCATCCTCGATCTGCGCGCCAAGCTGCGCGAGGGCGGTGCCCCTGTGGATGCACCGGATGCCGACGGGGCCGAGGCCGCCGAAGCCAGCCCCATGACCGCCGAAGAACGCGTAGACCTGCTGGAGCAGCTCAAGGCCAAAAACGCGGAACTGACCGAACTGCAGGGCGAGAACCCCCTGATCCTGCCCATCGTAGATGAACAAGCCGTGGCCAGCGTGGTTGGCGACTGGACCGGCATTCCCGTCGGACGGATGGTGAGTGACGAACTTGCCGTTGTGTTGAACCTCAAGGACCATCTGGCAAAACGTGTGATTGGTCAGGACCACGCGATGGAAATGATTGCAAAACGCATCCAGACCAGCCGCGCGGAACTCGACAATCCGAACAAGCCCATCGGTGTCTTCATGCTGGCCGGGACCAGCGGCGTTGGCAAAACCGAAACCGCGCTGGCGCTGGCCGAGGTGCTCTATGGTGGCGAACAGAATGTCATCACCATCAACATGTCCGAATATCAGGAATCCCATACCGTCAGCAGCCTGAAAGGCGCGCCTCCGGGGTATGTCGGTTATGGCGAAGGCGGCGTGTTGACCGAAGCCGTGCGGCGCAAACCCTATTCGGTGGTATTGCTGGACGAGGTCGAAAAGGCCCACCCGGATGTGCATGAACTCTTCTTCCAGGTGTTCGACAAGGGCGTGATGGAGGATGGCGAAGGGCGCCTGATCGACTTTAAGAACACGCTGATCCTGCTGACCTCGAACGCCGGATCGGACCTGATCATGGACATGTGCGCCGACCCCGATCTGATGCCCGAACCCGAAGGCATCGCCAAGGCGCTGCGTGATCCGCTGCTCAAGATTTTCCCGGCGGCATTGCTGGGGCGGCTGGTCACCATCCCGTATTATCCGCTTAGCCCCGATATGATCGGCAAGATCACCCGCTTGCAGCTGAACCGCATTCAGAAGCGCGTGACCGAAGCTCATGGCGTGCCGTTCGAATATTCGGATGCGGTGGTCGATACCATCGTGTCGCGGTGTCAGGAACTGGAATCCGGTGGCCGGATGATCGACGCGATTGTCACAAACACCATGCTGCCCGACATTTCCTCGGAATTCCTGCGCCGCATGATGGACGGAAACTTGGTCAGCAAGGTCGCAATTGATGCGGCAGACGGAGATTTCACCTACGCGTTCGATTGACCAACCCACCATGTCACCGACGGCCGGGACGATGATAGAATGTTGGTAAGAGAGACTATTCTGGGCTACGCTCGGATCATTGAAAAAGGCGATTTATATGCTGCAGAACATTGATCCCACGGGCTTTCCGCTTCGTTTGGAAGGCGAATGCAAAGACAAAAAGCTCCTGCCTCTTGTCGCGCGGGTCAAGGAGAGCATGAGCCAGATCCCGGTCATGGATGTCGATTTCTACTGCGAAAACGGCAAGCTGCCCCTGAGAGAAATTGTCGGCAAAACGATGCATCTGGTGGCGGACAGCGATGACCAGAGCAAGAAACGCTGGTTTCGCGGCACCTGCGTGTCCGCCGAATTCATCGGCGCGCTGGATGTCGGGGGCCATTACAAAGCCGAGGTCCGGCCCTGGCTTTGGTTCCTCACCCGGCGCACCGATTTGCGCATCTTTCAGGACATGACGGTCTTTGACATCATTCAGAAGGTGATCGGAGAATATGATTATTCCGGCAACATCACCAACAACCTGAATGCGAAATACGACCCCCGCGTGTATTGCGTGCAGTATCGGGAAACCGATTTTGATTTCATCAGCCGTCTGATGGAAGAAGAAGGCATTTATTATTACTTTGAACATGACGGCGACACCGAAAAGATGGTGTTTGCAGATGTGTATTCCGCCCATACCAAGGTGGATGCCCCGGCCCAGCTGCGCTTTAGCCCCTATACCCGCCGGTCAACGACCGAAGTGTTGGAACCGTTGGTGTTCGAATGGAACGCGCTGGAAAATATCCGCAGTGGCAAAGTCACGTTGGACGATTTTGATTTTGAAAACATCAAAGCCGATCTTCAGGTCGAAAGCGCCATCCCCGCCGGGGCTTATTCCAAAACCGCCGACAATCGCTACGATTATCCCGGCCATTACCGCACCGCCGGGTTGGGAGAGGCGTTTGCCCGGGTCCGGATGGAAGCCGAAGCGGTGCAGCATCATGTGATCACGGGACTATCAGACGCCGTAAACCTTGCCATTGGGCACACGGTCTCGGTGGAAAAGCTTGAGCGCACAAGCGAACCCAAAGACGTGATGCTGATCGAATGTCATCATGATTACGTGCAATTGGATGCTCTGAAAGAAGACGGGCTTTCCGACCTGCGGGACAGCCTCAAGACAGGCACCATCAAACCCGGCTATGACGAGCCTCATATCGTGCAGTTCAAGGCAATCGATTCCGAACAGCAATATCGCGCGCCGCAAACAACGCCCTGGCCCAATATCGGTGGCATCCACACCGCTTTTGTGACCGGTCCGGCAAAAGAAGAAATCCACACCGACAAATACGGGCGCATCAAGGTGCAGTTCCACTGGGATCTTGACGGCAAAAATGACGAAAAAACCACCTGCTGGGTGCGCACCATGATGCCCTGGACCGGCAAAAACTGGGGTGCCATCGCCGTGCCGCGCGTCGGCCAAGAAGTTGTTATTCAGTTCGAGGAAGGCGATCCCGACCGCCCTTTGTGTATCGGCATGCTGTATAATGACAAGATGATGCCGCCTTACAAACTGCCTGAAAACAAAACTCAATCCGGCGTGAAAACCAACAGCACCAAAGGTGGCGGCGGGTTCAACGAGCTGATGTTTGAGGACAAGAAAGACGACGAATTGGTCCGTTTCCAGTCAGAAAAGGACTATGAACAAATCGTCAAGAACAATGCCACCATCACGGTGGGTCTTGAAAAGAAGTCCTCTGGTGATCTGACCCAGACAATCCAGAACAATATGACCGAAACGATCAAAAAGGGCGACCACGACACCACCATCGAAACCGGCGATCACACCACCAAGGTGAGCCGGGGAAACATGGACGTCAAAGTGGATATGGGCAAAATCACGGTCGAGGCCGCGCGCTCTATCGAATTCACGGTAGGGAAGTCCAAAATCAAGATGGACCCGATGTCGATCAGTATCACAAGCCCGACAATCACTGTCAAAGCCGATATCAAAGCCGATTTGGCCAGCCCGCTCACCACTGTCAAAGGCGACGGCATGCTGGTGCTGAAGGGCGGCGTTGTGACGATTAACTAGGAGCCGGAAGATGGCAGGGCGTTTTAGTAATTTGAGTAAAGTCCCCGACGAGCCTGCGGCCAAGCTGCTGGCCCAGCAGAACATCCATTTGTCAGCCGACCTGTCCGCACCGGCCAGCGCGTCTGTCGAAGAGGTTCTTGATGAACTGGCAGCCAAGAACGCGGATATGGATTTGTTGAAATGCGTGGCCGTTATACTGCCGCCCCGCGAACGTGTCTGGTGGGCGTGTCTTGCCGCGCGCGATATCGTGGGCGAGGGGCCAGAAAACGAAACCCGCTCTCTCAGGGCGGCCGAGGCCTGGGTTTTTCGCCCAACCGATGAAACCCGCAACGAGGCCATCCACAGCATGGAATTCGCCCATATCGACGACGAAACCGTGAAATGCGCGATGGGGGTGATGTATAGCGATGGTACGCTGGGAACGGGCGACATGGCCCAATTGGAAGCCCCCGCCGGTGCCGGAGCGATTGCCGCATTCGCCATGAATATCGAGGCGTTGACCACCCGGCTGGATGAATACGACACCTATTTGCACGAACTGATTGACCGCGGGATCGATATCGCACGAGGCGGCAACGGAAAACCCAAGGCTCAGGGAAAGGATCTGTAATGGCAGGACTGCCGCAGGCTCGGGTGTTTGATTTGCACGGATGTATGTTGCCCACCATCCCGCCACCCCCGCCGCCCGGTGTACCGGCACCGATCCCCATCGCGCCGCCCTGTTGCGTGACGGTTCTGGTCAAATACCTGCCAGCCGCGCGTCTGGGCGATATGACGATGGCCGCGCCGCCGCATCCCATCATCAAGGGATCGGCGACCGTTTTGATCGGCAAGATGCCCGCCGCGCGGATTGGCGATACCTGCATGTGCGGCGGGCCGATCCTCAAGGGTGAACCAACTGTTCTGGTCGGAGGGTAGGCGTCGTTTATGGCTGTGACGTTGAAATTCCAGTCATCGGGCATGGTCCCCGGCGATGGCCGCCCTGTCCAGATGCAGGGGGGCAGTCTGACGGTGGGGCGTGGGCCGTCCAATGATCTTGTGTTGCCAGATCCGGACCGGGTGCTGTCCAAAAGCCATTTCGTGATCGAAGATCACAATGGCAAAATCGTGATTGTCGACTTTTCCACCAACGGCACGTTTCTGAATTATTCAAAGGTGCCACTGGGGCGGGTGCCCACCCCGTTGAACAACGGCGATGTTCTGTCTGCGGGCGGTTACGAGCTGGTGGTCGAGATCGGGCAGGATTTGCCGGATCTTGACGATCTGATCCCGCCAGCCCCGGCGCAGACCGGCGTTTCGCACGGCGATGCCGGGGCGGCCCCGGACCCGATGGCAATGCTGGATCAGCCCGGACCCGAGGGCGATTTTCTGGATGACCTTCTGGGCGCAGAGGCCGGTCCAACCGGGCCGGGCCAGCTGCAAACCAGCGACCCGATCGACGAATTGCTGCCGCCTTTGGGCGAAGAGGAAGACCCGTTCTTTCAAAAAGCCCCGGACGGCCGCGAGGGCGAGGGCGCGTCGCTGCCCATGCACAATCCGTCCGTCACCGACAGTTTCACGGCCTCCGGCAAAAGCGACCCCGGTCTGATCCCCGATGATTGGGATGACCTGTTGGCCCCGGATGAGCCGGACACAAGCACATCCGAAACACCTGCTGATCCCGGTGCCGACGACACGCCCGCAGCCCAACCGCCCGCGTCTGAGCCGGCCCCGACCGAGGCACCGTCAAAACCCGAACCGCCGTCGCAACCCGCGGTTTCGACAGCGCCAACGCAGGATGGGCTGCCTCAAGATCGCTCTGCCGCGCAGTCGTTTATCGCTGCGCTTGATGCAGATGACCTGCATATCGACGATGCCGATCTTGACAAAACAATGCGCCGAATGGGCCGGGTGATGCGCAAGATGATCGTCGGTCTGCGCGAAATTCTGATGACCCGCACGTCGATCAAATCCGAGTTTCGCATTGATCAGACCATGATCAGCGCCGGGGGCAACAACCCCCTGAAATTCTCACTGAGCGAGGATGATGCGGTTTTGGCCTTGGTGAAGCCGAAAGCCAAAGGATATCTCAGCCCTGAAACCGCCGTCGAACAGGCGCTTGATGATATCAAGGCGCATGAGATCGCGATGGTCACCGGAATGGAAGCGGCCATCAAAGGTGTGCTTGCCAAGCTTGATCCAGAGGTTCTGGCCGGACAGATTGAGACATCCAGCGCGATTGGCAGTATGTTTAAGGGTAAAAAGGCCCGGTACTGGGAAGTTTACGAAAAGATGTATGCCCAGATTTCCGATCAGGCCGAAAATGATTTTCATGAATTGTTCAGCCGCGAGTTCGCTCGCGCCTATAAAGAGCAGCTCGATAAACTAAAATAGCGCGTTTGCGCGCAATATAAAGACGGGGGATCTGCAAGTGTCCTGGGACAACAAAGTGCTTTGGACCGAGGGGCTGTTTTTACAGCCTCATCACTTCCAGCAATCTGACCGCTATAACGAAGCCCTGATCGCCGGATTGGCGCGGCGGCTGACGCCCTATGCCTGGGGGTTCAATGCGCTTGAGATCGACGACGAAGCGCTGAAAATCGGCAAATTCGCGGTCAAATCCTGTGCGGGACTGACCCATGACGGCACCGTCTTTCGGGTGCCCCAGACCGAGGATCATCCGCCGTCGCTTGAGGTGCCGGAGAACATCAAGGATTGCGTGGTCCTTCTGACCATCCCGCAACGGCGGCAGGGGGCCACCGAAGTGGATCTGACCGACACCGGCCATTCGGCCAGCCGCCTGCGCCCCGCCGAGATCGAAATCACCGATGTGATGGGCGCAACCCAGAAAGCCGTGACCATCGGGGTCGGCAAACTGCGATTGCAGTTTGCGCTCGAAGTCGATGACCTTGCGGACATGCTGGCCATCCCCATCGCCCGCATCATCGAGGTCCGGCCCGACAAGGAAATCGTTCTTGATCGCGCCTTCATTCCCAGCACCGTCGACATACGCGCCGCGCCCGCTTTGGCGGGTTTTGTAAGCGAACTGGAAGGCCTGTTATCGCACCGGATGCAAGCGTTGGCTGGCCGTCTGTCAGAAAGCGGACCGGCGCGTGGAACGGCGGATATCTCGGATTTCCTGCTGTTGATGACCGTCAATCGCGCGCTGCCAATGTTCCGCCATTTCGCCAGCATCGAAAACGTGCATCCCGAAACGGTCTACAAAGCCTGCGTCACCCTTGCCGGGGAACTGGCCACTTTCATGAGCGACACAAAGGAATCGCCTCAGCTTCCGCCTTATAAACACGATGATCAACCGGCGACATTTACGCCGGTTTTCAGGGTGTTGCGGCAGTATCTGAGTGCGGTGCTGGAACAGACAGCAGTGCTGATTGCGCTGGAAGAACGCAAATACGGAATAAGCGTTGGCCTGATTGCCGACCGCAAATTGCTGTCCACCGCCGGTTTTGTCCTGGCGGTCAAAGCCGACGTGCCCGCCGAAGACATTCGGCGGCATTTTTCGGGCCAGTCAAAGATCGGTCCGGTCGAAGAAATTCGTCAATTGGTGAACTCGGCTTTGCCGGGGATCACATTAAGACCTTTGCCTGTCGCGCCGCGTCAGGTCCCGTATCAGGCGGGAACAGTGTATTTTGAACTCGACGCCGACAGTCCGTATTGGGGCAAAATGACAACATCGGGCGGCATCGCCGTGCATGTGTCAGGCCAGTATCCGGGGCTTTCAATGGAGTTGTGGGCGATCAGAAATAGTTAAGGAAGGCTGCTGCGATGTCGGACGACGATCCGTTTGCTGAACCTGATGATACAGACCGCACGGTCATCAAGCCCAATCCGGGCGGGCGTCGCACGGCACCTGCAATATCGCCGCAACAACCGGTGGCCCTCCCGCCGCACAGTCCGGCCGCCCAACCTTCGACAGTGCCTGAACCGGGTCTGGATACGTTTGGCATTCCGGGGCCTCAGGGCGAAGCCGCAACGGCACCGCGCGCCCAGCAGACTGAACCCGAACTTGTCCTGACCGGAATGAACCGGCTCAACGCCTGTGCGGCACCGTTGTTTTCGCTGATCAGCCGGGTGCGCAACCGGGCGCAGCATATGGATGTGGACAAACTGCGCCAGTCGGTTGTCTCTGAGGTCCGGGCATTCGAAAACCGCGCGTTGCAGGCGGGCATCCCCGCGCAAACGGTCAAGGCGGCGCGTTATGCGCTGTGTGCCACGCTCGATGATGTTGTGCTCAACACCCCCTGGGGTGGGCAATCCGATTGGGGATTGCAGTCGATGGTGGGCACATTCCATCGCGAAACCGTGGGCGGGGATCGGTTTTACGATCTTCTGGCACGGCTTGAGAAAGACCCGGCCAACAATCTTGATCTGCTTGAGTTCATTTACATGTGCCTGTCGCTTGGCTTTGAGGGCCGGTTGCGGGTGGAACAGGGGGGGCCGGACAAACACCTGCGCATCCGCGCGGGGCTGGCCGCTTTGATCCGCGCCCAACGCGGCCAGATTGAACGGGACTTGTCGCCCAATTGGAAAGGTGTCGACAAACCTTACCGCGCGCTGTCGGCGTGGAAACCCGTCTGGATCGCTCTGGGCGTGACCGGATTGCTGCTGATCAGCGAATTCGGCGGCCTGAGCTATGTGCTGTCCAACCGGACCGAAAACCTGATCGGTCAATTGTCGATCATCGAGGCCGGCCCCGTTGCAGAGCTGGAGCGTCGCGCGCCGCCCCCGCCGCCGCCGCCGATCAACACGCAGGAGGTGCAGCTTGAAAAGGTTGTGGCCTTCCTCCAGCCCGAAATTGACGAAGGTCTGGTCAAGGTTTTTGGCAAAGGCAACACTTTGGTGATCCGGATCGCCGGGTCGGGGATGTTTGGCTCTGGATCAGACAGTCTCGTGGCATCGTTTGAAACACCGATCGCCCGTGTCGCCTCTGCGCTGAACACCGAACCCGGCAAGGTCATCGTTGTGGGTCACTCCGACAATGTGCCGATCCGGTCCTCGCGTTTCCCGTCGAACATGCACCTGTCGCTGGCGCGGGCCAAATCCGTTATGACGTCGATGGCACAGGCAATTGATGATGACACCCGTCTGAGCGCCGAAGGCCGCGCCGATGCAGAGCCGATTGCCGACAACGCAACACGCGAAGGCCGCGCCGCCAACCGTCGCATCGAAGTTGTTCTGGTGCGGGAGCAAGACGCATGACCTTTCTCCGTTTCTTTACGTCGATCTATTTTGGCCTGTTCTTCGCCGCTGCCGTTTTGTCTGCGCTGGTCTGGTATCTTGGCCCTCTGATCGGCAATGATGTCAGCCGCCCCTTTGAATCGGTCATGGTGCGGCTGTTGATGGTCGCCACATTTGCCTTGCTGTTCGGAGCGATTGCGCTGTCGATCTTTCTGATGCGCCGGACCCGCGAAACCGCAATGACCGAAGAAATCGCGCAAAGCGCCGACACAAGCGATGAACTTGTTTCAGGCGAAATCGGTGAATTGCGCGACAAGCTCAAGACCGCGATGTCCGAACTGCGCAAATCCAAGAACGGGCGCAAACATCTGAACGAGCTGCCGTGGTATATCATGATCGGCCCTCCGGGGGCTGGCAAAACCACCGCGATTGTCAATTCCGGCCTGCAATTCCCGCTGGCAGATGAAATGGGCAAAACCGCCATTGGCGGGGTGGGAGGCACCAGAAACTGTGACTGGTGGTTCACCAACAATGCCGTGCTAATTGACACCGCAGGCCGGTACACCACCCAGGAAAGCGATGCCGAGGTCGATAATGCCGCTTGGCTGGGCTTTCTGGGGTTGCTCAAAAAATTCCGCAAACGGCAACCGATCAACGGGGCCATCATCGCGATCAGCCTCAGCGACCTGGCCCTGCAGGACGAGATCACGCAAAAAGGCCATGCCGCTGCTGTGCGTGCCCGCCTGACCGAATTGCGCGAAAAGCTGGGGGTGCGGTTCCCGGTTTATGTCTTGTTCACCAAGGCCGATCTGATTGCGGGCTTCACCGAATTTCACGACAATCTGGGCAAGGAAGACCGCGAACAGGTCTGGGGCTTCACGCTTCCGATTGAAAATGCCAAGGGCGAAGCCTCCCCGATTGCCGGCTTTGACGAAGAATTCGCGGCCCTTCTGGAACGCCTGAACACCCATTCGCTTGAAAGGATGCAGGCGGAAACCGATCCGCAGCGGCGCACGCTGGTGGCCGGGTTCCCGTCGCAGGTGGCGTCTATTCGCGGGGTTGCCAAGGCGTTTCTGACCGAAGTGTTTCAGGAAAACCGTTTTCAACACCGCCAGATGCTGCGCGGGATTTATTTTACCTCCGGCACACAAGAAGGCACCCCGATTGACCGGCTCATGCTTAGTATGGCGCGGACCTTTGGCATTGGCCGTCAGGCGATCGGGTCAGGGCAGGGGGCCGGTCGGTCCTATTTCCTGACACGCCTGTTTGAAGGAGTGATCTTTCCCGAGGCCGGTCTTGTGTCCGACGATGACACGGTCGAGCGCCGCTACAAAATCACCAAATGGGCCGCAATCATCGCAACCCTCATGGTGGCCATCGGCGCAGGCAGCCTGTTTTTCCGGTCTTTTCAGGGCAACAGCGCGCTGATTGCCGAGGCAAATGACCATGTGTCCGCCTATAGCGCCGCTGCGGCGACGCTGCCGGGCAGCCCCATCGGGGATACCGATCTGGTGCCTGTTGTGCAGGCGCTGAACATCCTGCGCGATATGCCCGCCAACCCCACCGTGTTCGATCCGGCACCTGACAGCCGCCTGGGCTATGGCTTGTACCAGGGCGAGGTCATCGGCACGCAAGCCACACAAACCTACCGCCGAGCGCTGAACCAACGCATGTTGCCCCGGCTTCTTCTGCGTCTGGAAGAGCAGATCAGCGGCAATATGAACAATCCCGATCTGCTCTATGAGGCGCTCAAGATCTATCTGATGCTGGGCCTGCAAGGCCCGATGAACCAGGATCTGGTGGCGGAATGGATGCTGCTGGATTGGGAATTGTCCTATCCCGGCCCCACGCGCGCGGCGTTCCGCGAGGATCTGGAAATCCATCTGGATGCTTTGCTGAACCAGCCCATGCAAGAGATCGCGCTGAACGGTCCGCTGGTTGAACAGGTGCAGGCGCTGTTGTCTGAAATGCCCCTGGCGCAGCGAGTGTATAACGGGATCATCAACAGCCCCGCTGCGGTGTCCCTGCCCAAATGGCGTGTCACGGACGCGGCCGGTCCTGCCGTGGCCCGCGTGTTCGTGCGATCCTCGGGCAGTCCGTTGACCGATGGTGTCGATGGCATTTTTACCTATGACGGCTTTAACAATGTATTTCTGGGCGAGGCGCTTGGCGTTGCCGCCCGGATTCAGCGGGAAAGCTGGGTTCTGGGGCCGCGCGGCGAAGCAGAGCAAACCGAACAGGCCCTGGCCGCGCTCAGTCGCGATGTTCTTTACCTCTATTACAACGACTTTGTCGCGGCATATGACGGCATTCTGGCGGATATTGATATCATCCCGCTGGAATCCCTCAGCCACGCGGTCGAGGTCACCAATGTGCTGTCCGGGCCGACATCTCCGATTGTGAACCTGCTGAAAGCGATTTCCTCCGAGACCCGGCTGACCGGCAATGGCACCGGCGGAGGATCGGCGGCCCTGACCAACGATCTGGGCGACATCGCCAATCAGGACGTGGAACGCGCGGTCAGCACGCGCACCCGGCTTTTGATGGAAGCGCTGGCAAATTCCGCCACCGCATCGGGTGACGAGGCCACCAAACCCCCCGGTGCCTATGTCGAAGAGCGCTTTGCCTGGTTGCACCGCTTGACCGAGGCGTCAGAGCCGGGATTGCCCACCCAGCTGGACGACCTGATCGGCCTTTTGACCGAACTCTATCAGGAACTGAACAAAATGAGCTTCTCCGGCTCGTCATCCAGCAGCGAAGGCGGTGCTGCGATTCAGCGTTTCCAAGAGGCCGCAGCCCGTGCCGATGGCCCGCTTGAACGCTGGGCCACGCAGATTGCGTCCGGATCGTCGGGGATCACGTCCGACAACACCCGCTCGTCGATCAATGCGCGCTGGCAGGCCGGTATCCTGCCGTTTTGTCAGCAGGCCATTGGTGATCGCTACCCGTTCAACCGCCGCGCCCGCGCCGATGTCGCCATTGCCGATTTTCAGAAACTGTTTGGCCCGGCTGGACTGATCGACAGTTTCGTCAATGAAAACCTGCTGGAATTCATTGATACGCGCACGCGGCCGTGGTCGTGGAAACAGGTCAATGACGTGGATCTGGGCATCAGCCCGGCGGTGCTTCAGCAATTGCAATATGCCGCCGAAATCCGCGAAGCCTTTTTCGGCGGATCAAGCGTGCCCAGCATCCAGTTTCAACTCATGCCGCAAGCGCTTGATCCCAAGGCGCAATCGGTCCTGCTAGAGGCGCATGGCAAACAGGTGCCCTTTGCCCATCGCGGCGGCGCGCCGACCCCTGTCGCGATGGATTGGCCCGGTGGTGTGGGGCTTGCCCGGATCATGTTTGAACCGCCCGCGCGCAATGTGGAAAGCCTGCTGCAAAAGGACGGCCCCTGGGCCTGGTTCCGGCTGCTGGATGCCGCCGAGGTGCGCCGCACCAACGTGTCGGACCGCAAGCGTGTGATCTTCAATGTCGGCGGGCGTATCGCGATCTATCAATTGCAATCGGGGTCCGTTCTCAACCCGTTTGCCTTGCCCGCGCTGTCCAAATTCAGCTGCCCCAAGACATTTTAAGGCCGGTGCCGATGCCTGTGGATGGATACGGAGCTTTCGGGAAAATCCCCGCTGTCGGGGATTTCTTCCGCGTCAACGCGCCTCCGGGGTTTGTAGAGCCATGGGACGCCTGGCTGCAACGCTGTCTTTTGGCAGGGTCCGAGGCGCATGGTCCGGGCTGGGATGCGCTCTATATGTCGGTGCCGATCTGGCGCTTTTGCCTGTCTGCCGGACTGGCCGGGGCGCAGCCGGTGATCGGCGTTCTGATGCCCTCGGTGGACAGGGTGGGGCGGCGGTTCCCGCTGACGCTCATGACCCCGATTGGGGACGGCGCGTCAGTTGTGCGCGAACATCTTGTGCAGGGCGATGCGTTTCAAAGCATGGAAGACATCGCGCTGTCGGTGCTGGATGACGATGTCAGCAAAGACGCCCTGGCTGCTCAGCTTGCCGCGCTGGCCCTGCCGATCCCCGCAGCCCCCGATCTATGTCACGTCAACGGGCGCGCCGTCGTGCTGCGCCAGACCGCCGGTCCAGAGGCGCTGGCCCCGATCCTTGCGTCTGAATTGCTTGCTCCGGCCTTTCAACGCCCCTCTGTCTGGAGCGCCGTTATGGATGGCGACACCCGCCTGATGGTGTGTGACGGTTTACCGGACGGGCCGGACATGCAAGGCTTGTTCGATCTGGACGCCGATGTTTGGAAAGAAGGCTGCGTATGACTGTTTTCCCAAGGGTCCGTTACAACGCCCGCAGTCACGTTGGACTAAAGCGCAAGATCAACGAAGATTCTGTTCTTGCCCTTCCGGAACAAAGCATCTGGGTGGTCTCTGATGGGATGGGCGGCCATGCTGCCGGAGATTATGCAAGCCAGTTGATCACCGATATGATCGCGTCGATTGAACCGGATTTGCCGGCCGCAGACCGCATGCATGCCTTGCGCCAAACCATTCAGAACGCCCATCAGATGATCCGTCAAGAGGCCGAGACGCGCGGCGCGTCGGTGATCGGGGCGACGGTGGCCAGCCTCATGCTGGCCAATTCGCATTTTGTCGGGCTGTGGGCAGGCGACAGCCGCATTTACCGGCTGCGCGACGGTGTTATCCAGATGCTGACATCGGACCATTCCATCGTCGCGACATTGGTCGAATCCGGTCAGATGACCTGGGACGAGGCAGAGCACCACCCCCAATCCAACGCGATCACCCGCGCGGTTGGTGTGGGCGATGATCTGGAACTCGACAAGGTTCGCGGCGAGGTTCAGTCCGGGGACCGGTTTCTGCTGTGCTCGGATGGGCTGACCAAATATGCGACCTTCGGCATGTTGGAAAACGTGCTCAGAACCGAACCGCTGGAAACCATTGCCGACCGGCTGATCCAGATCGCACTGGACGGCGGCGGCGCGGACAACATCACCGTTGTGGTGGTCGATATCCCCTGACCGCACCGGCGGCACAGCTTGTCAGCGTGCCGATGTTTCCAGAATACGGCTGTCCAGCGAATAAATGCGCGATGCGACGTTGCGGTCTGCGGCAATCAACGCCTCTGAATAGCTCAGCGCGGATTCGCTTGTGGGCCGCATTTCGGTTAACAAGGGGTCGCTGGAATGGATGACCAGGATCTTGGTTTTGCCCAGCGTTGAATCGTCCACCCGGAACGCCAGCCCGCCATTGGTCTGCGCCTCGGCAATCGAATAGGCCACGCGGATCGAGATGTCTCCCTCGCGCCCGTCGCGCAAAGCATCGACCGAATTGTCCTGACGATTGATATTGGGCAACAGGTGAAACACGTTCCCCGATACGTCCAGCACCGATACCGACAAGTAACCGTCCGTCACATCCGCCGGGAGTTCAACGTCAATCACCGGGTTTTCACCCACCACAAACGCCCCTGTCGGGTTGGGCTGATTGCCCTGATCGCCTTGATAGAACGCCACATCAATGGCGCTTGACGGCGCGCTGGGCATTACGCTTTCGATCAGACACAGCGTCGGGTTCAGAATGGTGGTTGTGATCCGCACGCTGCGGTCGCCCACGGCACTGCTCAGCGCATCGAACAACGTGTCGCGGCTGGCGGGTGTGGCAAGATTGCCGCCGATGGCAACCGTACTGCCGGGGCCGTACCCGCCCAATGGCGCATCCACAAGCCCAAGTGGTCCGCAATCGGCAAAGGCCGCCAGGATCGCTTCGATCCGTTCCGGCGCGATGATGATCTCGTTCAGGGTGATCTCCGGCGCACCGCGCAACACGCCCAATGCGCCCGCATCAAACGCGGCCTGCACCTCGCGAAAAATGGGTTTGCTTGTGGTCTCACCCTCGATCTCGACCGCATTTCCGGACACTGCCACGCGCCACGCGTCCATGTCGTCAAGCAGATCGACAACCGCCAACACATCCTGTCCCCAGCCTTCGGCGATATCGCCCGATGCAAGGGTCAAATCCGTTGTGCCATTCTGACCCTGTATCTGCTGACGCAGGGCTTCGGCGATGTCGTCGCTTGGCACAAAGCCGACCGCACGCGGGACCGAGTTTTCGGCCTTCGCAATCGACAGGCGGTAGGGGTCTGCGACCGGCAATGCAGGGGCCGAACGGAACAGGCCCGCGGCAAACGCGCCGATCAGGCCAACACCCAAAACACCCGCAATCGCGATAGGAACAACAGGCAGGCCAGTTTTGTCTGGCGCGCCGGACTTCGATGTCGGCTTTGGTCTGTCTGGCGTGGCTTTATCTGGCGTGGGTTTGATCACCGTGGCGGCAGGGCCGGGATCTTCTGGTGCGGTCGTGGCCGGTTTGGCCAGGGCCGGGGCAATCACCGTGGCGTCCGACAGCATGTCCGGCTCTGCAGCGGGCGCAGGCGGGACCGCCGCGTCAAGGGCTGCGAGAACCGCTGAGGCGCTTTCAAAGCGTTTGTCCGGCTCTGGATCGGTCATCTTGTCCAGTAGCGATTTCAGCGGCTCTGGCACGCCCTCCGTATCCAGCGCCTCGGCTTTCTTTTGAACAACCTCCATCGGATTGTTGCCGATCTTGGGCGACGCGCCCCGGAAATTGGCCAGCAACAGCGCGCCAAGTGAATAAATGTCCGTGCGCGCATCCGTATTCCCGGCAAGCTGCTCTGGGGCAGCATAGGCGTATTTGCCTGCAAATTCATTGCCGACTATGGTTTCAGCACCGGGATTGGTGTCTTTGGCGATGCCGAAATCAATGATGACCGCCTGTGCCGGATCGCCATCCCTGAGGATGATGTTGTCCGGGGACAGATCCCGGTGAAAAATGCCATGCCCATGCGCGGCCTCCAGGCCCTCTGCCACCCGGCGGCAAATGACCAAAAGATCCTCCGCCGACATCGGACCTTCCTTGAGCTTCTTGTCCAGCCCCGGACCGTCCACATAGTCGATCAGCAGATAGACATGCCCATCCGGCGTGCGGTTGTTTTCGGCATAACGCACCACCGCGTCATGACGGATTTCCCGCATGGCCTCTTCACGCGTCAGCAGCAGCAGGAAATCGTCATTGTCTGAAAACTCGGCTTTCAGAACCTTGAGCGCAACAAGCCGGCCCGAGATCTCGGACCTGGCCTTATACACGTCAGACGTTCCGCCACGTCCAAGAATTGCTTCGATCCGGTAGGTGTTGTTTACCAAATCGCCAGGCTGAAAAAGATCTCCCGGACGAGAATCAGTCATAATGTCTCCGGATACACTGTGCGACCGAAGCCATTAACCAAGTGCTTGAAATTCCACGCGACGGTTTTCGTCACTTCTGGGATCATCGGCATTATAGGGCGCAGCCTCGCCCATCCCGATGGCCTGAAGACGGTTTTCCGCGATACCGCAATCATTGACCAGATGGCGCTTGACCTCTTTGGCGCGCAGCAAGGACAGGTTTTCGTTATAGGATGCCGATCCCGAACTGTCGGTATGGCCGACAATCTGGAACAGCTGAACGTCAACCGATTTCATTACCTCGCACAACGTAGCCAGTTGCGGTTTTTGGTCGGCGCGCAATGTGGCGCTGTCAAAATCGAAATTGATTTTGATGTTGACCTGATCCGCCTTGTCGACCTCGGAATAGGTGCTCTCTGCCGCTGCCACCGTTGTCGAGGACGTGCCGGTTGCCGCGCTGGTGGCCGCCGCCGCGCCTTCGGCGGGCACAAGCACCAGCCCACGGGTCTTTTGCTTTTGGAACGCCTCGGTGATTTCCTCGGCGGTCATGTCATCGGTGGCCTGTGCCGCAACAGGTGATGTCGCAGACAGGGCAAGGGCGAACGCAAGGGCAACGCTTGCAACAATGGTATGTCGTGTCATGGCTAATCGTGTCCTTAAATGCGTAAAAAATGTATATACGGCAGCCTAGCCCACAGAATGCAGCCCGACAACATTTTTGCGGCGAGCGTGGCCTGCAAAATGCCCCTGATAAAGCTTGGCGTCGAAGGTAAAACGCGCTTTAGTAGGGGGGATACATTTTTACACAACGTGATTTCAGGAAACCACTCGATGCGCGTGCTGCCTGCAGCCATTATTGGTGTTGCCATTCTTCTAGCATCGACCATCTGGGTCTTTGTCCCGATGCTGTTGCAGGAAGAAGAATTCTTTGACGGACCGGCCATTGATTCCGGTGCCCGGATCGAAATCGAGATGCTCAATCAACAGGTCGAAGACCTGCGCGAACGGGTCGACACGCTGACCCAAGAGGTCGCCCGCGTCAGCGCGCGCGCGGCGGCGGGCAACCGTCAGGTGTTTCAGGCCCCGGACGTGGATGACAGCCAGCCGTTCCGGCAAAGCGGGCCAAACGATATCATTGATGCCTACGCCCAGGTTGTGCTGATCGCCGATCGCCGCAATGTGAACGAGGGCCTGACCATTGCCGGGTCGCGCTGGTTGGGCAACACCTTTGGTCTGCCCCGGCAGGATCTTGATCAGACCTGCCGGGAAATGACCAATCAGCGCCTTGCAAGCAAACTGCGCACACAAAATGTTGGCCCGATCAAGGTGCGGATGCTGCAACCGGCCATCGATTCGCTGACCCGCGTGTTCGAAAAGGTCCGCGCCACCGATCCCGATCTATATGCCCGCATCAGCACTGCCGGATCGCTCTGCGTGCGCGCCATTCGCGGCACCACCAATCGCGCGTCCACCCATTCCTATGGTCTGGCGGTCGATTTGAACATTGACGGCAAACTTGACACATTGGGCGATGGCAAAACCCAGCTTGGCCTGACCATCCTGGCTGATTTCTTCAAGGAAGAAGGCTGGGTCTGGGGGGCCTCCTGGCGGCGCGAGGACAGCATGCATTTCGAAGTCAGTCGCCAAAAGCTGGAGCAATGGGTCAGGGACGGCGTTTTGTAACCGCGATACCGGTCCCGTTGAGCCCGGTTGACTTTCGCGCGGCAAACCACCATATGCCAATCAACGTCGCGCAGCCGCGTGAGCTTGCCACGTCCCGATCCAGGGACAAGCGACGCCCATCAACCGGTTCCCCATTCACGCAGGGTACTTGACGCAGCGCCAGCTTGTGTGGGGGCCTCCCATCAAGTCCTGAGGCACTGCGACACCCTCGTTTGCCACGGTGATGTGGCACGTTACTGTTCACATGTGTTTGCGCATGTGGATCAAAAGGATACATTTTGTCTGAATTTGACACACTGGGCCTCAAGCCCAAACTGACCGAAGCGCTGGACCGCGCAAATCTCAAAACACCCACACCCATTCAAGCCAAGGCTGTGCCACTGGCACTGGCCGGACACGACGTGCTGGGCCTTGCCCAGACCGGCACTGGCAAAACCCTCGCCTTCGGACTGCCTTTGGTCGATCACCTTCTGGATATGCCAGAACGCCCTGCGGCCAAGACGGCCAAGGCGCTGATCCTGGCCCCCACCCGCGAACTTGTGAACCAGATCGCAGATAGCCTGCGCATGCTGACCAAAAACACCAACCTTCGGGTTACGGTTGTTGTGGGCGGACAGTCCATCAACAAACAGATCCACCAGCTGCAGCGCGGCACCGATATTCTGGTGGCCACACCGGGCCGTCTGATCGACCTGATGGATCGCCGGTCTGTCCTGCTGTCACAGGTCCGTCACCTTGTTCTGGACGAGGCCGATCAGATGCTCGACATGGGCTTCATCCATGCGCTGCGCAAGATTGCGCCAAAACTCGGCACACCGCGTCAGACCATGCTGTTCTCGGCCACGATGCCCAAACAGATGGAAGATCTGAGCAAGGCTTATCTGACCAACCCCAAAAAGGTCCAGGTCTCGCCTCCGGGCAAGGCCGCTGACAAGATCACCCAATCGGTGCACCATCTTGGCAGCAAAGCCGAAAAGCAAAGCAAACTGCGCGAAATTCTGTCCAAGGACATGGACGCCCTGACGCTGGTCTTTTCCCGCACCAAACATGGGGCAGAAAAGCTGATGAAAGGTCTTGTGGCGGATGGCTTTAATGCCGCGTCGATCCATGGCAACAAAAGCCAGGGCCAGCGCGACCGCGCGATCAAGGCGTTTCGGGATGGCACGATCACCGTGCTTGTCGCCACCGATGTGGCCGCGCGCGGCATCGACATTCCGGGTGTTGCCTATGTGGTGAACTATGACCTGCCGGAAGTGCCGGACAATTATGTCCACCGCATCGGACGCACCGCCCGCGCCGGACGCGAGGGCGAGGCGATTGCATTCTGTGCTCCGGATGAGGCGGATCTTTTGCGCCAGATCGAAAAGCTCATGAAGATATCCGTACCGGTCGCCAGCGGCACCGCTCCGACCGAGCCGGTTGCACGCAAAAGCGCACCGCGTGGACGCGGGCAGGGCAACGGGGCGCGGTTCAACGGATCGAAACCAAAATCCAACAGCAATGGCCGCAGGCGTCGTCGCGGCGGTGGCGCACAGAAAGCGGCTTAAGCCAGACTTAACCTGAAAAAAACCCGCTCCGAGTGGGAGCGGGTGTTCATCTCCGTGGCGCATCCTGTGCGCGATGTTACGGGGGACGTCCAAGGGTTTGGTCAAACGCAGCGCCGATAACGGCTTTGACCTGGCGGGCCGTCAGGTCGCGCTTGCCCGCGCCTGCCATCCCGTCACGCGTGACCCCGGCCTTATGTTGCCGCTGCGCAAGGACTTGCAGGTGGCAATGTGGAACGAGATGGACGCGATGCGCAGCGACTCCGGTCTTACCAGAAGGTTAACGAGAGTCGCTAAGATATTGTAATTCATTGTGGAAACCGGATTGTCAGCTGGCAATTTGGCGTTCGATCTGACATGACATAATTGGCTGAACCCCGCGTTGCGTCGCTGGAAATGCTGGGCCTCAATCTCACGCCGACGGCGCGCTTGCGACGGTGTAGGCACCGGCAGAGCTTTGGGCTTTATCTTAAAAATTCGCGTGGTGGCATCGGCCAGCGTGCCTTTGTGGGTGTCTGACAAGGGGCGAAACCTGCCTCAGATCAGGACGCGGATCAAGATGCCCAGGCCCAAAAGCAGGGACAGCCCGATCAAAAGGCGCCGGAACATGGTGTCGCTGATCCGGCGGAACACCATCAATCCCACCTGTGCCGCCAAAAGCGAGGCGGGCAGCGCGATCAAAAAGGCGGTGACCGTGTCGCGGTCATAGGCCCCGCGCGACCAAAGCATCAGCGCGGTTGTGCCCAGAACTGCCACGTTGAACGGTTGCAGCACCGCGCGGGTCTCGGCCTTTGGCCAAGGGCGCATCGAACACCAGATCAACGGCAAAGCCCCCGACAGCGAAGCCATGCCACCCAGCACACCGCCGACAAGCCCGACACCTGAATCCAGAACCGGTGTGCGCCGTTCAAACCGGGGCAGGTTCGTGCGAAAGCTGAAGAAGCCGCCGTAAACAATTAATAAAATGGCAATAACCAGCTTGAGTGTCTCTGCGTTGATCAACGCAAGCAGCGTGATGCCGACCGGAACCCCAAGCAATCCCGGCACGATAAACCGCAGCAATCTGGAAAGATTTTGCGTCACTGCCGCGCGCACCTCCCACAAACCTTGAAGACCAGTCAGCACAGACATCAGCGTGACCAGCGCCACGGCGCTGACCGGGTCCAGCACGATCAGCAGAAACCCAAGCGCAAACAGGGCCGTGCCTGATCCGGCCAAACCGTTTACAAACCCTCCGGCCGAAGCCCCCAGCAGGATGTAAAGAACGGCGCTCCAGCTCACGTGAGGCTGGACTCTGTCACGGGGGGTGGGTTTTCCGCGATGGCGTGAACCATGCAGGAGGTCGCTTCGAGGGTTTCAAGCTCTATCACTTCGCTGATCCGGATGTTTTTTTGCGTTTCCGCCACGTTTTGATCTGTGTGCCCATCACAACGTCACGGTTTAATCGGATAACGGGCTGGGTTTTCCTAATCTTCACCGGGGCATGTTCCACTCAGTTAAGATCCTCAAGAAGACGCCCGTGCCGGCGGGTTTCCTCGATCACCTGACCAAAGGTTGACAGACCGCGCGCGTCAAGCATGGGCAGCATGCTGACCAGCACTTCTGCGGTGGCATAGGCATCCCCAAGCGCGGTATGGCGCAGCTCTTGTGGGATGGCGATGCCAAGCCGGTCGCACAGCGCGTCCAGCGTATGGGTTTCACTTGCCCCGAACAGCACGGCTGACAGCAACACAGTATCGAGGATCGGATGATCCCAGGTCACACCGGTTTGTTTGGCATGGCGGTGTAGGAACGCCATGTCGAACGGTGCGTTATGCGCAACGATGACGGCGTCTTGTGCAAAACTGTGAAACTGCCGGGCCACCTGGTGAATGTCGGGCTGGCCACGCACCATGGCGTCGGTGACCTTGTGGACCTTGGTGGATGCAGGCGGGATCGGGCGGCCGGGATCGACCAGCTGATTGATGGTTTCGCCGCCAATGATCTTGCCGTTGAGCACGCGTACGGCCCCCAGCTGGACGATATCGTCTTTGTGCGGCAGCAGCCCGGTGGTTTCGGTATCGAACACCGCAAAGCACAGATCGCGCAGATGCCGGTCGTGGATATGCGCCTCGGCATCCTGTTGGCGGCGGTCCAGCAGGTCGAAATCATACACCAGCGGCCGCGCCGCCGTTGGCGAGATGTCGAGTGTCTGGCTGTCGATCACCATCAGGAAACCGCCCCCCTCCATGGGTTTGAGTTTCACGTCAAAGCTTTGCGCCATATCTTTGGAATGGGCGGTCACAGACACGTCTTTGCCGGTTTTCTGAAGGGTCTTGATCGCGGCGGTCAGGGTGGCGTTGTCAAAGTAATCGGTAAGTTTCGCGTTCAGACGCGGCACCCCCAGTTGCGCCAGCACCTCTGCGGCCTGTCCATCGTACAGCACGATCTGCCCGTCCGGATTGACAAGCACTGTGGCCACGGGAATTTCCGTCAAAAGCGCGGTCAGGCGGGCTGTCTCGGCGCTAAGGCGTGCGGTTTCTTTTGCGACGGCTTGCGCAGTGCTGAGCGCCGTGTCGTTCAGCTGTTTGGTCACGGCAGAGGCGGCGGGTGCCAGATCGCCAAGATAGCGCGCGGTCTGGGTGTCCAGATCACGGTCGACACCGGCATGGGCGCGGGTGCGCAGCTCTGCGGCCAGCCGTTCGATGGGCTTGGCCACGTTTTCATCAAACAGCAGCCAGACCGAAACGGTCAATGCAAGGATCAGGAACGCGGCGAGAATGGCGGCAAAGGTGAACCCGTTTTCAACCGTTGTCGTGACCGCGCGCGCGTATCCGAACCAAAGCGCGGCCCCGATCAAAACTAGCCCGCCCAGGCCCAGCAGGCAAAAGAACAGAAAAACGCGCAGGCGCAGGCCGAGCTTGTGAAACATGGGTCAACTCCTTTGGCACACTCCGGTGACGATCGGGTCATCTTGGGGCACGTCGCGCCAGACAGGCGGGCTTTCGTCACCCAAAGCCGGGTCGGCGCGTTGTCCGGTTGCGCAATTTACCATCACCTCGACCGATTGAACCGTGCTCCAGCGGCCAAAGAAATAGAGATCGGCCAAAAGCAGATCAGGATTTTCGCGATTGGCCTGCACGTTCGGCTGATCCACCGCGATAAAGCGGTCGATGTAGGGAAAGACATATGTCCAGGGACGGTAGATTGCCGTGCTTTCAACGGTTTGCACCACCTCAAGACCGTCCGGCAGGTTGTCCGAGGTGCGGGTATACCAGCTGTATTCGCTGCTGATCGTGGTGCCCAGCATCGCCGCTCCGGCCATCACCGGGATCAGCCATTTCGGCAGGCGGTTGCCGCTCAGGCGCATGACCATCAACGTGACACCGGCCCCGGCAAGGCCAGCGATGATCACGGCGATCAGTTCAAGAAACATGCCATGTCCTCCGTTCCGCGTCTCAGCTTAGCATGCCGCGCCCATGTCCGACGGCGGATTGCATTGATTTTATCACCACAAACGCATCGCGAAGATGACTTCGCTCAAAATCGGACAGGGATGTCGGACTTAAAAAATTGTCGGGCGCGTCTCCGGCACGGACCTGTGCAGCCTGATGGTCAAGCCGGGTTTCGGCAATCAGATCATAGGCATCGCGCAGATCCTGTCCGCCCGATGCGCTCAGAATGCCTGCGGCCATCGCGGCCTCCAGACGCGCTGCTGTGTTGGCCTGCGTCAACTGCCCCTGCAGCGCATAGATGCGGCCCAGATCAACCACAGGCACCACGCCATTATGTTTGAGATCTATGTGGTTCTTGTGTTCGCCCGAGCGGATCGTGGCAAAGCCGCGCAGCAAGCCAAGCGGCGGGGTATGTTTCAGCGAATTGGACACCATATGCGCCACAAAGATCGAATTGGCCGAGGCTTTGGCCAGGGTTTCGGCCTGCAGGTTTTCAAACAGCGCGACCGTGCCGCCAATCGGGCGCAGATCGAACATGACGCTGGCCAGCATCTGGGCCTCTGGGTTCGGGGTTTTGATCCAGCTTGCGAAATAATCGCGCCAGACCTTGACCGGCTGCCGCCAGCGCGGATTGCTGGCCATCATATCGCCGGGGCAATAGACATAGCCGCAGGTGTCCAGCCCGTCGCAGACGAACCGGGCAAGGGCTTCGAAATAGGGCTGATCGGCGTCGGTGACGCTGTCATCCAGAAACAGGCAGTTGTCCTGATCGCTGACACCGGTCTGTTCCTGCCGTCCCTGACTGCCGCAGGCAAGCCAGAGATACGGCACAGGGGCCGGTCCAAGCGACGCTTCGGCCAGCGCCAGCAACCGCCGGGTTGCGGTGTCGGCAATGTCGGTGATCAGCCGGGTGATCACCTCGTGCCGATTGCCACCGGCCACAAGCTGCGCCAGCAATTGCGGAATGCGCGCGGTGACCTTGGCCATGTCTTCGGCGGTGTTGGAATGGGCGATCTCGGATACCAGCTCGGCCGAGCTGACCGCCTGAAAACGGGTAAGATCGGTTTGCGTCACGATCCCGACCAGCTTGCCCGCCTGTTCAACGGGCACATGCCCGATGCGCCGCTCCATCATCATGTGCAACACGTCAGAGCCGATGGCCGACGGCGGCAGAGTGACCGGATCGGGCGTCATCACGCGGCGGATCGGCGTGTCAAATGGCAGGCCATCGCCCACCACCTTGCCGGACAGATCCCGGATCGTGGCAATGCCACGCAAGCGCCCGCCCTCGGCGACACAGATCGAGGACACCCGCGCCTCGCGCATCTGGCGCGCGGCGGTCTGGACATCGGTGTCCAGCGGACAGGTGACCGGAGAGGTCGCCATCAGCTCTTCGACCCGGGTGGTGGCCAGATCGGTTTTCTGCGGACGCTCCACGCGGCTGCGGTCAAAGAATTTGCGAAAGGCCGGAACCTCGGCCATGGCCTTATGAAAGATATCTGCGGGCAGGATCAAAAGCGTGCTGTCGGTGACGGCGCGCGCCGATGTCACGCTTTGGCCTTGCCGCAGCAAGCCGCGTTCCCCAAAGGAATTGCGCGGACCCAGCAAAGAGATCGGCACGTCGTGTTCATCGCGAATTTCGACATCGCCTTCAAAGACAATGAACAACCCGTCCAATTGCTGCCCCAACGCATAGACCTGTGCCCCGGCGTCAAAGCGGCGCACATCGAACGCGGGGATCATGGACTGAAGGGCGGCATGCTCCATCGCGTCATAGGGGTGGATCGCTGACAGAAACTGAAACAGGGTTTCGGGGGCGGGGGTCATACTGGGTGCTCTTGCTTGGGCATGTAAAATCCCGCCCCAGATATCCCGGCGCGGGATCGTCTTGTGCCAAAAGCGCGTCCCCCCATAGGGCAACGCGCCAATGTTTGTTTAGTGGTCCTGGGCGGCACCCGCGCCACGGGGCACGCGGACGCTTTCGACCAGGTCTTCGATCTCTTGCGGGATATCGGCTGTCATCTTGGACACAGTGAACGCAACCGCAAAGTTGATCGCGGCACCGATGGCCCCGAAAGAGGTGGACTTGACCGTCCCCAAAAGTGGATCTGCGTCGGTAAAGCTGTTTGTGTCAGGCACAAAGAACCAGCCCTTGTGCAGGAAGATGTAGATCAGCGTGACAATCAGACCGGCCAGCATCCCGGCAACCGCCCCTTTGTTGTTCACCTTGGTAAAGATGCCCATCATCAGCGCAGGAAAGATCGACGCCGCCGCCAGACCAAAGGCCAGCGCCACCGTCTGCGCCGCAAAGCCCGGAGGATTGAGGCCCAGATAGGTCGCCACCACAATCGCCACAGCCATCGCAATACGCGCCGACAAAAGTTCGCCCTTTTCCGAGATATCCGGTCTGATCGAGCCTTTGATCAGGTCGTGCGACACCGCAGACGAGATGGCCAGAAGCAGGCCCGCCGCCGTTGACAGCGCCGCCGCCAGACCCCCTGCGGCCACAAGACCGATCACCCAGCTGGGCAGGTTGGCAATTTCGGGATTGGCCAGAACCAGAATGTCACGGTTGAAGTTGGTCAGCTCGTTTTCCGACCCCCAACCGGCAGCTTCGGCGGCTGCAACGGATTCGGGGTTGTTGTCGTTGAAATACGCAATCCGACCGTCACCGTTCTTGTCTTCCCAGCCCAGAAGGCCGGTTTTCTGCCAGGTGGCCATCCAGTCATAGCGATCGTCGTTCTGGATCATCTCGACCGACACGGGGTCTGACGATGTGCCGTTCGGCCACATCATGTCGCTGATATTCAGACGCGCCATCGCACCCACTGCCGGGGCTGTCAGATACAGCAGCGCGATAAAGACCAGCGTCCAACCCGCAGACCACCGCGCGTCCGCGACACGGGGCACCGTGAAAAAGCGCATGATGACATGGGGCAGACCCGCGGTCCCGATCATCAGGGACAGCGTGAACAGGACCATGTTGAACGTGTCGCCATGCTGGGCGGTGTATTCGTTGAACCCCAGCTCGGTCACGATCTGGTCCAGCTTTTCCAAAAGCGGCGTGCCAGAGGCGGTGTGTTCGCCAAACAGGCCCAACGCCGGAATCGGATTGCCGGTCAGTTGCAACGAAATAAACACCGCCGGAATCGTGTAGGCCATGATCAGAACGCAGTATTGCGCGACCTGTGTGTAGGTCACACCTTTCATGCCGCCAAAAACTGCATAGGCAAACACCACACAGGCCCCAATCAGCAGACCGGCTGTGTTTGAGACCTCAAGAAAACGGCCAAAGGCAACACCCACACCGGTCATCTGGCCGATCACATAGGTCAGAGAGGCCACCAGAAGCGCCACCACCGCAACCACGCGCGCGGTCGGGCTGTAGAACCGGTCGCCGATGAACTCGGACACGGTGTATTTGCCGAACTTGCGCAGATAGGGGGCCAGCAGCAGCGCCAGAAGCACGTAGCCACCGGTCCAGCCCATCAGATAGGTCGAGTTGTCGTAGCCGGTAAAGGCAATCAGCCCCGCCATCGAGATGAACGAGGCCGCAGACATCCAGTCCGCCGCGGTTGCCATCCCGTTGGTGACGGGATGCACGCCGCGACCGGCAGCGTAGAATTCAGAGGTTGATCCGGCACGGGCCCAGATCGCGATGCCGATGTAAAGCGCAAAAGACGCTCCCACAAACAGCAGGTTGATTGTAAACTGATCCATTGCGCTTATTCCTCGACGCCGAATTCTTTATCGAGCTTGTTCATCCGCCAGGCGTAGAAAAAGATCAGCGCCAGAAAGACGAGGATCGATCCTTGCTGGGCGAACCAGAAACCAAGATCGGTGCCGCCGATGCTTATGCCGGACAACATGGGGCGCAGCAGAATGCCGAACCCGAATGAAACCAGCGCCCAGATGACAAGGCTGATCACGATAATGCGCAGGTTGGCTGCCCAGTAGCCCGCGTCGGTCTTTTCTGACCCTTGCGCGTTTTGAGATGATTGGTCCGCCATGTTGCGGCTCCTCCTTTTCCTCCGTTTGCCCACATCCACCCGGATGCGGCGTCCCTCGTTTGCAATCCATTGATGCCGGATCGCAAACCACCACTGCCGTCGTCAGGCCGTGGCTTTCTTTACAATCGCGCCCAGGTCGGATGCGATGTCGTTGATGGCCCCCATTGCATTCACCCGGGCCAGCGCGCCCTGTGTTTGGTAAAATGCAATCAAAGGAGATGTCTGCGCATGATATGCCTCAAGTCGCGCCGCGACCGTTTCGGCGTTGTCATCCGCTCTGCGTTTGAAATCAGTGCCTTGGCACGTGTCACACACATCTTTGGTGGTCGGTGTTTTATAGGTGTCATGATAGCCTTCGCCGCAACCGTCACAGGTATATCGCCCGGAAATCCGCGCCACCATGGCGGCGTCGTCAACATCCAGGCTGATGGCAGCATCCACGCGCTGGCCTGACGCGGCCAAAAGCGCATCCAGCGCTTTGGCCTGCACCGTTGTGCGGGGAAAGCCGTCAAGGATCACGCCTTTGGCGCAGTCGGGATCTGCCAAACGGTCGCGCAGGATGGAGATGACGATGTCGTCGCTGACCAGCTCTCCCGCCTCCATGACCGCCTTGGCGCGCTTGCCGGCCTCGGTGCCCGCGGCCACTGCGGCGCGCAACAGGTCACCTGTGCTAAGCTGCACCAGACCGAACCGGTCCTGCAGCATCCGCGCCTGGGTGCCTTTCCCGGCCCCCGGAGGGCCAAGCAGGATCAGAACCGGCGCAACGGTTGTCGTTGTGTCTAAGCCCACCATTTCGTCAGCCTTTTCTGTTTTCGATGAGGTCATCGACGACAGAGGGGTCTGCGAGTGTGGATGTGTCGCCCAGGGAATCTGTGTCGTTTTCGGCGATTTTGCGCAGGATGCGGCGCATGATTTTGCCGGAGCGGGTTTTGGGCAGGCCGGGGGCCCATTGGATCACGTCCGGGCTTGCGATGGGGCCGATTTCGGTGCGCACCCAGCTGCGCAATTCCTTGGTCAGCTCGTCAGACGGGTCGACCCCGTTCATCAGGGTGACATAGCAGTAGATGCCCTGGCCCTTGATGTCATG
>NZ_JBIQWA010000011.1:0-112679 GCF_046591575.1 Marivita sp. S0852
AGATGGTGATGCCGGGCGACAACCTGAAGTTCGACGTTGAACTGATCGCACCGATCGCCATGGAAGAAGGCCTGCGCTTCGCGATCCGCGAAGGCGGCCGCACCGTCGGTTCGGGCGTCGTCTCCAAGATCGTCGCGTAAGCGCAGATCATATCGGTTACGAAAGGGCTGCCCGTCGGGTGGCCCTTTTGCGTAAACGGGCCGGGGTGTCCGGAGGGAAAACGCAGGTGCCGGGCCCGCGCATAGGTCTGATGTGTTTCAGGTGAGGTCTGTGATCCGGCAACGTTGTTCCGGGGCTTGAAATTTGCCAAAACTGCTTGCAATCATCCGGCGTGCCGCTTAATGACCGGCGCGTGATAGGGGTATAGCTCAGCTGGTAGAGCGACGGTCTCCAAAACCGTAGGTCCCGGGTTCGAACCCTGGTGCCCCTGCCATTTCTCTCGATATCATGGCTGTGCCGGTCGCGGGCTTTAGGGTGGTCCAGCGCAGGCATTCTGGTACAGATGCTTGAAATGGGCGGAATCCTTCGCTAAGTGCGAAGCAGCAGAAACGCAAAGTGAGGCCAGCACAATGGCGACGACCAATCCCCTTCAATTCATCCAGCAGGTGCGCGCTGAGGTGGCGAAGATCGTTTGGCCGACGCGCCGCGAGGTTTTGCTGACCACGGTCATGGTGTTTATCATGGCGGCGTTGACGGCGGTGTTCTTCGCTTTGGTGGACATCCTGATCCGGGGCGGGTTGCAGGGCTTGCTGAACCTGTTCGGCTAATGCCGGTCGGGCCTTGAATCGGGCAAGCTAAGACGGTAACCACGGCGCAGAACGGATGAAGGCGTGCATCGATTCGAGTTGCACGCCGCTTTTTTATTCCGGAGCCGACATCGCAGCATGTCGAGAGTGACGTAAACAGATGGCGGCGCGGCCGCAGGAACAAAAGGATTTGTGACCAGATGGCGAAGCGATGGTACTCGGTCAGCGTTCTTTCGAATTTCGAGAAAAAGATCGCAGAGCAGATCCTTCAGGCGGTGGAAGAGCAGGGCCTTCAGGAGCAGATCGAGGAAGTTCTGGTTCCGACCGAAGAGGTCATTGAAATCCGCCGTGGCAAGAAGGTGACAACCGAACGCCGCTTTATGCCGGGATATGTTCTGGTGCGGATGGAAATGTCGGATCAGGGCTATCACCTGATCAATTCGATCAACCGCGTCACCGGGTTTCTGGGGCCGCAGGGCCGCCCGATGCCGATGCGCGACGCCGAGGTGCAGGCGATCCTTGGCCGTGTGGCCGAAGGCGAAGACGCGCCTCGGACGCTGATCCACTTTGAGGTGGGCGAGAAGGTCAAGGTTAACGATGGTCCGTTCGAGGATTTCGATGGCATGATCGAAGAGGTGGACGACGACAACCAGCGCCTCAAGGTGTCGGTTGTGATCTTTGGCCGGGAAACGCCGGTCGAGCTGGAATACACGCAGGTCACCAAGCAGTAGGGATCTGACCGCTGTCATCAGGACGTGGTCTTTTACCGGTCCTACGACCGACGTAGATTCGTCAAAATGTGCATTTACATCCCTCTTGGTCGACCTAAGGGGGATTTTTTGTGCGTCATATGCTGGTTGTCACATTTCTGAACGTCCTTGGTGCGCTGATCCAGGCGCGGCTTGATGCGATGCAAAAGACGTCGAACGGGCAGCCGGATGACCGCTCTGGATCGGGTGATACAGGTGGCGCATCTGCCGCGAACGGAGCGGAGGCCGCGACCAAGACCCGGCAAAAGTGGCGGACATCTTACAATTATCATGACCATATGATGAAGGCGAAACCCCGCAGCGCCGATTTCGCAAACGCTGAACGGGTCTACCCCGCGACGCCTGAGGGGCAGGCGGAGAAGGCGCGGGATGTGCAACATAGGCGCAGCGCAGACCAGCCCAGACCACCGCGTGTCGACCGGATACCGGAACCCCCAATGAAAGAGCTGGCGCGCCTTGTGCAACACATCCGGCCCGGTGCGCGTGCCAGTGACGTTGATGCGCTTTCTGCGTTGAGTGACGGGCTTTTGACAGCGGAACGTCTGACAGATGGTTTAAAATGGGCGTCCGATCAGATGCCGTGCCGCATCGAGTTGAGCGCGCCCTCCACTGACCCCAGAACCGTCACGAGCGTGGTCTTTCCCGCACGCCATTGCGATCCCGAAGGCATTGCCGATCTGGGGTCGCCCGAGGCGCTATTGGCAGCGGTTCCCGGTGCAACCCGAGCTTATGTATCCTATTATCAAAAAAAAATGGAGAGCGAGCTTATAGATCTTCCAGCGTCGGCTTCGGGAATTGTCGCGCGTATCAGGTTTAATAGAGGCCACTTTAATCAAACCGAGTATCGCGAGGCCAGCCAATTCGCAGCAATGGATCAACGCGAGAAAAAAAGAGAAGAACCCTATCTGGAACGCTACCGCGAGGAAGAAGAAAAAGAACTTGCATATAAACGTTTGACATTACAAGAGAAATTGGCACCGTTGCGTGCCGAGCAAGCTAGAAAACTAGCAGAGCTTGGCGCTCATGGCGTATTGCGGGAGTGGGCGCAGGACTACAGCGGGTGGGGCGAAAGCAGCAATCGATGGTTGTCATTCGTCGACTGGTTGATCACCGAGAGCACGCCGGATGACCGTCATGGTTTCGCGTGCAACTGGAATTGGGATCATGGCATAGATGTTCATCGCTGGATCATCCGGCAGCCTGATACGGATATTGCCACGGTTGCCACCACCATCTGGAACATGCTGCCAAGTGACCATATTCCCGAAATTGCAAAGGGCCGGGAAGGATACACCAACGGTATCGGCCTTGCGCATTGTGAAATGCTGCTTGAAATTGCCGAAAGGATCAGGGCCGGGTTTTACCAACCTCGCGAAGGTTTCGCGCCCATCGGATTCAATCCGCCGTCCAGACTTAAATTCAAAGAAGAGACCGATGCGATCAGGCACGCCACGGACCTGCTTTTGCCACCTGTCGTGCGCGAACCCATTGCCGGACGAGGCGGGGCAGAGCTCAACCAGAGATGTCCCGCAGTTTTTTTCGAGATACTTAACTAACGCCCCCGGACTACCCATTTGACGCGTGCGATGCCGCGGGCTTGTGTTTGTCGTCTCTTTGGTCTAGCTGGCTTCGCGACGTCGTCGGGTGTGATTCCGGGGGCGTGGCAAATTGTGGGAGGTCGGGGCATCGCGATGTCTGGGCCGGACCACACAACATAGGTGACTGACGGGCGCGCCCGGTGGTCGTTGGAAAAGGAGAGGCCTCATGGCCAAGAAACTTGCCGGCAAGATGAAGCTGCAGATCCCTGCAGGTCAAGCCAACCCAAGCCCCCCCGTGGGCCCTGCGCTGGGTCAGCGCGGCATCAATATCATGGAATTCTGCAAGGCGTTCAACGCCAAGACGCAGGACATGGAGCAGGGCGCACCGTGCCCGACCGAGATTGTCTATTATCAGGACAAATCCTTCACCATGAACATCAAGACGCCGCCTGCGTCTTATTATCTGAAAAAGGCGGCGGGCCTGAAGCCCGTGGGCAAGCGAAACCGCCCGCGCGGTGCGGAACTGCCGGGTCGTGAGACTGTGGCAAGTGTTACCGTCAAGCAGGTGCGCGAGATCGCCGAAGCGAAGATGAAAGATCTCAACGCGAATGACGTTGAATCGGCAATGAAGACAATCGTGGGCGCTGCAAAGTCCATGGGCATCGAGGTGAAGTAAGATGGCAAAACTTGGAAAACGCACCCGTGCCGCCCGTGAAGCCTTTGCCGGAAAAGAAAATGTCACCGTCGAAGAGGCGGTCAAGCTGATCAAGGCAAACACCAAGACGAAGTTCGACGAAAGCGTCGAGATCGCGATGAACCTGGGCGTTGATCCGCGTCATGCGGACCAGATGGTGCGCGGCACGGTCAACCTGCCGAATGGTACAGGCAAATCCGTACGCGTTGCGGTCTTTGCCCGTGGTGCCAAGGCCGAAGAAGCACAGGCCGCTGGTGCCGACATCGTTGGTGCAGAAGACCTGATGGAGACGGTGCAATCCGGCAAGATCGAGTTCGAACGCTGCATTGCGACACCGGACATGATGCCGATCGTTGGTCGCCTTGGTAAGGTTCTTGGCCCGCGTAACTTGATGCCGAACCCGAAAATCGGCACGGTGACCATGGACGTCAAGGAAGCGGTCGAAGCGGCCAAGGGCGGTCAGGTTCAGTTCAAGGCCGAG
The DNA here is from genome assembly GCF_046591575.1 of Marivita sp. S0852. Taxonomy (NCBI): domain Bacteria; kingdom Pseudomonadati; phylum Pseudomonadota; class Alphaproteobacteria; order Rhodobacterales; family Roseobacteraceae; genus Marivita; species Marivita sp. S0852. The sequence continues at coordinate 4,230 of NZ_JBIQWA010000011.1, forward strand.
AAGGCTGGCGTTGTGCATGCCGGTGTTGGCAAAGCATCGTTTGATGAAGGCGCGCTGGTTGAGAACATCCGGGCCTTTGTCGACGCGGTCAGCAAGGCCAAGCCAGCAGGTGCGAAGGGATCGTATCTCAAGAAGATCTCTTTGTCCTCGACCATGGGGCCGGGCGTGTCGGTCAATGTCGAGAACGCAACTGGCAACTGAGCCTTTTCAGTTTTTGAGATTTAAGGAGGCGGGTCTGCGAAGGCCCGCCTTTTTCGTTGTGCGTGACCGGGGTTGCCCCTTGGCAATCTGTGCCGAAGCCAGTAAAGCAGCCTGTGTAAGACAGCGCGTGATTCGTCATGCGCTGTTTTGCGTTACGTCCGAGACGGTGGGTAGGCGTGCAAACGTCTGTAATTCCTGCCCGAGGCGGGAGCAGACTGACATGCCGAGGGCTCATACCGTTGAGCGCTAGGGCGGGGCTGGGACCGCAAACCGCGGACCAAAACCGCCGGAGCGATCCGGTACCACTGAGCCGGGGGATTTCCCCCAAACTGGAGTAAACCTGTGGATAGAGCCCAAAAAGAGAAAGTGGTCGAGGAACTCGGCCAGATCTTCGAAAGCTCTGGCGTTGTAGTGGTTGCCCACTACGAGGGACTCACAGTTGCCGAGATGCAGGATCTTCGGGGTCGCGCACGCGATGCCGGAAGTTCCGTACGTGTCGCCAAAAACCGTTTGGCCAAGATTGCCCTTGATGGAAAGCCCTGCGCGAGCATTGCCGACTATCTGACGGGCATGACTGTTCTGACCTATTCCGAAGACCCTGTGGCGGCCGCCAAAGTGTCTGAGGACTTTGCCAAGGAGAACAAGAAGTTCGAAATCCTTGGCGGGGCCATGGGCGAGAACGCACTTGACCGGGCGGGCGTTGAAGCCGTTTCGAAAATGCCATCGCGCGAGGAGCTTATTGCGACCATCGCTGGCATGGTCGGCGCACCTGCGTCCAACATCGCAGGCGCAATTGGCGCACCGGCATCGAACATCGCGTCCGTTCTCTCGACCATCGAAGAGAAAGCGGCGTAAGGCACCTGGAATACCTCGTGGGGTTGAAACCCTGACGTTGGAACACATTTAGATAGGACAAAGTCACAATGGCTGATCTTAAAAAACTCGCAGAAGAGATCGTTGGTCTGACGCTTCTCGAAGCACAAGAACTGAAAACCATCCTCAAGGATGAATACGGCATTGAGCCCGCAGCTGGCGGCGCAGTGATGATGGCTGGCCCTGCTGATGGCGGCGGCGGTGCTGCTGCTGAAGAACAGACAGAATTCGACGTCATCCTGAAGTCGGCAGGCGCATCCAAGATCAACGTGATCAAGGAAGTCCGCGGCATCACAGGTCTTGGCCTGAAAGAAGCCAAAGAGCTGGTCGAAGCGGGCGGCAAAGCTGTCAAAGAGCAGGTTTCCAAGGACGAAGCCGAAGAGATCAAGGGCAAGCTGGAAGCAGCTGGCGCGGAAGTCGAGCTTAAGTAATCGACGGGTGCGTGGGGTTCACGCACCGATACGAAAAAGAGGCTGGGCATGGAAAATCCATGCCCAGCCGCTCCCGTCTTGGAAAGGCTCTTTGTGCAAAAGGGCTTTTCTTGGACAGGACCCAAGGATCGGGTGGTGCGCAGTGGGTATGCGGGCCGAGAATTGATCGGGTTTTGTTGTCTCTATTGGGCGGATCGCCGGTGCCCGACGGTGTGACGCTCAGCTGAGAATGAAAAGGTGATATCGACCATGGCGCAAAGCTTCCTTGGCCAGAAACGTCTTCGTAAATATTATGGTAAAATCCGTGAGGTTCTGGAGATGCCGAACCTCATCGAGGTTCAGAAATCTTCTTACGATCTTTTCCTGAAATCCGGCGACCAGCCAGTGCCGCTTGATGGCGAAGGCATCAAAGGTGTCTTCCAGTCGGTCTTCCCGATCAAGGATTTCAACGAAACCTCTGTGCTGGAATTCGTCAGCTACGAGCTGGAAAAGCCGAAATACGATGTTGAGGAGTGTCAACAGCGTGACATGACCTACAGCGCGCCGCTGAAGGTCAAGCTGCGTCTGATCGTGTTCGATATCGACGAAGACACCGGCGCGAAATCGGTCAAAGACATCAAGGAACAAGACGTGTTCATGGGGGACATGCCCCTGATGACGCCGAACGGGACGTTTGTCGTGAACGGCACCGAACGCGTGATCGTGTCCCAGATGCACCGGTCTCCTGGCGTGTTCTTTGACCACGACAAAGGCAAGACGCACAGCTCGGGTAAGCTGCTGTTTGCGTGCCGGATTATTCCGTACCGTGGCTCGTGGTTGGATTTTGAATTTGACGCCAAAGACCTTGTCTTTGCGCGCATTGACCGTCGCCGGAAACTGCCTGTGACGACGCTTCTGTATTCTCTTGGTCTTGACCAGGAAGACATCATGGACGCGTATTACGACACCGTGACCTACACGTTGCGCAAGGGCGAAGGTTGGGAAACCAAGTTCTTCCCCGAACGCGTGCGCGGCACACGTCCGACCTATGATCTGGTTGATGCCGCCACGGGTGAAGTCTTTGCCGAGGCAGGCAAGAAAGTCACGCCGCGCGCCGTCAAGAAAATCATCGACGAGGGCAAGATCACCGATCTTCTGCTCCCGTTCGAGCAGATCGTCGGCAAGTTTGTGTCCAAGGACATCATCAACGAAGACACCGGCGCGATCTATGTCGAAGCGGGTGACGAGTTGACATGGGAAGTCGACAAGGACGGTGCCGTCACCGGTGGCAGCCTGAAAGAGCTGATCGACGCGGGCGTGACCGAGATTCCGGTGCTGGACATCGACAACGTCACTGTCGGCCCGTACATGCGCAACACCATGGCGAACGACAAGAACATGAACCGCGAAACCGCGCTCATGGACATTTATCGCGTCATGCGTCCGGGCGAGCCGCCCACCGTTGAGGCGGCGTCGGCGCTGTTTGACACGCTGTTCTTCGATTCAGAGCGGTATGATCTGTCTGCTGTTGGTCGTGTGAAGATGAATATGCGTCTGGCGCTTGATAAGCCGGACACCCAGCGCACGCTGGATCGCGACGATATCGTGGCCTGTATCAAGGCGCTGGTGGACCTGCGTGATGGGCGTGGCGACATTGACGACATTGACCACCTTGGCAACCGCCGCGTGCGGTCCGTTGGTGAATTGATGGAGAACCAGTATCGCGTCGGCCTTCTGCGGATGGAGCGGGCGATCAAGGAGCGTATGTCCTCGGTCGAGATCGATACGGTGATGCCGCAAGACCTGATCAACGCAAAGCCGGCGGCTGCGGCTGTACGTGAATTCTTCGGCTCGTCGCAGCTGTCGCAGTTCATGGACCAGACAAACCCGCTGTCCGAAGTGACGCATAAGCGTCGTTTGTCGGCGCTTGGGCCGGGTGGTCTGACGCGTGAACGGGCGGGCTTTGAGGTGCGCGACGTACACGCGACCCACTATGGTCGGATGTGCCCGATTGAAACGCCCGAAGGGCCGAACATTGGTCTGATCAACTCACTCGCCACGTTTGCGCGGGTCAACAAGTACGGGTTCATCGAAACACCGTATCGCAAGGTCGAAGACGGGCGCGTGACCGACGAGGTCCAATATATGTCCGCCACCGAAGAGCAGCGTCATACTGTTGCCCAAGCGAACGCGACGCTGGATGAGAACGGCAAGTTCATCAATGAGTTTGTGAACACCCGTCAGTCGGGGGAATACACACTTGCGCCCAATGAAAGCGTTGATCTGATCGACGTGTCACCCAAGCAGCTGGTCTCGGTTGCGGCCTCGCTTATTCCGTTCCTGGAAAATGACGACGCGAACCGGGCCCTGATGGGATCGAACATGCAACGTCAGGCGGTTCCAACGCTGCGCTCTGAAGCGCCGTTGGTTGGCACCGGCATCGAAGGCGTGGTTGCGCGGGATTCGGGGGCGGCGATCATGGCAAAGCGTGCCGGGATCATCGACCAGGTGGACGCGACACGTATCGTTGTGCGGGCGACCGAAGACCTTGAGCTGGGCGACGCTGGCGTGGACATCTACCGTCTGCGCAAGTTCCAACGCTCGAACCAGAACACCTGCATCAACCAGCGTCCGCTGGTGAACGTGGGTGACACGGTTGGCAAAGGCGAAGTGATCGCGGATGGTCCATCGACCGATCTGGGTGAACTGGCGCTTGGTAAGAACGTGGTCGTCGCGTTTATGCCGTGGAATGGGTACAACTACGAAGACTCGATCCTGATTTCCGAACGGATTGCGCGGGATGACGTGTTCACCTCTGTCCACATTGAAGAGTTTGAAGTCGCCGCGCGTGACACCAAGCTTGGGCCGGAAGAGATCACACGCGACATTCCGAACGTCGGTGAAGAAGCGCTGCGCAACCTCGACGAGGCGGGCATCGTTTACATCGGCGCGGACGTGGAGCCGGGTGATATTCTTGTCGGTAAGATCACGCCAAAGGGCGAAAGCCCGATGACGCCGGAAGAGAAACTCCTCCGTGCCATCTTCGGTGAGAAAGCCTCGGACGTGCGCGATACATCGCTGCGCGTGAAGCCGGGTGATTTTGGCACGGTTGTTGAGGTGCGCGTTTTCAACCGCCACGGCGTCGAAAAAGACGAACGTGCCTTGCAGATCGAGCGGGAAGAAGTCGAGCGTCTGGCCCGTGACCGGGACGACGAATTGGCGATCCTCGACCGCAACATCTATGCGCGTTTGAAGGACATGATCCTTGGCAAGATGGCTGTCAAAGGCCCGAAAGGCGTCAAGTCGAACAGCCAGATCACAGAAGAGCTGCTTGAATCCCTGACCCGTGGTCAGTGGTGGCAGTTGGCGCTGGAAGACGAGGACGATGCCAAGATCGTTGAAGCCCTGAACGAGCAGTATGAGGCGCAAAAACGTGCGCTTGATGCGCGGTTCGAGGACAAGGTCGAAAAGGTCCGTCGCGGGGACGATCTGCCTCCGGGTGTGATGAAGATGGTCAAGGTCTTTGTCGCGGTGAAGCGCAAGCTGCAGCCGGGTGACAAGATGGCCGGGCGTCACGGCAACAAGGGTGTGATTTCCAAGGTTGTCCCGATGGAGGACATGCCGTTCCTCGCGGATGGGACGCCGGTTGATTTCTGTCTAAACCCGCTGGGCGTGCCGTCGCGTATGAACGTCGGCCAGATCCTTGAAACCCACATGGGTTGGGCCGCACGTGGTATGGGCGTGAAGATTGACGACGCGTTGCAGGACTATCGCCGTTCCGGTGATCTGACACCTGTGCGCGAGGCGATGCGCATTGCCTATGGCGATGATGTCTATGAAGAGGGCATCAAAGACATGGATGAGGCGGCGCTTGTCACAGCGGCAAGCAACGTCACACATGGTGTGCCGATTGCAACGCCGGTCTTTGACGGGGCGAAGGAAGCCGATGTCAACGATGCGCTTGTGCGCGCGGGCTTTGACACTTCGGGTCAGTCGATCCTGTTTGACGGTCGCTCGGGCGAGCAGTTTGCGCGCCCTGTGACTGTTGGGGTCAAGTACCTGCTCAAGCTGCACCACCTTGTCGACGACAAGATCCACGCACGGTCCACTGGTCCGTACTCTCTTGTCACGCAGCAGCCGCTGGGTGGTAAGGCGCAGTTCGGGGGTCAGCGTTTCGGGGAAATGGAAGTCTGGGCGCTGGAAGCGTACGGCGCGGCCTATACCCTGCAGGAAATGCTGACGGTAAAGTCCGATGACGTCGCGGGCCGGACCAAGGTCTATGAAAGCATCGTCAAGGGCGAGGATAACTTTGAAGCGGGCGTTCCCGAGAGCTTTAACGTTCTCGTGAAAGAAGTCCGCGGCCTCGGCCTGAATATGGAACTCCTGGATGCGGAGGAGGATGAGTGACGGAAAAGCGTGTTCGAACACGCTTGAACAAGGCGGTTCGAACCGCCTTGCCCGCCCTCTGACCCTACGCACGCCTTAGAAAGGTAAAGACATGAACCAGGAACTGACGAACAACCCGTTTAACCCGATCGCGCCGCAGAAGGTGTTTGACGAGATCAAGGTCTCGCTTGCCTCGCCCGAGCGCATTTTGTCGTGGTCTTTCGGGGAGATCAAAAAGCCCGAGACGATCAACTACCGGACGTTCAAGCCCGAACGTGACGGTCTGTTCTGCGCGCGTATCTTTGGCCCGATCAAAGATTACGAATGCCTGTGCGGCAAATACAAGCGCATGAAGTATCGCGGCGTTGTCTGCGAGAAATGCGGTGTGGAAGTCACGCTGCAAAAGGTCCGTCGCGAGCGTATGGGCCACATCGAACTGGCCGCACCCTGCGCGCATATCTGGTTCCTCAAGTCGCTGCCGTCGCGCATCGGCCTGATGCTGGATATGACGCTGCGCGATCTGGAGCGTATCCTTTACTTTGAAAACTACGTTGTGATTGAGCCGGGCTTGACCGACCTGACCTACGGCCAGTTGATGAGCGAAGAAGAGTTCATGGACGCGCAAGACGTTTATGGCATGGACGCCTTCACCGCAAATATTGGTGCCGAAGCAATCCGTGAAATGCTTGCCAATATCGACCTTGAGGCCGAGGCAGATCAGCTGCGCGCGGATCTGAAAGAGGCGACAGGCGAGTTGAAGCCTAAGAAGATCATCAAACGCTTGAAGGTTGTTGAGAGCTTCCTTGAATCCGGCAACCGCCCTGAATGGATGGTTCTGACCGTGATCCCCGTGATCCCGCCCGAATTGCGCCCGCTGGTGCCGCTGGATGGGGGCCGTTTTGCGACGTCTGACCTGAACGATCTGTATCGTCGTGTGATCAACCGGAACAACCGTCTCAAGCGTCTGATTGAGCTGCGCGCGCCGGACATCATCGTGCGCAACGAAAAGCGGATGTTGCAGGAATCTGTGGATGCGCTGTTTGACAACGGCCGTCGGGGTCGCGTCATCACGGGCGCCAACAAGCGCCCGCTGAAATCGCTGTCCGACATGCTCAAGGGCAAGCAGGGCCGTTTCCGTCAGAACCTTTTGGGGAAACGCGTCGACTTCTCGGGCCGGTCGGTGATTGTGACCGGTCCGGAACTGAAGCTGCATCAATGTGGCTTGCCGAAGAAGATGGCGTTGGAGCTGTTCAAGCCGTTCATTTACTCGCGACTTGAGGCCAAAGGGCTGTCCTCGACCGTGAAGCAGGCGAAGAAGCTGGTCGAGAAAGAGCGCCCGGAAGTTTGGGATATTCTTGACGAGGTGATCCGCGAGCACCCTGTTCTGCTAAACCGTGCGCCGACGCTGCACCGCTTAGGTATTCAGGCGTTTGAGCCGGTTCTGATCGAGGGCAAGGCGATCCAGCTTCACCCGCTGGTCTGTTCGGCCTTTAACGCCGACTTTGATGGCGACCAGATGGCGGTTCACGTCCCTCTGAGCCTTGAGGCGCAGCTTGAAGCGCGTGTTCTGATGATGTCGACGAACAACGTTCTGTCGCCTGCCAACGGTGCGCCGATCATTGTTCCGTCGCAGGATATGATCCTTGGTCTGTATTACGTGTCCATCATGCGCGAAGGCATGAAAGGCGAAGGCATGGTGTTTGGCTCTGTCGAAGAGGTTGAGCACGCGCTGAACGCTGGCGAAGTGCATCTGCACGCCAAGATCCAGTGCCGCATCAAGCAGATTGATGACGAAGGCAATGAAGTCATGCAGCGCTATGAAACCACGCCGGGCCGGGCGCGTCTGGGTGGCTTGCTGCCGCTGAACGCCAAAGCGCCGTTTGATCTGGTGAACACGCTTTTGCGCAAGAAAGACGTGCAGAAAGTGATCGACACGGTCTACCGCTACTGTGGTCAGAAAGAGTCTGTCATTTTCTGTGATCAGATCATGACCATGGGCTTCAAAGAAGCGTTCAAGGCGGGCATTTCGTTCGGCAAGGACGACATGGTGATCCCGGACAGCAAATGGCCCATCGTGGAAGAGACCCGCGATCAGGTGAAGGATTTTGAACAGCAGTACATGGACGGCCTGATCACTCAGGGCGAAAAGTACAACAAGGTTGTCGATGCCTGGTCAAAGTGTAACGACAAGGTCACCGAGGCGATGATGTCCACCATTTCCGCCGATCAGACGGATGCGGATGGATCGACCCGTGAGCCGAACTCGGTTTACATGATGGCCCATTCCGGCGCGCGTGGTTCTGTTACGCAGATGAAGCAGCTGGGCGGGATGCGCGGCCTGATGGCAAAGCCGAATGGCGACATCATCGAAACGCCGATCATTTCGAACTTCAAGGAAGGTCTGACCGTTCTTGAATACTTCAACTCGACCCACGGTGCCCGAAAGGGTCTGTCGGATACGGCTTTGAAGACGGCGAACTCGGGCTATCTGACGCGTCGTCTGGTGGACGTGGCACAGGATTGCATCGTGCGCATGCACGATTGCGGCACCGAGCGTGCGATCACCGCGCAAGCGGCTGTCAATGACGGTGAAGTTGTGGCGTCGCTGGCAGAGCGTATCCTTGGTCGTGTGGCGGCGGATGATATCGTGAAGCCGGGTTCGGACGAGGTGCTGTGCCGTGCCGGTCAGTTGATCGACGAACGGATGTCGGACGCGATCGAGGAAGCGGGCGTTGTGCAGATGCGCATCCGCTCACCGCTGACCTGTGAGGCCGAAGAGGGCGTGTGCGCGATGTGCTATGGTCGTGACCTGGCACGCGGGACGATGGTCAACACCGGCGAGGCCGTGGGGATCATCGCGGCGCAGTCGATTGGGGAACCGGGCACACAGCTGACGATGCGGACGTTCCACATCGGCGGTGTTGCGCAAGGTGGTCAGCAATCGTTCCAGGAAGCAAGCCAGGAAGGCAAGGTCGAGTTTGACAATGCCTCCACGCTTGAAAACTCCTCGGGCGATATGTTGGTCATGGGCCGCAACATGAAGCTGCGAATTGTGGACGAGCATGGTGAAGAACGCGCCAGCCACAAGCTGGGCTACGGCACCAAGCTGTTTGTCAAAGAGGGCGACACCATTGCCCGTGGCGACAAGCTGTTTGAATGGGACCCGTACACGCTTCCGATCATCGCCGAGAAAGACGGTGTGGCAAAGCATGTGGATCTGACCGCCGGTGTTGCCGTTCGTGACGAGACTGACGATGCGACGGGCATGACCCAGAAGATCGTGATCGACTGGCGTGCTGCCCCCAAGGGCAATGAGCTTAAGCCCGAGATCATTCTGATGGGCACTGACGGAGAGCCGCTGCGCAATGATGCGGGCAATCCGATCACCTATCCGATGTCTGTGGATGCGGTTCTGTCGGTCGAGGATGGTCAGGATGTCAAAGCCGGGGACGTGGTTGCACGTATCCCGCGCGAGGGCGCCAAGACCAAGGACATCACCGGTGGTCTGCCGCGTGTGGCCGAGCTGTTTGAGGCACGTCGCCCCAAAGACCACGCCATCATCGCGGAAATCGACGGGTATGTGCGCTACGGCAAGGACTACAAGAACAAGCGCCGGATCAGCATTCAACCAGCCGACGAGTCGTTGGAGCCGGTCGAATACATGGTGCCCAAGGGCAAGCACATTCCTGTGCAGGAAAATGACTTCATCCAGAAGGGTGAATACATCATGGACGGCAACCCCGCGCCGCATGACATCCTGTCCATCATGGGTGTCGAGGCGTTGGCCAACTACATGATCGACGAGGTTCAGGACGTCTATCGCCTGCAAGGTGTGAAGATTAACGACAAACATGTCGAAGTCATCGTGCGCCAGATGCTGCAGAAGTGGGAAATCCAGGATTCTGGTGACACCACGCTTCTTAAGGGTGAGCATGTCGACAAGGCCGAATTTGACGCCGCCAATGAAAAGGCGCTGTCGAAGGGGGGCCGCGAGGCGCAGGGTGAACCGATTTTGTTGGGGATCACCAAGGCGTCCTTGCAGACACGGTCGTTCATCTCGGCGGCGTCGTTCCAGGAAACCACGCGGGTGCTGACCGAGGCATCGGTTCAGGGCAAGAAAGACAAGCTGGTTGGCCTGAAAGAGAACGTCATCGTGGGTCGTTTGATCCCGGCGGGTACAGGTGGTGCGACGCAAAAGATGCGCCGTGTTGCCCAGGACCGCGACAATGTCGTGATCGAAGCACGCCGCGAAGAAGCCGAACAGGCGGCGGCCCTGGCAGCACCGGATATGGTGGACGATGTGGTTGGCGGCGACGAGTTCGACAACATCATTGTCGACACACCGGAAAGCCGCGAATAAGCGCATCGCGTTTTTTGATTTGAGAAAGGCCCCTGCGTTTTGCGCGGGGGCCTTTTTCGTTTTTGCGTCATGTGATCGCTTTTGCTGAGAGCCGCACAAAACACTGACTTTTGCGGTGAAGGCGCATTTGGATTTGGCGTCCCTTGATTCTCTGAACTCTCGGTGAGCCCGCGCGGTGCAGCGCTTGACTGCTGTTTTGGGCGTGGCGTGAAAGCAAGAAAATGCCGCGCCGCAACAGAGGTTGTGTGATCAGCGATTTCCCAGATACGGCCCAAAGGCAAAACAGCGCAGAAATGCCGGATACTGGTGTTTCAGGCGCACGCGGTTCTCATAGCTGACGCATTTGCGACTGTGCCGTCACCGAGGACGGAATGGTCCGTCTTTCGGCAAAAGGAGTGTAGATCGCGATGAAACATCTATTCAATACGGGCGTCGAGACGATTTTTTTCGACCCCCCAGTGACCGATACACCGCCAGAGGCAGACGCACCGCATGACATTGCACGGCCCATGGGCACACCGCCTGAAACACTGGACGAAAGCGGTGACAGGGACGCGCCGGATTGGTTGAGCGACGGGTTGGACGAAAAGACGCCACCAGGGGTGGAAGATGATCTTTCGCCACTGTCCCATCTGCCGGATGAGGTTCGGGATTGGCTTTTTGAGCTTTTCCAGAATTGGCAGATGGATATCGAGGATTTGAGACCTGAGCCGGAACAGTCAAGTGCGTTGTTGGACAGGTATACCTCAAACGCTGAAAATCCGGATGGGTATAATATCGACATCTTTTTTGACGGGCCCGGCTGGACCGAAGAATTGCAACGCCCATTTATCGAAGCAACAGAGATCATCAGCGACGTGATAACCGATGGTGTGACGGATATTGCGTTCACGGATGGTTCTGTCGTGGATGACATCGCCATCAACGCGACGTTGTTTTCACAGGAGTCCACGTTGTTGGGGTCGGCCGGACCGACGCTCTTGCGCAATGACACGTTGCTTCCGATTCTGGCTGAAATCGAAATCAATACCGCCAACCCGGCAGCTCCGCCGGGCAGTGAATTGCTCGAAGATACCGTGTTGCATGAATTGTTGCACGCCGTTGGGCTTGGAACGACGTGGGACACGCAGGGATTGTTGACCGATATCGGCGATGAGGTGCGGTTTGTCGGCGACAACGCGATCGAAGCCTATGAGGCCGTGTTTCCACAAATATTCGCCACTGATCCCGGTTTTGGCGTGCCTGTCGAAAACAGCACAGGCAATCCCGGATCAGACCGGGGACATTGGGCCGAGGAGGTGTTCGGAGCGGACGAGATCATGACGCCGTTTCTTGACAGCGGAGAGGAAAATCCACTGACAGACCTGTCCATCGCGTCTTTGTCCGACCTTGGATACCAGACCACATGGGACGACATGGCGATTGTCTGATGGTTTTGGTTTTGTACTGACCAGCCGCGCGGTTCTCCCCCCGTAATGTCGGTCAGGCGCGCCCGCAGGTCAGGCGATTTGCGGGCGCAGCCCTCCCATTTGGCGCTCTGCGACTTTGGCGGCGACCAACAGCGCGATCACCCAGCCGCTGGAGACCGCGACGCCGATGCCCAGCCAGACGCCCCAGACATCAAAGCCCAGAATTCCGATGAACACCCAGATAAAGAAAGCGACGCCAAAGCCCTGGCGGTAGATGCTGATCCAAAGCGTGTAGATCGGCTGTTTAAGCGCTTGCAAAAGCGAGTTTATCGAGAAGAGCATCATGTAAACCGGAAACAGGAAGCCATCGACCAGCAGATAGCTTGCGCCAATGGTGATCACGTCGGGGTCGGCCGTGAAAGGGCGCATCGCGTATTGGCCGCCGAACCACAAGAGCGGCATCGCGATAGCGGACATGGCAAAGCCGATTTTCCAGCAAAAGAACACGGCTTCCCGCACGCGGTCATAGTTTCTGGCCCCGAAATTTTGTCCAGCAATTGGCAGCAGCGCACCCGTCATGCCCAAGACCGGCAAAAGCAGGATCTGCTCGATACGCAACGCGACGCCGTAGGCGGCGATTGCCTCTTCGCCGAATTCCTTCAAGGCGAATTGCACCACAAAGCCAGAGACAAACATCACCAGCATGGCGGTGCTCGCGGGAGCCATCTGGGCTATGATGGCTTTGTAACAGTGCCAGTCGGGCACAAAGTCAGCCAGAGTTATCCGCGCCATCGTGTTTAACGCAAAGATGCGGGTCATCAGGAAAATCATCACGCCGGTTTGGCTCAGGATGGTGGCGACCGCGATGCCGGTAAGGCCCAATCCGCCCCAAAGACCGGGAATGCCGAACATGAACAGCGGGTTCAGTGCGATATTGGCGAAAAACGCAACCATAAGCGCGCGCTGCATGGACCGGCTGTCGCCATGGGCTTGCAGGATGCCATTGCCGCCATAGGCCAGAAGAAAACCGGGCAGGGCGAGGATTAGGAAGCTGAAATAGGTCAGCGCGGCATCCCGGTAGCCACCGGGTTCCGACACCAGCGCGATAAGATGGGGACCGCCGAAAAACCCGATGACCATCAGGCTCAGTGTCGCCAGAGTGCCAAAGCTGAGCCCTTGGGCCGCCAGGTTGCGTGCGGCTGTGTTGTTCTTTTCCCCTTTGGCATTGCTGACCAAAGCGCTGAGGCCCGAGCCAAGGCCAAAGCCGATGGACATCATGATGAAAAACGCCTGATATCCGATCGCCAGCCCGGCCTGTGCCTCGGTTGACAACTGGCCCGCGTAGAAAACATCCACCACATTATACAGGGTCGCAAACAGCATCCCGAACGCGGCGGGAATGGCGAGTGTTTTGTAATGAGAGAGCATCGACCCGGTCGTAAGATCGTCGTTTAGGGGCTGAGCCACGGATATTCCTGACATGTCTGGCGTGCGAACACGGTCGTCCTTTATGTGCGATACACTGAATGGGACAAGTTCCAAAGCGCTTAACGATGCAGGAGCCTGGCTGCGTATTTACATTGCCGTGACACTCTGTCCGCTGCTAAGGCACAGGAATGTCCAAGCTTTCCGAAAACACGCGCGGTGCGATCTTGATGTGTCTGGCGATGGCGGCGTTCACCTTTGGGGATGCGGCGATCAAGGCAACCGGTGGCGCGATGCCGCTGTCGCAGCTTTTGGTGATACGGGGCATTCTTGCATCGGCGGCATTGCTGGGCATGGCATGGTATTTCAAAGGTCTGCAGCTGCGCCTGCCCAAACGCGATTGGCTTTTGATCGGCATCCGGGGGGTCGCCGAATCCGTGGCGGCGTTTTTCTTTCTGACGGCGCTGCTTGCAATGCCTTTGGCGAATGTAACCGCGCTTCTTCAGATGTTGCCGCTGACAGTGACATTGGGGGGTGCGCTTGTTTTTCGAGAAGCGGTTGGCTGGCGGCGCTGGACGGCGATTGCCATCGGTTTTTGTGGAATGTTGCTGATTGTGCGCCCCGGAACCGAAGGCTTTACCGGGGCGTCGGTTTACGCGCTCTGCGCTGTGGGTGCGGTGACGGTTCGTGATTTGGTCACGCGGCGCATTTCGGCGGATGCCCCGTCATTGACGGTGACATTTGTGTCGTCGGTTATGGTAATGCTGTTCGCCGCCGGGTGGTCGCTGGGACAGGATTGGGTGGTGCTGACGCCCCGGTTGACCGGTCTGGTTTTGCTGTCCACCAGCTTTATCATCGCCGCGTATCTGTGCAGCGTGATGGTCATGCGGGTTGGCGAGGTCAGCTTTGTGGCTCCGTTCCGCTACACTGGTTTGGTTTGGGCGCTGATCCTGGGGTTTGTTGTCTTTGGCGAATGGCCGGTGCCGCTGACGCTTCTGGGGGCGGCGATCATTGTGTCAACGGGCGTGTTCAGCCTGCTGCGCGAGGCCCGGTTGAAGCGGCAGGTGCGAACGCCTGTTGCACCGCGTCAGCCGTAAGCGCAAAGCGGCGGTTCAGAAGGTCTATGTGATCCAGCGTCGGAGCATGAAAATCCGCGACGCTTGCTTTGCGCGTCTGACGCGAGTCGTTGTAGCCGTGATGCGCCCTTAGAAACATGGGCGGATCGGTAAAGGTGACCGTGGGCATGAACCGATTGATGCGGCTATGGGCAAAGTTCATCTGGCTTTGCCGGACCCCGCCCTGAACCGCCATCGCCTGTGCGACACCCAGATAGGGCGTCACGGTTTCCACCAGTTCAAAGCGATTGATCTGCGACGCGCGCACCGTGTAACCACGATTCCAGTCAAAGCCGACCAGGCGATTGCCCAGAACCAACGCGTCGCAATCACTGGCGGCCTTGCGCAGCTTTGCCACAAAATCCACCGCCAGGGCATCATCGTCATCATGACGGACCTGCAAACACGGTTTGTTAATATGTTTGCGCGCGGCATTCAGCACCGATTGGCAGACCTGACGGTGCGGTGCGGGATCACGGGCCACGATCCGCGCTTGCGGCATGTCGTGCAGCAGTTTCTGCAATCTGGCGAAGTAGGGGTCCGGCAGGCAGCTTCCGACAAGAACAACGAGATCGAAATCCGGATCGGTCTGCGCTTTGAGCCCCGGCAGACAGAAATGTTCAAACAGCGACAGCCGCAGCTCCATGCGCTCTGGCTGGTACAAAGCGTTGCGGCGGTCCGCGACCGTGTTGTGATCCACCTGAAACCCGCCTTCAGCAGGATAGGAAAACCGGCAGAAAAGGATAACTTGCATGACGTTTTGACCTGCGGACATGTGCTGTTTCTGATACCACACCCTTGCATCGCAAACGCCTTGCATACAAGCACCGGGCGGCTGTTGACATGGTCTGCGACTCCCCATATACGCCCGCTTAATTCGACGGGGGTGATCCCTCATTTGTCGATTTACATGACTGGAGCGGTCAAGATCCGGGCCAAACGCCCCGATCCTCTGGAAATGCACCGTATCGCTTTCGTTTTGGGAAGCGGATGCGGTATTTTGCGTCGTTATTGTACGATACGGCGCGCAGTGAACAGAGCCATGCGGACGCGCGTGGTTTTTCGATAAACCCGCACGGGTCACCCCGTGCACCACATATGTGAGCTACACGGGGAAAGAACCGGAATGCCAACGATCCAACAGCTGATCCGCAAGCCGCGGCAGCCGAAAATCAAACGCTCGAAGTCGCAGCACCTTGAGCAGTGCCCGCAGAAGCGGGGCGTATGCACACGCGTCTATACAACCACTCCGAAAAAGCCGAACTCGGCGATGCGGAAAGTGGCCAAGGTGCGTTTGACCAATGGCTATGAAGTCATCAGCTATATCCCGGGCGAAAGCCACAACCTTCAGGAACACTCCGTCGTCCTGATCCGTGGCGGTCGTGTAAAAGACCTTCCCGGTGTGCGCTATCACATCCTGCGTGGTGTTCTGGATACCCAGGGCGTCAAGGACCGGAAGCAACGCCGTTCGAAATATGGCGCGAAGCGTCCGAAGTAAGAGGAATACCAGATGTCTCGTCGTCACGCCGCAGAAAAACGCGAAGTCCTGCCCGATGCCAAATATGGTGATCGGGTTCTGACCAAGTTCATGAACAACCTGATGATCGATGGTAAAAAATCGACCGCAGAACGCATTGTCTACAGCGCGCTGGATCGCGTTGAAAACAAGGTAAAGCGCGCGCCAGTGGAAATCTTCCACGAGGCGTTGGACAACATCAAGCCGTCGGTCGAGGTTCGGTCCCGCCGGGTTGGTGGTGCGACATACCAGGTGCCTGTCGAAGTGCGCCCGGAGCGCCGCGAAGCCCTTGCCATCCGCTGGTTGATCAATGCCAGCCGGTCACGCAACGAAAATACAATGGAAGAGCGTCTTGCTGGCGAACTTCTGGATGCTGTGAATTCGCGCGGTTCTGCCGTGAAGAAACGCGAAGACACCCACAAGATGGCCGACGCGAACAAAGCGTTCAGCCACTACCGCTGGTAATAGGAGCCAATACACATGGCACGCGAATATCCTCTGGATCGCTACCGGAATTTCGGGATCATGGCGCATATCGACGCCGGCAAAACAACGATGACCGAACGGATCCTGTATTACACCGGCAAGAACCACAAGATGGGCGAAACCCACGAGGGCGCGTCCACAATGGATTGGATGGAGCAGGAAGCCGAGCGCGGCATCACCATCACATCCGCTGCGACAACAACGTTCTGGCAGCGTCAGGAAGACCCGACGCCCGAGGGCACGTCTGAAACAAAGACACGTTTCAACATCATCGACACGCCCGGACACGTGGACTTCACCATTGAAGTTGAACGGTCCTTGGCGGTTCTGGATGGTGCGGTGGCTTTGCTTGACGGCAACGCGGGTGTTGAGCCCCAGACCGAAACCGTCTGGCGTCAGGCTGACCGCTATAGCGTCCCGCGTCTGGTGTTCGTCAACAAGATGGACAAGATCGGTGCTGACTTCTTCAACTGTGTCGAGATGGTCAAGGATCGCACCGGCGGGACACCCTTGCCGATCGGTCTGCCGATCGGGTCGGAAGACACGCTGGAAGGCATGATCGACCTGATCAAGATGGAAGAATGGGTCTGGATCGGCGAAGATCTTGGCGCATCCTGGGAGCGCCGTCCCATCCGGGCAGAGCTTCAGGAGCTTGCCCAGAAATGGCGCGACAATATGATCGAGCTGGCCGTCGAAATGGACGACGACGCAATGGAAGCCTACCTCGAAGGCGAAGAGCCGGACGAGGCGACCCTGCGCAAGCTGATCCGTAAGGGCACGCTGTCTTTGTCGTTCTTCCCGATGTTGGCGGGTTCTGCCTTCAAAAACAAAGGTGTGCAGCCGCTTCTTAACGCAGTGGTTGATTTCCTGCCGGGTCCGCGCGACGTTCCGACGCTCATGGGCTTCTCGCCCGATGACGAAACGGAAACACGCGATATCCCGCGCGAGGCGTCTGACGACACCCCGTTCTCTGCGTTGGCGTTCAAGATCATGAATGACCCGTTTGTCGGTTCGTTGACCTTTACCCGCATCTACTCGGGCAAGATCAACAAGGGCGACGGCATTCTGAACTCGACCAAAGGCAAGAAAGAGCGTGTCGGTCGTATGATGATCATGCACGCCATCGAGCGTGAAGAGATCGACGAGGCATTTGCAGGCGACATCATCGCGCTGGCAGGTCTGAAAGACACCACGACAGGTGACACACTGTGTGCCACCAACGAGCCGGTGGTTCTTGAAACAATGACCTTCCCCGATCCGGTGATCGAGATTGCGGTTGAGCCAAAGACAAAAGCCGACCAGGAGAAAATGTCTCAGGGTCTGCAGCGTCTTGCGGCCGAAGATCCGTCCTTCCGTGTGGAAACTGATCTGGAATCCGGTCAGACCATCATGAAGGGCATGGGCGAATTGCACCTCGATATCCTGGTTGATCGTCTGAAGCGCGAATTCAAGGTCGAAGCCAATATCGGTGCGCCGCAGGTGGCATACCGCGAGACCATCGGTCACGAGGTCGAACACACGTACACCCACAAGAAGCAGTCGGGTGGGTCCGGTCAGTTCGCCGAAGTGAAGATGATCATCTCGCCGACAGAGCCGGGCGAGGGCTATTCCTTCGAAAGCCGCATCGTCGGTGGGTCTGTGCCCAAGGAATACATCCCAGGTGTTGAAAAGGGCATCAAGTCCGTCATGGACTCCGGTCCGCTTGCTGGCTTCCCTGTGATCGACTTCAAGGTCGCCTTGATCGACGGTAAGTTCCACGACGTGGACTCCTCGGTTCTGGCGTTTGAAATCGCGGCACGGATGGGCATGCGCGAAGGCATGAAGAAAGCCGGGGCGAAACTGCTTGAGCCGATGATGAAGGTCGAAGTGATCACACCGGAAGACTATACCGGCGGCATCATTGGTGACCTGACCTCCCGTCGCGGTCAGGTGACCGGCCAGGAACCTCGCGGCAACGCGGTTGCCATCAACGCGATGGTGCCTTTGGCGAATATGTTTGGCTACATCAACACGCTGCGCTCCATGTCTTCGGGCCGTGCGCAGTTTACGATGCAGTTCGATCACTACGACCCGGTCCCGCAGAACATCTCGGACGAGATCCAGTCGAAATACGCATAACCCGCGGTGCGTGGGAAACCACGCACCCTACCCACCACTGTAGGATGTGTGCGCAGGCACGCACCGTGAGACAAGAAAAAGGAGCCTACCATGGGCAAGGAAAAGTTTGAGCGCGGCAAGCCGCACTGCAACATTGGCACGATTGGTCACGTTGACCACGGCAAGACGACGCTGACGGCGGCGATCACGAAGTATTTCGGTGATTTCCAGGCCTATGACCAGATCGACGGCGCGCCGGAAGAGAAGGCACGCGGGATCACCATTTCGACCGCACATGTGGAATACGAGACGGAAAACCGTCACTACGCCCATGTCGACTGCCCCGGCCACGCCGACTATGTGAAAAACATGATCACCGGTGCGGCGCAGATGGACGGCGCGATCCTGGTGGTGAACGCCGCGGACGGCCCGATGCCGCAGACGCGCGAGCACATCCTGCTGGGCCGCCAGGTGGGCATCCCCGCCATGGTTGTGTTCATGAACAAGGTTGACCAGGTCGACGACGAAGAGCTGCTTGAGCTTGTCGAGATGGAAATCCGCGAATTGCTGTCCGAGTACGACTTCCCGGGCGACGACATTCCCGTCATCGCAGGCTCCGCTCTGGCGGCGATGGAAGGCCGTGATCCTGAGATCGGTGAGAACAAGATCAAAGAGCTGATGGCCGCCGTGGACGAATACATCCCGCAGCCCGAGCGCGCGATTGACCAGCCTTTCCTGATGCCGATCGAAGACGTGTTCTCGATCTCGGGTCGCGGGACTGTTGTGACCGGCCGTGTTGAGCGGGGCGTGATCAATGTCGGCGACGAGATCGAAATCGTCGGCATCCGCGACACCACCAAGACGACCTGCACAGGCGTTGAAATGTTCCGCAAGCTGCTGGATCGCGGCGAAGCGGGCGACAACATCGGTGCCCTGCTGCGCGGTGTGGACCGTGAAGGCGTTGAGCGTGGTCAGGTTCTGTGTAAGCCGGGCTCTGTGAACCCGCACACCAAGTTCGAGGCCGAGGTGTACATCCTGACCAAAGACGAAGGTGGCCGTCACACGCCGTTCTTTGCAAACTACCGTCCGCAGTTCTACTTCCGGACCACAGACGTGACCGGCACCGTGACGCTGCCGTCGGGCACCGAGATGGTGATGCCGGGCGACAACCTGAAGTTCGACGTTGAACTGATCGCACCGATCGCCATGGAAGAAGGCCTGCGCTTCGCGATCCGCGAAGGCGGCCGCACCGTCGGTTCGGGCGTCGTCTCCAAGATCGTCGCGTAAAGGCATTCGTAGGTCGGGCATGACCTGTCCGACCTACCGATTTTCCGGGACGGCTCCGCGCCGTCCTTTCCGGTTCGAAGAAGGCACAAGATGGTCTTGTGTGGTCCTCTCAACCGCAACGCCAATAAAGGCTAAGACCAATGCAAAGCCAGACTATTCGCATTCGGCTCAAGGCGTTTGACTATCGTGTGCTCGACGCGTCGACACAGGAAATCGTCAACACAGCCAAGCGGACCGGCGCGCAAGTGCGCGGCCCGATCCCGCTGCCGAACAAGATTGAGAAATTCACCGTTCTGCGGTCACCCCATGTCAACAAAAAATCCCGCGACCAGTGGGAAATCCGCACGCACAAGCGGATGCTCGACATCGTGGATCCGACCCCGCAAACCGTTGACGCGTTGATGAAGCTCGACCTCGCCGCCGGCGTGGATGTCGAGATCAAGGTATAAGGGAGTATCAACATGATGCGCTCTGGTATCATCGCTAAGAAAGTCGGCATGACCCGGCTTTTCATGGAAGACGGAAAGCAGGTTCCCGTGACCGTCCTCCAACTCGACAAGCTTCAGGTGGTTGCACAACGCACACCTGACAAACATGGATATTCGGCTGTTCAGCTGGGCACCGGTTCGATCAAGGCAAAGCGCGTATCCAAGGCGATGCGTGGTCACTTTGCTGCGGCGAATGTAGAACCCAAGCGGAAGGTCGCGGAATTCCGCGTGGCCCCGGAAAACCTGATCAATGTGGGTGAAGAGATCACCGCTGACCATTACTTTGAAGGTCAGTTCGTGGACGTCTCTGGCACCTCGATTGGTAAAGGCTTTGCCGGTGCGATGAAGCGTCATAATTTTGGCGGGTTGCGCGCGTCGCACGGTGTGTCTATTTCGCACCGTTCGCACGGCTCGACCGGTCAGTGTCAGGACCCCGGCAAAGTCTTCAAAGGCAAGAAGATGGCCGGTCACATGGGCGCTGTCAAAGTGACAACGCAGAACCTTCAGGTTGTGAAGACAGACGCGGATCGCGGTATCATCATGATCAAAGGCGCTGTTCCCGGCTCTAAAGGCGGGTGGGTCACGGTCAAAGATGCCATGAAGAAGCCGACGCCGGACAATGTCATTCTGCCCGCCGCGTTGCGGTCGGCAGGTGAGGAAGCCAAGCGTTTGGCCGAAGAAGCCGCAGCTCAGGCCGCCGCCGAGGAAGCCGCAGCAGCAGAGGCCGCCGCAGCCGAGGCAGCCGCCGCAGAAGAAGCCGCTTTGAAAGAGGCGGAAGCTGACATTGCAGCGGATGCTTCCGAAGAGAAGAAGGATGGTGACGCATGAAACTCGACGTGATCAAACTGGACGGCGGCAAGGCCGGGTCGGTCGAGCTGGGTGATGAGGTCTTTGGCCTTGAGCCCCGCGCCGATATCCTGCACCGTGTCGTCCGCTGGCAGCGCAACAAGGCGCAGCAAGGCACCCATAAGGTGAAAACCCGGTCCGAAGTCAGCTATTCGACCAAGAAGATCTATCGCCAGAAGGGCACCGGTGGCGCACGCCACGGCGCGCGCTCTGCACCGATCTTTCGCGGTGGTGGCATCTACAAAGGCCCGGTTCCGCGCAGCCACGCGCATGACCTTCCCAAGAAGGTGCGCAAGCTGGGTCTCATGCACGCGTTGTCCGCCAAGGTCAAAGAAGGCTCGCTTGTCGTCATCGACAACATCGAGTCCGACGGCAAAACGGCGGCTCTGGCCAAGCAGGTCAAAAACCTGGGCTGGAAGCGCGCGTTGATCATCGACGGGGCAGAGGTGAACGAGAACTTCGCCAAAGCGGCCGCGAATATCGAAGGTCTCGATGTTCTGCCGTCGATGGGCGCAAACGTCTATGACATCCTCAAGCGCGACACTCTGGTGTTGACGAAGGCGGGTGTCGAAGCACTGGAGGCTCGGTTGAAATGAGCGCGAAAGCAGAACATTACGACGTGATCCGCAAGCCGATCATCACCGAGAAGACCACAATGGCGTCCGAGAATGGTGCCGTGGTGTTCGAAGTGGCCATCGACGCCAACAAACCGCAGATCAAAGCGGCTGTTGAGGCGCTGTTTGGTGTGTCGGTCAAAGCGGTCAACACGACGATCACCAAGGGCAAGACCAAACGCTTTCGGGGGACTATGGGTCGCCGGAAAGACGTGAAGAAGGCCTACGTGACGTTGGTTGAGGGTAACACCATCGATGTGTCTACCGGTCTTTGATCGGTTCGGGCTGAGACCCGGTTTAAGAGAATGAGAAAGCCCCTCGCCAGTGATGGCGGGGGGCTTTTGTTGTGGTGTGAGGATAGCTTTCTTTTTGGGAATGAGATAGCTTTCGTGCTAACGGTATTCCCAAATGCAGTGTGCTCATGTCTGACGCAATTGAATTTAACAGGCCAAAGAAATACAAACGTGTTAAGCGTTTGGGAAAGGGTGCTTGTGGGCAAACGTTGCATATTCGTGATGAGGATATGGATGTTGATCTGGTCGCAAAAAAGTACTCGCCGTTTCTGACAGAGCAAGACGATGAGAAATTATTTCAAGAGCTCTTAAATCGATTCAAGGACGAAGCTCGGATTCTCTTTCGATTAAATCACCCAAATATCGTGCGCGTTTTCAATTACTTCGATTATCGTGACCGAAAAACGTCATATATCCTAATGGAGTATGTAAACGGTGAAGATTTTTTAGACTTTGTTGGTAGAAAACCATCGCAACTTGCCCGGATTTTTGAGGGCGTGATCGATGCCTTTTGTCATTTGCAGTCTCGTGGTGTTCTTCATCGTGACATACGGCCAGCCAATCTTATGGTTCAGGCAGACGGCAGTCCCAAAATCATAGACTTTGGATTCGGGAAAACCGTCCAAATTGACAAAGACAGTTCTAATGGAAAAAGTGTATCTTTGAACTGGTGGTGTGAAAAACCTCCAGAATTTTCCGACGGTGTCTACGATTTTCAGACCGAAGTCTACTTCGTTGGAAAGCTCTTTGAGCTCGCAATACATGAGTTTGATTTGACGGATTTTCCTTATATGCGAATGGTGTCTCGTATGTGCGCGCCGACGAGGGCTGTACGCTTGAAGTCGTTTGAAGATGTGCAAAGAGAAATTAGCGTAGGCAAGTTTTCGACCTTTAAATTCTCAGAAGATGAGCTTGAAATATATCGATGCTTTTCTGAAGAGCTTTGCAGTGTAATCTCGTCAATCCAAATGGATTCAAAGTTTGAGCGCGATCCTAAGAAAATCTTGAATAAATTGGAGGAGCTCCATCGCAGAACAATGCTCGAAGAAGTACTTCCTGCGCAGAATAACCTAGTCTCGGTTTTCGTTGTTGGAGCATTCCGATATTGGACAAACTCGGATGTCTCAGTCGAAACCTTAGGTGATTTCATCTCTTTCTTTCGAAGTCTCTCTGAAGAAAAGCGGAGCATTGTCGTTGAAAACTTGATGTCGCGGCTAGAAGCTTGTGAACGCGTCACACCCCCGAGCTACGACGAGATTCCATTTTAAAGATGTCGATATTTTAGACGCAACGCCCGAATAGCGCCGAAGGCGCCGGGCCATCGCCAGACCGCCCACAGGGCTGGCGATTTGGTGGGGCTGGGTGCGCCGTTCCTTCTGCGCGCGGATTTGGCTGCGATAAAGTGCTTCGTTCGCAAGTTGGATCGCCATCCCGCGGTCTGGCGATGGCCCTCGGACGGAACGGTGCGTGTGAACACGCACCCTACGGCGAAAAGCTTGTGGATTTGGGTTGACCCGCACCGCTCCCTTTCATAGACACCCTCAACCGCGCAGCCCCGGATTCGTCCGGGGCTTCGTTGTTGCGTTCATCGGGCACCTACGGGGGCCTATACCAATGGCGGGCCTAGCCCCGTCCAAACATAGCGGGTCGTCAAAGACCTGCACTGCTAACGGAAGACAGAAAGCATGGCACTCAAGTCGTATAAGCCGACGACGCCGGGCCAGCGCGGGCTGGTGCTGATCGACCGTTCGGAGCTGTGGAAAGGCCGTCCGGTCAAAACCCTTACTGAGGGTTTGACCAAATCGGGTGGCCGGAACAACACCGGACGTATTACATCGCGCCGTCGCGGTGGTGGGGCAAAACGCCTTTACCGGATCGTAGATTTCAAACGCAATAAAATGGATGTGAGCGCAACCGTCGCGCGCATCGAATATGACCCCAACCGGACCGCGTTTATCGCGCTGGTGCAGTATGATGATGGCGAACAGGCCTACATCCTGGCACCGCAGCGTTTGGCTATTGGCGACCGGATTGTCGCGTCGCAGAAAGCCGACGTAAAGCCGGGCAACGCAATGCCGTTCTCGGGCATGCCTATCGGAACAATCGTTCACAACATCGAGCTAAAGCCGGGCAAGGGCGGTCAGATCGCGCGCGCCGCTGGCACCTATGCGCAGTTCGTGGGCCGTGACGGGGGTTACGCGCAGATCCGTTTGTCGTCTGGCGAACTGCGTCTGGTGCGTCAGGAGTGCATGGCGACCGTTGGTGCCGTGTCGAACCCCGACAACAGCAACCAGAATTTTGGTAAGGCCGGTCGTATGCGCCACAAAGGTGTGCGCCCGTCGGTCCGTGGTGTTGTCATGAACCCGATCGACCACCCGCACGGTGGTGGTGAAGGCCGGACATCGGGTGGTCGCCACCCCGTGACCCCATGGGGCAAGCCGACCAAAGGCAAGCGCACCCGCAACAAGAACAAAGCGTCGCAAAAGCTGATTATCCGCTCGCGTCACGCCAAGAAGAAGGGGCGTTAATCAATGTCTCGTTCCGTATGGAAAGGCCCCTTTGTGGACGCATATGTCCTCAAGAAGGCCGAAGCGTCCCGCGAAAGTGGTCGCAACGAAGTTATCAAGATCTGGTCGCGCCGTTCGACGATCCTGCCCCAGTTCGTGGGCCTGACGTTTGGCGTGTATAACGGTCAGAAGCATGTTCCTGTTAACGTCACCGAAGACATGATCGGTCAGAAGTTCGGCGAGTATTCGCCAACTCGGACCTATTACGGTCACGCGGCAGACAAAAAAGCGAAGCGGAAGTAAGTCATGGGCCAGGATAAAAACCCCCGCCGCGTGGCAGATAACGAAGCAATGGCAAAACTGCGCATGCTTCGCACCAGCCCGCAAAAGCTGAACCTTGTTGCCGGTCTGATCCGCGGCAAGAAAGTGGACAAGGCGCTGAACGATCTGACCTTCTCAAAGAAGCGGATCGCGGTTGACGTGAAGAAATGCCTTCAGTCCGCCATCGCCAACGCCGAGAACAACCACGGTCTGGACGTTGACGAGTTGATCGTCGCCGAAGCCTGGGTTGGCAAGAACCTTGTGATGAAGCGTGGGCGTCCCCGGGCGCGTGGTCGGTTCGGCAAGATCATGAAGCCGTTCTCGGAAATCACCATTCTGGTGCGTCAAGTTGAGGAGCAAGCCTGATGGGTAACAAAACAAACCCGATCGGTATGCGCCTGCAGGTGAACCGCACCTGGGACAGCCGCTGGTATGCCGACACCAAGGATTACGGTGATCTTCTGCTCGAAGACATCGCGATCCGTGAGTTCATCGAAAAAGAATGCAAGCAAGCCGGTGTGGCGCGCGTCATCATTGAACGCCCCCACAAGAAGTGCCGGGTGACCATTCACACGGCACGCCCCGGCGTCATCATCGGCAAGAAAGGCGCGGACATCGAGACGCTCCGCAAGAAGCTTGCCGCGATGACCGATTCCGAGCTGCACCTCAACATCGTTGAAGTGCGCAAGCCGGAGCTGGACGCGCAGTTGGTTGGCGAAAGCATCGCCCAGCAGCTGGAACGTCGTGTGTCTTTCCGTCGTGCCATGAAGCGTGCCGTACAAAACGCGATGCGCATGGGGGCCCTGGGCATCCGTGTGAATGTTGCGGGGCGTCTTGGCGGTGCCGAGATTGCGCGGACCGAATGGTATCGTGAGGGGCGCGTGCCGCTTCACACGCTGCGTGCCGATATCGACTATGCGAATGTCGAAGCGGAAACCGCGTATGGCATCATCGGCATCAAGGTCTGGATCTTCAAAGGCGAGATCATGGAACATGATCCGGCCGCACGGGATCGCAAGGCACAAGAACTTCAGGATGGCCCTGCACCGCGTGGTGCCGGTGGCGGTCGGAGGAACTAATCATGCTTCAACCAAAGCGTACAAAATTCCGCAAAATGCACAAAGGCCGGATCAAGGGCCTTGCAAAGGGCGGGTCCGATCTGAACTTTGGAACCTTCGGCCTTAAGTCGCTTGAGCCTGAGCGTGTCACGGCGCGCCAGATCGAAGCGGCCCGTCGTGCCATGACGCGCCATATGAAGCGTCAGGGCCGGGTCTGGATTCGGATTTTCCCCGACACGCCCGTCACCTCCAAGCCGACCGAAGTGCGGATGGGTAAAGGTAAAGGCTCTGTTGATTATTGGGCGGCCAAGGTGAAACCGGGCCGTGTGATGTTTGAGATCGACGGTGTTAACGAAGACGTTGCACGCGAAGCGCTGCGTCTGGCGGCGATGAAGCTTCCGGTCAAGACACGGGTCGTGGTCCGCGAGGACTGGTAACCTGTCTGTGCGTGCGAGCACGCACCCTACGAGATTTGAGGCCCCCGGTGTGACAGCGCCGGGGGTTTTCGTTACGTGCGCCAAGTCTCTGCTGCTGGACGGACCATGATGTCTACGAACGGATGACCGTACGTCCTGTGCCATTCGGACTGTGCTTTGAATGCAGCGGCGTTTTCTTCCAACCACTTCTGGTATTCAGCAGAGGGGGGCGACCTGATCTTGTCATCTTCCGCAGATGTATTCTCGGACGTATCGTTAGTCCCACTTATAATTGAAACTCACCGAAATCCGATCATCTTGGGCTGTGTTCATCACCACCTCATGCCGCAGCCAGCTTTCCCAAAGCAGGACGTCACCGACAGATGGCTTGATGTAGACAAAGCTTTGCATTTCCTCGCGTGCGTCTTTGATACGGGGCGGGGCGGCCATCATCATGGCGTGGCGGGGGTCTTCGAGTTTGAGGGCCGACGCACCTTCGGGCATGGACACATAGGTGGTGCCCGAAATCACGGAATGCGGATGGATGTGGGCGGCATGGAAGCCGCCTTCGGGCAGGATGTTGATCCAGAGATCCTCCAGAACCAGTTTGCGACCATCCAGATCGAACTGCAAATCCTGGGCAAAGGCCGCGACGTGCAAATCCAGTGACGTCACCAGGTCGGCAAAGATCGGAAAGCGCCAGGGCAGGTCGCTGAGCGACGCGTATGACGTGTAGCCGGGGAAATTGTTGTCATAAGACCAATTTTGCCCGGCCTCATCATCTTCGGCGATGGCAAGACAGGAATTCTCCATCTCGTCAGGGTCGATGACGGGCCCATGTTCGGACAAGGGGGCGTGGTAGAGGCGGGTCACGAAGAGGGAAGATATTGTGCTCATGCGGGTCTCATAATATGCCAAACCGATAAAGGCGAGAGCCCAAAGAACATAGGGGTTGCGCGGCCTAGATATCCCGCCTATACGCGCCACTTCATCCACCTCCACCGGGAATCAGGGTGACCTGCAGGAATGACAGGGCTCTCCGGTGATGTTGATAGAAAGGAATGGCGATATGAACGCCAAGGAACTGCATGACAAGACACCGGATCAGCTCCGGGATGAGCTTGTGAACCTGAAGAAAGAGGCGTTTAACCTCCGCTTTCAGGCCGCCACCAGCCAGCTTGAGAACACTGCGCGCATTCGTGAAGTGCGCCGCAACGTGGCACGCGTGAACACCGTGCTGAACCAAAAGGCAGCCGCTGCTGCCAGCGACGCGTAAAAGGAGGCCAGATAGATGCCCAAACGTATCCTGTCCGGCACCGTCACATCGACAGCCAACGCCCAGACCGTGACTGTTTCTGTGGAACGCCGCTTCAAACACCCGGTGATGCAAAAGACGATCCGGAAGTCGAAGAAATATCGCGCCCATGACGAGGCCGAGAAATTCGCCGTTGGTGACACAGTCCGCATTCAGGAATGTGCGCCAAAGTCGAAGACCAAACGTTGGGAGGTTATCGCTGAGTAAGCGATAGCCTTTCGGCATTTACGAAACCCCCGGGCCAATGTCCAAAATAGGCGGTCCGGGACGTCGGGAGAAACACTATGATCCAGATGCAGACCAATCTGGATGTTGCTGATAACAGCGGCGCACGCCGTGTTCAGTGCATCAAGGTTCTGGGTGGGTCCAAGCGGAAATACGCTTCGGTGGGTGACATCATCGTAGTCTCCGTGAAGGAAGCCATCCCGCGCGGTCGCGTGAAAAAAGGGGACGTCCGCAAGGCCGTTGTCGTACGCACCGCCAAAGAAGTCCGTCGCGAAGACGGCACAGCCATCCGTTTTGACCGCAACGCCGCCGTGATCCTGAACAATGCAGGTGAGCCCATCGGCACGCGTATCTTTGGACCGGTTGTGCGTGAATTGCGTGCCAAGAACTTCATGAAGATTATCTCGCTTGCTCCGGAGGTGCTGTAATGGCTGCGAAACTCCGTAAAGGTGACAAGGTGATCGTGCTGGCCGGCAAAGACAAAGGCAAGCAGGGCACCATTGCGTCCGTTGACCCCAAGGCCAACAAGGCCGTGGTTGATGGCGTGAACATGGCGATCCGTCATGTCAAACAGTCGCAAACAACGCAGGGTGGTCGCACACCCAAGGCGATGCCGATTGATTTGAGCAATCTCGCGCTGATCGATGCCAATGGCAAAGCGACGCGTGTTGGCTTCAAGATGGACGGCGACAAGAAAGTGCGCTTTGCCAAGACAACAGGGGATGTGATCGATGCTTGATACCGCAAACTACACCCCGCGTCTCAAGACCGCGTTCAACGAGTCGATCAAGCCTGCTTTGAAAGAAGAGTTCGGCTACAAAAACGATCTCATGATCCCGCGTCTGGACAAGGTTGTTCTGAACATCGGCTGTGGTGCAGAGGCCGTTAAAGACAGCAAGAAAGCCAAAGCCGCGGTTGAGGATCTGACCAAGATCGCAGGCCAGCAGGCCGTGACAACCAAGGCAAAGAAATCCATCGCGGGTTTCCGTGTGCGTGAAGAGATGCCGCTGGGCGCGAAAGTGACCCTGCGTGGCGATCGCATGTACGACTTCCTCGACCGTTTGATCACAATCGCGATGCCGCGTATTCGTGACTTTCGCGGCGTGAAGCCGTCCTTTGATGGTCGTGGCAACTTTGCCATGGGCATGAAAGAGCACATCGTCTTCCCTGAAATCGACTTTGATAAAGTTGACGAAGTTTGGGGTCTGGACATCATCATCACGACAACCGCTCAGACCGATGCGGAAGCCAAGGCGCTGTTGAAGCATTTCAACATGCCCTTCAACGCCTGAGGAGACTGACCCATGGCGAAGAAAGCAATGATCGAACGCGAAAAGAAGCGTCAGAAGCTGGTGGAAAAATACGCCGCCAAGCGTGCTGAGCTGAAAGAGATCGCGAATGACGAAAGCAAGCCGATGGAAGAGCGTTTCAAAGCGCGTCTGAAGCTGGCGAAACTGCCACGGAACAGTGCACCCTCGCGTCTGCACAACCGTTGCCAGATCACCGGGCGTCCGCACGCCTATTACCGCAAACTCAAGGTCAGCCGTATCGCGCTTCGCGAACTTGCCAGCAATGGCAAGGCCCCCGGTATGGTCAAGTCAAGCTGGTAAGGAGGGCATAGTATGAACGATCCAATCGGCGATATGCTCACCCGTATCCGCAACGCACAAATGCGCGGTAAGTCCACCACTTCGACACCTGCGTCCAAAGCGCGGATGCGTGTTCTCGAAGTGATGGCGGACGAAGGCTATATCCGGGGTTTCGAGGAAACCAAGGATGAGCGCGGCCATCCCGCTTTTGAAATCAGCCTCAAATACTATGATGGCACCCCGGTGATCCGCGAGTTGAAGCGTGTCTCCAAGCCGGGCCGCCGTGTGTATCTGGGTGTGAACGATATCCCGCAGGTCCGTCAGGGTCTGGGTGTGTCTATCGTCTCCACATCCAAAGGCGTCATGACAGATGCAAACGCTCGCAGCCACAATGTTGGCGGCGAAGTGCTTTGCACTGTCTTCTAAGGAGGTCTGAATGTCTCGTATTGGTAAAAAACCGGTCGAGCTGCCCTCGGGAGTGACTGCTTCCTTGTCCGGCCAGACCATTGAAGTGAAAGGGCCGAAAGGCACCAAGAGCTTCACCGCAACCGACGATGTCACGATTTCGGTCAATGACAATGTCATCACAGTCGATCCGCGCGGCAAATCCAAGCGCGCCCGTCAGCAGTGGGGAATGTCCCGCACGATGGTCGCAAACCTGGTGCATGGCGTAACAGACACCTTCAAGAAAGAGCTTGAAATTCAGGGTGTTGGTTATCGTGCGCAGCTTCAGGGGAATGTTCTGAAGCTGAACCTGGGTCTGTCTCACGACGTCGATTTTCAAATTCCGGACGGTGTCACTGTGACCGTGCCCAAGCAGACAGAGATCGTGGTCGAAGGCCATGACGCTCAGCTTGTGGGGCAGGTGGCAGCAAACATTCGCGAGTGGCGCAGGCCAGAGCCCTACAAGGGCAAAGGCATCCGCTACAAAGGCGAATACATCTTCCAGAAAGAAGGCAAGAAGAAGTAAGGACGCAAGGACATGGCAAACAGTAAAAGACAGCTGTTCCAGAAACGCCGCCTGCGCGTTCGGAACAAACTTCGCAAGGTCAATGCAGGGCGCGTGCGCCTGAGCGTTCACCGCTCCAACAAGAACATCAGCGTTCAGTTGATCGACGATGTTCAGGGCGTGACGCTTGCATCGGCCTCGACCATGGAGAAAGACCTGGCCGGGAACAACACTGTCGAAGCGGCGACCAAGGTGGGTACGGCAATCGCCGAACGCGCCAAGAAGGCCGGCGTCGAAGAGGCGTATTTCGACCGTGGCGGTTTCCTCTTTCACGGCCGCGTAAAGGCACTGGCCGACGCAGCCCGCGAAGGTGGTCTGAAGATTTGATGGGGACGGTGCGTGCAAGCACGCACCCTACATCGAAACGAATACCGTAGGGTGCGTGATGTCACGCACCTTGCATTTGTGGAAGGCGTGTCCTTCCCGATGATCCGGGAGCGCCAAAAGCTCACCTGGATTGGACAACGGGCCAAGCGCCCACCAAGATAAAGGATGCCACTACATGGCAGAACGTGAAAACCGTCGGGGCAATCGCCGCGACCGCGAAGATCAAACCCCGGAATTCGCCGACCGCCTGGTCGCGATCAACCGGGTGTCCAAGACCGTCAAAGGTGGTAAGCGCTTTGGCTTCGCCGCCCTCGTCGTTGTCGGCGATCAAAAAGGCCGTGTTGGCTTTGGTAAGGGTAAAGCGAAAGAAGTGCCCGAAGCCATCCGCAAGGCAACCGAGCAAGCCAAGCGCAAGATGATCCGCGTGCCGCTGCGCGAAGGCCGCACGCTGCACCACGACATCGAAGGCCGTCATGGCGCGGGCAAAGTTGTGATGCGCACAGCCCCGACAGGTACTGGGATCATCGCCGGTGGTCCGATGCGCGCCGTGTTCGAAATGCTGGGCGTTCAGGACGTTGTCGCCAAGTCGATCGGCTCGCAGAACCCCTACAACATGATCCGCGCCACGCTGGACGGTCTGGGCAAAGAAGCCAGCCCGCGTTCCGTTGCGCAGCGTCGTGGTAAGAAAGTGGCTGACATCCTGCCCAAGCGTGATGACGCGCCGCAGGAAAGCGCCCAAGTCGCTGAGGAGGCCTGATCATTATGGCTAAGACAATCGTTGTTAAACAGATCGGCTCCCCGATCCGTCGCCCCGCCAAGCAGCGTCAGACGCTGATCGGTTTGGGCCTGAACAAGATGCACAAGACCCGTGAACTGGAAGACACCCCCGCCGTGCGCGGCATGGTGGCCAAGGTTTCACACATGGTCGAAATCATCGAAGAGCGCGGCTAAGCCACGTCTCAGAGAACGCGTCGCTCCCATATTGGGAGTGACCAACCAATCAAAAAAGAAACGCCGCGTTCACCCATTTCCGCTTCGGGGGTGCTTCCGGCAAAGGAGAAGCGATATGAAACTGCACGAACTGCACGACAATCCCGGCGCAACCAAGCGCAAAAAGCGCGTTGGCCGTGGCCCTGGCTCTGGCACGGGTAAAATGGGTGGCCGTGGTATCAAAGGTCAGAAATCCCGGTCAGGTGTGGCGATCAAGGGCTTTGAAGGCGGCCAGATGCCGCTCTATCAGCGCCTGCCAAAGCGTGGCTTCAACAAGCCGAACCGCAAGGCATTTGCCGTTGTGAACCTGGGCCTGATCCAGAAATTCGTTGACGCCGGCAAGCTGGATGCGGGCAGTGCGATTGACGAGGATGCGCTGATCGCCTCCGGTCTGGTGCGCCGCAAACTGGACGGTATTCGCGTGCTCGCCAAGGGTGACGTAACCGCAAAACTGAACCTCTCTGTCACCGGCGCGTCGAAATCGGCGGTCGAGGCGGTAGAGAAGGCTGGCGGGTCCCTGACGGTCACAACCGCGCAGGCCGCAGAATAAGAGGTTGTGAGCGGCGCCATCGCCGCTTACATACTCACAGAGCTTTCCAAACGCCGCCTGAGCCGGACCGCTCATGGCGGCGTTCATTATAAAAGAGACCCGCATGGTATCAGCAGCAGAACAAATGGCCGCGAACACAAGCTGGTCTGCGCTCGGTAAAGCGACCGATCTGCGCAACCGCATTCTGTTCACGCTTGGCCTTCTGATCGTTTACCGCATCGGCACCTTCATCCCCGTTCCGGGGATCGACGGCATTGCCCTGCGCGACTTCATGGAGCAAGCCCAACAAGGCATCGGTGGCATCCTGACGATGTTCACCGGTGGTGCTTTGGGGCGGATGGGCATCTTTGCCCTTGGGATCATGCCCTATATTTCGGCCTCGATCATCGTTCAGCTTCTGACCTCGATGGTGCCCTCGCTTGAGCAGCTCAAGAAAGAAGGCGAGGCGGGTCGCAAGAAAATCAGCCAATACACGCGCTACGGCACGGTCTTGCTGGCCACCTTCCAGGCCTACGGCCTTGCCGTGAGCCTTGAAGCGGGAGACCTTGTCACCGATCCGGGCTGGTTCTTCCGCGCCTCCTGCGTGATCACCCTTGTGGGCGGCACCATGTTCCTGATGTGGTTGGGGGAACAGATCACCGCGCGCGGTGTCGGCAACGGGATCTCGCTGATCATCTTTGTTGGGATCATCGCCGAGGTTCCCGCTGCCTTGGCCCAGTTCTTTGCCTCTGGCCGCTCGGGCGCGATCAGCCCTGCCGTGATCGTGGGGGTGATCCTCATGGTCATTGCGGTGATTATGTTCGTGGTCTTCATGGAGCGATCTCTGCGAAAAATCACGATCCAGTATCCCCGTCGCCAGATGGGCATGAAGATCGCCGAAGCGCAGAACAGTCACCTGCCGGTCAAGGTCAACCCATCGGGCGTGATCCCGGCGATCTTTGCGTCGTCGCTGCTGTTGTTGCCGACGACAATCAGCACGTTCAGTGGCCAGCAAACGGGTCCGGTGATGTCGACGATCCTGGCCTATTTTGGCCCGGGCCAGCCGCTGTATCTGTTGTTCTTCGGGGCGATGATCATCTTCTTCGCGTATTTCTACACCTTCAACGTGTCGTTCAAGGTGGACGATGTGGCGGACAACCTGAAAAACCAGAATGGCTTTGTGCCGGGCATCCGACCGGGCAAGAAAACGGCTGAGTATCTGGAATATGTGGTCAACCGTGTGCTTGTTCTCGGATCGGCCTACCTGACGGCGGTGTGTCTGTTGCCCGAGATCCTGCGCGGCCAGTTCGCCATCCCGTTTTACTTTGGCGGCACCTCTGTGCTGATTGTGGTCTCGGTGACAATGGACACGATCCAACAGGTTCAAAGCCACTTGCTTGCCCACCAGTACGAAGGTCTTATCCAGAAATCGCAACTGCGCGGTAAGGGCAAGGGACGCAAGAAACGTGGAGCACCGGCGCGCCGATGAACATTATACTATTGGGCCCGCCGGGAGCGGGCAAAGGAACGCAGGCGCGTTTCCTGTGCGAAGAACGTGACATGATCCAGCTGTCGACAGGTGACATGCTGCGGGAAGCCAAGGACAGCGGCACAGAGATGGGTCAGGTTGTGGCCGATGTCATGGCGCGTGGTGAATTGGTCACCGACGAGATCGTGATCGGGTTGATCCGAGAAAAACTACAGGGTGACAAGAAAGGTGGTTTCATCTTTGACGGCTTCCCCCGGACGCTGCATCAGGCGGATGCGCTGGCGGTGTTGTTGGCCGAAGAGGGCGAAACGCTGGATCATGTGATCGAGATGCAAGTCGATGACGACGCGCTGGTCGCCCGTATTACGGCCCGATCCACCTGCGCATCCTGCGGTGAGGTCTATAACGACATGACAAAGCCGATCCCGGATGACGGCAAATGCACCAACTGCGGCGGCACCGAGTTCAAGCGACGTGCAGACGATAACGAGGAAAGCCTGAAACAACGTTTGATGGAGTATTACAAAAAGACATCGCCGTTGCTTGGGTATTACTATGCCAAGGGACAGCTTTCGTCTGTCAACGGTCTGGGCGAGATCGCGGACGTGCGCGCGTCTATTGCCAAGGTTCTGGATTAGGGACCAAGGGCTTTGCAAAGCCCTTGTGCACGCGGTTTTGAAACCGCGTGCCCCGCGCTTCGAGGTGAATGTCGATGCGTCTTGACATGCCTGCTCCTCAAAGGCTTGACGCCCCCGCCAAACACTCCTAAACACCGCCATCTCTTATCGAGAATCACCGTCGCAGACCGGGTCGCACCCGCCTGCGGATCACCTGATCAGCTGGGGGCCCCAAGGATAAAACCGACGGGCCTTATGTTGTGAAAAAAGGGTCTGGCGTTACGGACCCGCAACGAAAAAGGAAGTCCTACGTGGCACGTATTGCTGGCGTGAACATTCCCACAGGGAAGCGTGTTCCAATCGCCCTCACCTACATCACCGGTATTGGCCATACCTCGGCAAAGGAAATTTGCGAGGCCGTCAAGATCGATCCGTCCCGTCGTGTAAACGAACTGTCTGACGCCGAAGTGCTCGCAGTGCGTGAACATATTGACGCCAACTACACTGTCGAAGGCGACCTGCGCCGCGAAGTGCAGATGAACGTCAAGCGCCTGATGGACCTTGGTTGCTACCGCGGCCTGCGTCATCGTCGCAACCTGCCCGTTCGCGGTCAGCGCACCCACACCAACGCACGTACCCGCAAAGGCCCCGCAAAGGCCATTGCCGGTAAGAAGAAGTAAGGGAGGGTCTGACAGATGGCACGTGATACCCGTCGCGGAGGCAAGAAAAAGGTCTCCAAGAACATCGCTGCTGGCGTTGCACATGTGAACTCCAGCTTCAACAACACCAAGATCCTGATCTCTGACGTGCAGGGCAACGCCATTTCGTGGTCGTCTGCCGGCACCATGGGCTTCAAAGGATCGCGCAAATCCACTCCTTATGCGGCCCAGTTGGCCGCAGAGGATGCGGGCAAGAAAGCGCAGGAACACGGTGTGAAGACACTGGAAGTGGAAGTGCAGGGCCCCGGTTCGGGTCGTGAATCCGCGCTCCGCGCGCTTGCGGCTGTTGGCTTCAACATCACGTCGATCCGCGACGTGACCCCAATCGCCCATAACGGCTGCCGCCCACCAAAGCGCCGCCGCGTCTAAGCGACACTGTTTTATCGGCATGGCCTCGCCCTCGGGTGGGGCCATGCTTTCGTCATTTTAACCTCGGGCGTCTTTGCCTTTAGGACATGGGGCAAAGACTGGAATGGAGGGACGCATGATCCATAAAAACTGGGCAGAACTGATCAAGCCAACACAGCTTGACGTCAAACCGGGTGCAGATCCGTCGCGTGTGGCCACGGCTGTGGCCGAACCGCTTGAGCGTGGCTTTGGTCTGACCCTTGGCAACGCGCTGCGCCGTGTGTTGCTGTCGTCGCTGCAAGGGGCCGCGATCACATCCGTACAGATCGACAACGTCCTGCACGAATTTTCCAGCGTTGCTGGCGTGCGCGAAGACGTGACCGACATTGTTCTGAACCTCAAGGGCGTCGCCCTGCGCATGGAGGTCGAAGGCCCCAAGCGCGTGTCGATCAATGCCAAAGGTCCTGGCGTTGTGACGGCAGGCGACATCTCGGAAACCAACGGCATCGAAGTGCTGAACCGCGACCATGTGATCTGCCACCTTGACGACGGTGCGGACCTCTATATGGAACTGACGGTCAACACCGGCAAAGGCTACGTCTCTGCCGACAAGAACAAGCCGGAAGATGCGCCCATCGGCCTGATGCCGATCGACGCGATCTACTCGCCGGTCAAGAAAGTGTCCTACGACGTGCAGCCGACCCGCGAAGGTCAGGTGCTCGACTATGACAAGCTGACCATGAAGGTCGAAACAGACGGCTCTGTCACACCAGAAGACGCCATCGCGTTTGCCGCGCGTATCCTGCAGGATCAGCTGTCCGTCTTCGTGAACTTCGATGAGCCGGAAAGCGCGCGTCCGCAGGACGACGATGATGGTCTGGAATTCAACCCGCTTCTTCTCAAGAAAGTGGACGAGTTGGAACTGTCGGTCCGTTCGGCGAACTGCCTGAAGAACGACAACATCGTCTATATCGGCGATCTCATCCAGAAAACCGAAGCCGAGATGCTCCGCACCCCGAACTTTGGTCGCAAGTCGCTGAACGAGATCAAGGAAGTGCTGTCCGGCATGGGCCTGCACCTTGGCATGGACGTCGAAGACTGGCCGCCAGACAACATCGAAGACCTGGCGAAAAAGCTGGAAGACAACTTTTAAGACCCCGTAGGGTGCGTGATGTCACGCACCTTGCACCCCGGGCACCCGCCCCAAGGAGAGCCGCTGACACGCATCGGTGGCCAGACAAAGCAAAAACGCCCGTAGAGGGCACATTTACGGAGAAGACACATGCGTCACGCACGAGGCTACCGCCGCCTGAACCGCACACACGAGCACCGCAAGGCGCTCTTTGCCAACATGGCCGGCTCGCTCATCGAACATGAGCAAATCAAGACAACCCTTCCCAAGGCCAAGGAACTGCGCCCGATCGTGGAAAAACTGATCACGCTGGGCAAGCGCGGCGACCTGCACGCCCGCCGTCAGGCACGCGCATCGCTCAAGCAGGACATGCACGTTGCCAAGCTGTTCGAGGTCCTCGGACCCCGCTATGCCGAGCGTCAGGGCGGCTACATCCGCATCCTCAAGGCGGGCTTCCGCTACGGTGACATGGCGCCGATGGCGATCATCGAATTCGTCGACCGCGATGTCGATGCCAAAGGTGCCGCCGACAAAGCACGCCTGGAAGAGCTGGAAGCAGCAGACGAAGAATAAGACCGGTTCCGTTAAGGAATGGTGAAGCCCCGTCAGGTCTCTGGCGGGGTTTTTTGTTCTGCAGCACGGTCGTGCGGAATAGCACCGAAGGTGCCCGCACGATCGATCACGCCGGAGGCGTGCTTTCAGCACGACCCGCCCCCCGGGCTGGCGATTGGCGACCAATAGCGCGCCGTTCAACCGTCGTCCGAAATTGGCCACCATAAACCGCACAGCCCTACAGTCAGACGCCACCCCGCGGTCTGGCCATCGCGCGCCTCACCGCACGCCTCGTTTCCACAGCATTAACCTTAACGCCCGATACCCCCCGCCATTGGATCCAATACCCGCTCTGTCTTTTGGCGGGGCACCCAAAGCGACCACCCTCTCTCTACGGACGCATAGCGTTCAGACCATGAGAGACGCGTCTCACAAGGCCCTCCGGGGCACAGGTTCGGAGCCCTTCGGGGCTCTGCACGGGGGAGAGGACGTCCACCCAACTGGGATGGCGCCATCCACTTTTTCTATCTTGGACATCCGTAATCGGCGGGTCTCCAAGACCAAACGAGATCATCGCACCCGGTGCGGAATCAAGGCGAAGCCGCCGCACCATCGCCAGACCGCCCCCCGGGCTGGCGATTGGTTGGCGTATGCGCAATGCTCATATTTCGTATGGACTTGGCCACCATAAAGCGCACTGTACAATCCGAGGACGCCGCCCCGCGCTCTGGCGATGGTGCTTTTGTAGTGCGTGTGTTCACGTGCACTTTACATAAAGTGTTGCACGAGGCATGAATTGAACAGTTTCCTCGATACTTATGATGGGTCGTTCCCCATTGAATTCATAATGCTCGTCTATAGTTGTTTGATTTGAGGTCGTGAGTTGATAGATGGTCAGCGAGTTTGATGGATTTGAGCTTCGATTAGGTGACGTAATGCGCGGTGAACGCGCAACGCTCGGAAAATCTCTTTTAGATGTTCAACGTGAGCTAAGAATCAAGGCAAGCTACATCGCAGCAATAGAAAATGCTGATCCAAATGCTTTTGAAACACCAGGATTTATCGCTGGATACGTTAGGAGCTATGCTCGCTATCTTGGAATGGACCCAGATCAGGTCTATAGAGTTTTTTGCGAGGAAAGCGGATTTGAAAATATTGACGCATCACACAGCGCCGCAAACAGCTTGAGTATAAAGAGGCTCACCAGAGATCAATTGCTTGCCAAAGTTCCTGTAGGCGTAGAATTCGAGGTGCAAACCTCTCCAAAGCCAAGAATAACGCGTCATATCAAAGGTGTTTTCTTCGTTCTAGCGTTTCCGTTTTTAGCATTGTTCGATTTGCTAAACTATTTGCTTAGTCAGGTGACCCGAAAGGAGCCGGGTAGCTCGCTTTCGTTTCAAAGTGTTTCTCCTAGTACAACGGATTGGTGGGCGGTGTTTGCTGTGGCTGCTAGTTTAATGTGTTGTACGTTGTTTTATTTGTCAGATCTACTGTCGTCAGTCAAAAGCGTGCCAACAAGGCTGTTGGTTTCCCTGATATTCGGTGTGACCATTGGCTTTGCGTTGGCGTGGTTTAATCCTAAATTTTTCTTTGCACGCATAACCCTTGCTCTACTGGCACCATTACTTGCTGCATCAATATTTGGCGCTGAAGTCCGGCTGAATGCGGATGGTGAGCTATTTGGCGGCTATATGTCCATTGGTTCGGATAGGGACCCGCTTGAAATTCTTGTTGTGGGATTGCTATGCGGGTTTGCGATGTTTCTTCATAGCCGTTCCAAATAATTGGTACACGTCGATAACATCAAACATCCAACTCCTCAACAAACCGCGCGTTCTCCTGAATATACTGGAACCGCAGCTCGGGTTTCTTGCCCATCAACCGTTCCACCAGATCTCCGGTTTCGCCCGGTTCGTCCTCGTCGATGGTCACGCGGATCAGTTTGCGGGACGCCGGGTCCATCGTGGTTTCTTTCAGGTCCTTCGCGTCCATCTCGCCCAGACCCTTAAAGCGCTGGACGTCGATCTTGCCTTTGCCGCCAAGGCCCTTTTCCATCATCTCGTCTTTCTCAACATCGTCCGCCACATAAAGCCGCTTGGCCCCCTGCGTGAGCCGGTACAGCGGCGGGCAGGCCAGATACAAATGCCCTGCGTCGATCATCGGGCGCATTTGAGTAAAGAAAAATGTCATCAAAAGCGCCGCAATATGTGCGCCGTCCACGTCGGCATCCGTCATGATGATAATCTTATCGTAACGAAGATCGTCCACATTGAACTTTGTGCCCAGCCCGACACCCAGCGCCTGAGTGAGGTCATTGATCTCATTGTTCGACCCAAGTTTAGAGGAGGCCGCACCAAGCACGTTCAAAATCTTGCCTCGCAGCGGCAGCAGCGCCTGTGTCTTGCGGTTCCGCGCCATTTTGGCAGACCCACCAGCGCTATCGCCCTCGACGATGAAAAGCTCTGTCCCGTCCCGCGCGGTGGCGGAACAATCGACAAGCTTGCCCGGCAGGCGCAGCTTTTTCGTCGCGGTCTTGCGCGCGGTCTCTTTCTCTTGCCGACGGCGCAACCGTTCCTCGGCGCGCAAAACCAGAAAGTCGAGGATCGCACCCGCCGATTTGGTATCCGCCGCCAACCAGTTGTCAAAATGGTCCCGGACAGAGTTTTCGACCATGCGCTGCGCCTCCACGGTGGCAAGGCGATCCTTGGTCTGGCCCACGAATTCTGGTTCCCGGATGAAACAGCTGACCAATGCGCCTGCGCCTGTGGTCAAATCCTCGCGCGTGATGGTGGTGGCTTTCTTGTTGTTCACCAATTCACCATAGGCCTTGATTCCCTTCAGGATCGCGGCCCAAAAGCCGGCTTCGTGGGTGCCGCCTTCGGGTGTGGGGACCGTATTGCAATAGGACTGGATGAAGCCATCACGCGACGGGGTCCAGTTGATCGCCCATTCAACCTTGCCCGGTGCGTTGAACTTTTCAAACCGGACCGAACCGGTGAACGGCTGGTCGGCATAGGTGGTGGCACCTGACAGTGTTTCGCTGAGGTAATCGGCAAGCCCGCCGGGAAAGTGGAACTTGGCCTCTGCCGGAGTTTCGCCATCGTCAATGCCGCATTTCCAGCGAATTTCGACGCCTGAAAACAAATAGGCTTTGGAGCGCGCCATCTTGAACAAGCGTGCTGGTTTCAGCTGCAGCGCGCCAAAAATCTCGGGGTCGGGATGAAAGGTCACAGAGGTGCCACGCCGATTCGGTGCGCTGCCGATCTTTTCCAGCTTGCCCTGCGGAACGCCGCGCGCGAATTCCATCGCGAATAGTTCCTTGTTACGGGCGACCTCGACCCGCAGGTGATCGGACAAGGCATTCACCACCGAAGAGCCGACACCATGCAGACCGCCGGAGGTTTCGTAACTGTCGCCGGAGAATTTACCGCCGGCATTCAGAGTGCAGAAAATGATCTCAAGAGCGGATTTTGACGGGTCTTTCGGATGTGGATCGGTGGGGATGCCGCGCCCGTTATCCCGTACCGAAACATGGCCCCCGTCATGCAGTTCGATTTCGATCCATGTGGCATGTCCAGCAACCGCCTCGTCCATCGAGTTGTCGACGATCTCGGCCACCATATGGTGCAAGGCGCGGTCGTCCTTGCCGCCGATATACATGCCGGGACGCAGGCGGACATGTTCCATGTCCTCCAACACCTCAATAGAGGCGGCATCGTAGTCTTTCGATGATGTCTGGGTCCCTGCAAGAAGGTCTTCGGCCATGGCAGCTGCTCTGTCTTTGTTGGTTTTCGACAGTATGACAGAGGGCGCGTTGCGGGGGAAGCACTAGCCGCTTTTGGTGTCTTTCAACAGCCGGTCGGCTTTGCGTCGCACCAGCACGCTGCGCAGATCGTGCATGGCAAGCAACAACGCGTCGGTGACGGATTCCAGCTGGTCGTCGGTGGCGCGCGATTGCGCCCATTGCGTGGTCAGGTTCAGATGATCCACGCTGCGCAGGATATCGTCGATGTCCCGCTCTGCGAGCACCTCCTGGCGGTCGACCATCCAATCGCGGATCACCGCCACGTCTTCGTCGCTGAGTGTGCGATCCCCGTGTGGTTTGATCTCGCCATTGCGGATGTTCACCACAGCGATCTGGTCCATTTCGATTCGCCGCTGGCGGTTTTCGGTATCGACGCGAAACACCACCGCGCCGTTTTCCCGCACCCGGAAGTAATAGTCTGGCAGTTCCGTTCCCATGCGTCAGGTCAGCCCCGCACAGAAGGTCTGGATGCGGGTACAGGCGTCTTCCAGCACCGCGTCCGATGTTGCATAGCTGACCCGGAAATAGGGGCTTAGCCCGAAAGCGGCCCCAAACACCACGGCAACGCCATGCTCGTCCAAAAGCGCTGTGGCAAAGGCTTCGTCGGTGTCGATCAATGCTCCGCCCGCGCTTGTTTTGCCAATGCAGCCTTTGATCGAGGGATAGACGTAAAACGCGCCGTCCGGCACGGCACAGGTGATGCCCTCTGCCGCATTCAGGCCCGTGACCACAAGATCGCGCCGTGTGCGAAAGGCCTCGCAGCGCTTCGCCAGATAATCCTGCGGGCCGTTCAAGGCCTCGACCGTGGCCCATTGACTGATCGAACAGGGGTTCGAGGTAGATTGCGACTGAACCTTGCGCATGGCGTTGATCAGCATTTCCGGACCCGCCGCGTAACCGATCCGCCAACCGGTCATGGCAAAGGCTTTGGACACGCCGTTCACAGTCAGGGTTCGGTCATACAATTCTGGTTCGACCTGTGCGGGTGTGCAGAATTCGAACCCGTCAAAGGCAAGATGTTCGTACATGTCGTCGGTCATGACCCATACATGCGGATGACGCAGCAGCACGTCTGTCAACGCTTTCAATTGGTCATGGCTGTATCCCGCGCCCGTCGGGTTGGACGGCGAATTAAAGATGAACCACTTGGTTCTGGGGGTGATGGCCGCCTCCAGCGCGTCGGGTGTCAGGCGAAACCCGTTTTCAAATGTCGTTTTGACCACGGCTGGTGTGCCGCCGGCAAGTTTAACCATGTCCGGATAACTGACCCAATAGGGGGCCGGGATGATCACCTCATCCTGCGGGTTTAACGTGGCCATCAGCGCGTTGAACAAGACCTGCTTGCCACCCGTGGAAACAGTGACATGCGAGGGTTCATACTCCAGCCCGTTTTCGCGCTTGAACTTGTCGCAAATCGCCAGCTTGACCTCGGGGATACCATCAACAGGTGTATATTTCGTTTTTCCCGCGTTGATCGCGGCAATCGCGGCGGCCTTGATATTGTCGGGCGTATCAAAATCCGGCTCCCCCGCGCCAAGACCGATCACATCTTTGCCTGCGGCCTTAAGCTCGGTGGCTTTTTGGGTCACGGCGATGGTGGGAGAGGGGCTGACACGGGCAAGGGCGTCCGACAGAAAGGGCATGAGGGCCTCTGTTTGTGATTGTATCCAGACTGTCTTAGGGTGCGCCTGAAAAACGATCAAGCAACGATCGTGAAAGGAGAACTGATGACCGAGAGCGACCACGACTGGTACGCCCCCGAGATTGCCACCTTCGGGGACCGTCTGACCGCTGCCCGCGAGGCGACAGGCATGAGCCAGGAAGCGCTTGCCAAACGTCTGGGTGTCAAGAAATCGACCATGCGCAACTGGGAAGACGACCTGTCCGAACCGCGTGCGAACCGGCTTGCCATTCTGGCGGGGCTTTTGAACGTCTCGATAATGTGGTTGATCAATGGTGAAGGCGAAGGCGTAGAGACGCCGGATAACGACACTTTGCCCAGCGATATCAGTGACATCATCCTTGAGGTGCGCGAGATGAAAGCAGAGCTTCATTCCAAAGCGGAACAACTGGCGCGGCTGGAAAAACGCCTGCGCCGGATTCTGGGCACCCAGACATGAGCGAGCCGCGCGAACACCGGCTCAAGCGGTTGACCATGCGGTCGATGCGCCGGGGCATCAAGGAAATGGATATCATTCTGTCCCGCTATGCTGCGCTGCGGCTGGGCACGTTTGAAGATCAGCAACTTGATCGCTACGATGCGCTTTTGTCCGAAAATGACCAGGATTTGTACCAGTGGGTCAGCGGCCAGAAACCGCCCCCCGATGCGCTGCGCGACATGATTGCAGATATCTCGGATGTTGCGTTTCGGGGCTGATATAAAAGAGTTTTGACGACTTAACCGATTATTCGGGATTTTGCTGAATGCTCCGTCGCAACAGATAAGGCGGAGACAATAATGAGCATACACACATCTGTTGAGCAGAACCGGTCCAGTGGCGTTTTGGATGGCTATCTTGAAGCACTTGCGCTGGTGGAACGGCTTCACCGGCTGCTTCTTGATGTTATCAAAGATGAATTTGAACGCGTTGGGGTGATTGAAATCAACGCCGTTCAGGCGCTGTTGCTGTTCAATATCGGCGATAACGAAGTGACCGCGGGTGAATTGAAAACGCGTGGTTATTACCAGGGCAGCAATGTCAGTTATAATCTAAAGAAACTTGTTGAAATGGGCTATATGCACCATCAACGCTGCGAAATTGATCGTCGCTCCGTTCGGGTTAAGCTAACGGTGCGTGGACGCGAGATCCGGGATTTGATCTCGGCTTTGTTCGGGCGTCACGCTGATGGGCTATTGGATAAAAAAGTGATTGACCACGATACTCTGGGCGAGATGAGCGATACTTTGCGTCGAATGGAGCGGTATTGGACCGATCAGATCCGGTATATTTACTAGGATTATCTTGGGCCGTCCTTGTGTGTTTTGGGCAAGTGCAACGGATGTTGAACGCGCCCAAAACACTGTGATCTGGCTATCACAGCCAGCCCGCGTCAGGTTACCAGTGGCCCGTGTTTTCCATACTTGCCCAAGGCTCTTGCGGGGGTAGGGGATCACCGGCCTGCAGCAGTTCAATCGAGATATTGTCAGGAGATCTGATAAAGGCCATGTACCCATCCCGAGGCGGGCGATTGATCGTGACGTCATTGTCCATCAGGTGCTGACAGGTCTCGTAAATATTGTCGACGCGATAGGCGAGATGCCCAAAATGACGGCTATCTGATGGCAATCCCTCATCCCCATCCCAGTTATAGGTCAGTTCGACGGGGTATTCTTCTTGGCCCTCAGGAGCCATAAAAATCAAAGTGAACCGACCCTTTTCATTGTCGGTTCGCCGGGTCTCTTTCAGGCCCAGCAGCTTGTAAAATTCCATCGACGCGTCCAGATCTTTGACGCGCACCATCGTGTGTAGATAGCGAAGGGGCATAGTGTCCTCTTGGTTTGGATGCGCAAGAGGCTAGGGGAATTCGCCGCGATGTCGAGTGTGAATCGGACCCTTAAAAGGCAGATCGGATGCCCAGTTGCACACCGTAATTTTCGGTCTCGTAAATGTCGATATTTGCGTCGGTACGTTCTGCACGAAACGTAATCGTTGGCATGAAACCGTAAAAATCCAGATCGGGCAAGGCTGCGGTGATGGTCGCTTTGACCGTGGTTTCTTCGCGTCCGTCGGAGGACAGCGAAGATCTGTCATGGGTCTTTTCGCCCAGCGCCAGACCGAACTGCATCAGCATTGAACCGACTGGTTTGGCCAAGCTGTATTGGACCGCAATTTCGCGCTGCGTGTAATCAAGGTAATCAGTGTCGCTGGTTGCTTTGCCGAACGTCGCGGACAGGCCAATCCGATTGCCGCTGTCCAGTGAAAACCCATAGCCCAGGCGGCCGGTCCAGATCGCGGCATCATCACGCCCGTTTTGC
Source organism: Marivita sp. S0852 (assembly GCF_046591575.1). Lineage (NCBI taxonomy): Bacteria > Pseudomonadati > Pseudomonadota > Alphaproteobacteria > Rhodobacterales > Roseobacteraceae > Marivita > Marivita sp. S0852. The sequence goes on from NZ_JBIQWA010000011.1 coordinate 48,960, forward strand.
CCGACTTGAATCTCGCGCGTGAGTGACACAGAGGCCAATCCACGATCGCCTATAATCTGGTTGTAATTCGTCCCAAGCCGCGCATATCGCAACAATTCTTCGCCACCGTACCAACTGGCACCAAGACGCATGTTCCAACCAAGCTGGGCATTCGGAGCAGGCAGTCGGTATGTTTCACGAAGCCCAATAAATGTCGATGTAATCGCAAAATCGGAACCTTCCGCATCAGGTGCGATGTCTTTCGCTTCGCTGGATAGCACATATGTGCGATGGTTCAGGCCAAACTGCAAATCGGTGCGCTTGCGATCCGTATCGACAAGACGATACCGGATATTTGCACCAGCAGACACTTCCACCCCGGATAATGCGCGGGCTTGTCCTTCAAGCTCAAACTCGAACGGCAAATCGAACAGTTCAGAGGTTTCGTTCCGGCTTCCGTTATTGATGTTGGAGTTGGGCGAAACAGAGAAACGCAAAGCGGTCGACCATGGGTTTTGGCGACGCACATATCGGTAATCTTCTGTTGCCCGCAGCTTGAGCTGATCATTGGGAGCCAGTTGGACAGCACGGCGCAGCCAAAGCTGTGCTGCGGTTCTGCGGCCAGATGACGATAGGGCCTGCGCATTTGCCATTGCGGCCGCGTATTTTGCCTCTGTTTCCTGTGCCAGCGCCCAAGCCTTGCGCGCGTGATGCAGCGCCTCTGCATTACGGCCCAGATCCCGGGCTGCGCGAGATTTGATCAGATGCGCATTAAGGTCCTCATTATTCCGACCGATCAAGGCTGTCGACAAATCATACGCCAGACTGGCCTGTCCTTGCGAAACGGCCTGTCCAGCAAGCTCTCGCATCTGGGCTGGCGTCAATGTGACCTGTGCAGCTACAGCCGTCGCGGCCCCAATGGCCGCAACAACCGACGCCGCGATTATGCGTCGCAGTCTGATCATTGACGATAGACGACAAAGCCACCTGTTTCCTGGAAGTTGGTGCCGCTCACCCGCGGATCGCTACCTTCCAAAACGAGCACGCCAACCACTTCACCCGCATCTTCGCCGGATATAATGGCGTAGTACGTACCTTCACCAGTTGCTTGTGTGCTGCCATTGTCAAAATCCGCAAGCTCGCGAAGCTCACCTGTTATTTCACCATTAGCGTCTGCGTCATCAGGAGAAATAACCGGGCGGATGCGGGGCAAAACAGGGTTTCCGTCCTCGTCGGTTTCCACGATGACTGACGCGCCTGATCCGCCTTCTTCGTCAATGTTCAGGTCGCCAAACAACCCACCGCCCTCAGCACCTGCAGTGCTCAGCGCGGTCAGATATTCTTGTGTGATGTCGTTGCCTTGGCTGTCGAACAGACGGCGATTGTCGACAAACAACGCAACACCGCGTTGGCCGTTGTTGAAATCTTTGAAGTCGATCCGGAGTTCGGCGTCGCCTTGCACAAACTCAAGCCCACCACGGCCGCTGAAGACGCGAATGCCGGCATAATCGCCGCGATAGCTCGCGTCGCCTTCATTCGGAAGAACGAGCTGCACGACGTTGCCGTCATTGTCAAAACCATTGCGCTGGTACACGAATCCACCGAAGCCGTAGTCGATGTAAGATCCAGAGCGAACGATAGCGAACTCGGTTTGCCCGGTAACACTGCGCCCATAAACAGCGCGATAGGTAAAGGTGTTGAGGGACGCACCAGTTACGGGATCGCTTGTTTCCTCTTTGCCCTCATAAACGGCAAATGAGCCCAGCTGAGCAATACCGGTGACCGGATCACCGCGAGTATACACGTTGTCACCATCAAAGGCGATGTTGTCGACGACGAATTCGTCCTGACCCTGGTCATTCCGGTATTCGATATTGCGAGCAAACCCACCGCCGGTTTCATCATCAAGAGGTTCACGTCGCACGATGCTTGTGTCGGGCGTTGGGTTCGTTGTCCCCGGCGGCAATTCAGGGGTCCGGCCATCACTGTCGATCGGTGTTTCATCGTCGCCACCACCGCCGGTGTCGGGTTCGGTTTCTTCAGGCGTAACCAGAACGTCCCCGCCGCCGCTTTCGCAGGCCGCGACAAAACCCAGACACAGGATTATGAAAAAAATGCGCATCATTGAAGGTACTGCCTCAAGCTAAAATGGTCTTTTTCGCGACCTCGCTTCGAAAATCTGGCAGGCCCACGTGAAAGTCAACGCCAACTGACCGGGCAGAGTCGAAAAATCGGATCAGTGCGGCGCAGATACATTATGCCGCCTTAGTGGTTCCTAGATGATATGCTACGAGATGTTGTCGAAACCGACTCAGTGTAGTGGAAAGGATCTGCGATGCCTCTGTCGCCGGAACAACAGGCCGAAATCGAAGCGCAGCGCGCGACACCTCAGCAGACGCTGCGTGCAGTCAGCGATGGCATGGAGAGCCATCTTTACACGGCCTATCCGGTTCTGGACCACGGGTTTATCCGCGTCGTCGATTATATGGGTGACGATTCGGCGATTTGTCAGGCGGCCCGTGTGTCGTATGGCAAGGGCACGAAATCGGTGCAGAATGATGAAGGGCTGATCCGGTATTTGATGCGCCACTGGCATTCGACACCATTCGAAATGTGTGAAATCAAGCTGCACGTCAAATTGCCGGTGTTTGTGGCACGGCAGTGGATTCGGCACCGGACGGCAAACGTCAATGAATATTCCGCCAGGTATTCGATCCTTGATCGCGAATTCTATATTCCGGCACCAGAACATCTTAATGCGCAATCCGTGGTCAATAATCAGGGTCGGGGGGCCGCCCTGGAAGGTGAGGAGGCGGAACGCGTTCTGCGCCTTTTGCGCGAGGATTCGATGCGTTGCTATGATCATTACGAAGAAATGATTGGCCAGGATGGCCAACAAGGGCTGGCTCGCGAACTGGCGCGTATGAACCTGCCCGCGAATATCTACACGCAATGGTACTGGAAGGTCGATCTGCACAACCTGCTCCGTTTTCTTCGACTCAGGGCAGATTCGCACGCGCAGTATGAAATAAGGGTTTACGCCGAAGAGATTTGCAAAGTTGTCGCCGATTGGGTTCCGTTCGCCTATCGCGCGTTTGAGGATTACCGGATGGGAGGTGCCACTCTGTCTGGCACTGCGTTGGAGTGTGTGCGCAGGATGCTAAAAGGCGAAGAGGTCACACAAGAGACGTCAGGCATGTCCAAAGGGGAATGGCGGGAATTTGAAGAGGTGATAAAATAGTGGGCGCAGGTTTTGCGACCTGCATGCAAGTGTGATCCCAAAATGCCTGGCCAATTGGCATTCAAGCAGAGCTTGGCCTTGAAGGGTGTCCACGCACCGGAAAGTGTCGATGCTCGGCAGCCACTAATCCTTTTTTCATAAATGCGTGGCACAAAGGGCCAGTGACGCAAGACAAAGAAGGAGGCTGATGCAAACATCCCGAGGCAGTGAAACAACGTGATCCAAAGCGCCCCTTGGCATTGGTGCATGTCCCGCTTATACGCCCGGTCTATCCCCGAACAGCCGGAGGCCCATGATGCAGGGCAGCGCCAATCTTAATATCATGATCAAAGCCGCTCGAAAGGCGGGACGGTCGTTGAACAAGGACTTTCGCGAGGTCGAGAATCTGCAGACGTCGGCGGCGAATGCCGAAAAGTTTGTCGCACGCGCGCAGAGTGCTGCAGCCGAGATTTTGCGCGAAGACCTCGCATCAGCGCGTGGGACATATGGCTATCTGGAAACGAATGGGGAAACCGACGGTGAAGATCCCACGCGCAGGTGGATCGTCAATCCAATGGACGGCGCGGAAAACTATTTGCATGGCCAACCTCACTTTGCGGTGACCATCGCATTGGAACATAAGGGGCAGATCGTGTCTGCGGTTGTGTTTGATACGGCCAAAGACGAAATGTTCTATGCCGAGAAAGGTCAGGGTGCCTGGTTGAACGATAACAAACGTGTTCGTGTCTCTAGCCGGGATCGGTTGGTTAATGCGATCCTGGGCCATGCGGTACCCCATGGTGTGAAACGCACATTGCCTGCCAGTTTGAAAGACATGGCGCGCGTACTGCCGGAATGTGCGGGGCTGCGGGCATCAGGGGCAACTTCGCTGGATCTTGCCTATGTCGCGGCCGGTCGTCTGGACGGATTTTGGCGGCGCGAAGCAAGCCTTTTGGAATTGGCGGCGGGAACGCTGATTGCGTCTGAGGCAGGTGCTTTGGCAGAAGGCGTGCGCGACGGCCAGAAACCGTTGGAAGACGGTACGATATTGTGCGCCAATAACCAGCTGTTCTCTGCGCTTGCCAAAGTGATCCGCACCACTGATTAACCCGGGGCTGTTTCCGGTAGGTGTGATGTGTATCATACCCTGACTTTGCGGTGAGGGGATGGGCATGCATTTCAAAGATGTTCGTGGCAGTCGCATCATAAACCACAGACGGCGTCACGCCTTCGACCGCAAGGTCGAGAGTGGTGGGTTCGGGCGAATAATCGGCTTTTCGATGGCGTATTCTGTCGGTGACTGTGTCATGCCGCATTGGCAAAGAAAGCGCAGAACCACAGGCGGGTTACGACATGCGAGCGGTGAAAAGGCGCGTTCGGCTGCGCTTATATCGTGGGCCTTTGAGAGCCCCGAAATGGTTCGGAGCGCGGTCATCCAAAATCAACCGGAATCATCCTATACTCCGCTGATCTTATGGCGGTCAAACGATGAAGCGGCGGTGCCTTATGCAAATCCCAAAGGTGCGACGGGTGCTGTTTACAGCGAGGCGGATCGGGCGAGTTCTCTTGCTCAAGAATTCTTTACGGCACTGAATGTCGTGTGCAGACGTGACGATGATCATCCGCGAAAATGGGCCGGTCACTGGCCGCAAATGCGGAGCTTTGGACATGGGCTATCAGACCACCACTCACGCCGATGTGCGACGGGGGATCAGTCCAGAGATCGGAGCCGCCTCGATAGATTTGCGGCGCAAAGGTTCTGACATGATCGTCTATGCGCTGTCAGTGGATCAGGGGATTCTTGGGATTTCGTCACTTCCCGGTGTAAATGGCGATTATGCGGGCGATGTGCGGCATCTGGCGGAGTGGAAACCTGCGATTGTGGTGTCGCTGGTGACCGAGGTCGAATTGGTGGCTGCTGGTGCTGCGGGGTTGTGGCGTGATCTGGGCGATGCCGGCACCCGATGGGAGCATTTACCAATCGCGGATTTCGATGTGCCGGATGACGACTTCATGGAAAATTGGCCTGCTGTCAGCAATACTGCACGCCGGGCGTTGTTGGGCGGTGGGCGCGTTTTGCTTCATTGTCGTGGCGGCTGTGGCCGGTCTGGGATGGTTGCGCTGCGGCTGATGATCGAGGTGGGTGAAGCCGCGGACGAGGCATTGGAGAGATTGCGGGCGGTGCGGCCATGTGCGGTTGAGACGCCGGCACAGATGGCGTGGGCGCGGAACGCACGGCGCGCGCCTGCGGTTTTTGTGCGGCATGAAGATAATGCCGCAAAGTAATTTTGCGCTGGGCTGCTGATGACCCAGTCGGTGTCAAAAGCCCAACTCAGCAATCGACAGGAACAGCAAACGAGCGGATGGAGACGTGAGACTTTTGGTGACATCACCGACTGTTGAGCGCCGTTCTGACTTTGGACTGCTGCTGTAACAGTCGAATGACATGCAGGGCTGACGTTGTGTTTCATCCAAGTATCCAGGCAGTTTGACGTTAAACAAGACGCGCGTGGGGAATAAGTTTCATCTTGCGTCATGGTGTTCTGCCGCCCAAGAGGCACGGATTGATCTGCCATGATGAAGAATTGTTTCCAGAAAGGGAACAATCACTCATAGGGCCTCACACGCCCGAAATTTCCTAAAGAAATGAGGCAAGCGTGTTCTGCGACAGGGGCTTTTCCAGAAAAGTCACACCCGGCGGCAATTGGGCGTTAGCCAGTGCTTTGCCACTGACAAGAAAACATCGGGTGCCCGGTTCTTTGGTTGTGACGATGTTCAAAAGATCAATGCCTGTTGGCCCTGTACCCAGATCGAAATCGCTGACGACAAGCTTGAACGTGTCTGCGTCATAGGCTGACATACCGGCCTCAAAAGACGCGCAGCACGTGGTGTCATACCCAAGCGCGCCTAGGACAGACTGGGTTGCCAATCGGTCGGCAGGATTGTCGTCCACCACAAGCGCGCGTCGATCTTGGCTTGAAAGGACAGTCACCTGTGAGCTGTGCACCGGCAGAATACCCCGGACCGTGGTTCCGTGACCGCGGCTGCTTTCGATATGCAGGCTGCCGCCTGTCTGCGTGAAAAAACCATAAACGATCGACAAGCCAAGACCCGTTCCGCCCTGCGCCAAGCGTGTGGTGAAGAACGGCTCGATGGCCTTTTGCCGGATCTGTGCAGGCATGCCCGCACCATCGTCGATGATCGCGATTTCGGCGTGAACGCCATCGACACAGGACAGTCTGATTTCAATGGTGCCTTGATCGTCAATCGCATTGTTCGCATTCAGAACAAGATTGAGAATGGCGGATTCAAGTTGGCCGGGATCGGCCAGCACTTTGAGCGGAGCATCGTGATAGAACACGCGAAGCGCCACATTGTCCTTCAACCCGATCTCAAGCAATTCAATCATGCCTGCAACAAGCGCATTCACGTCAAGCACTTCGGGCAGAAGCGGTTGCTTGCGTGCGAATGCCAGCAGCCGTTCTGTCAGGGAGCTGCCATATTCAACCGCGTTCTCAATCGCGTTGATATGGTCAGAGGCGGGAGAGGTGTCTTTGAGCAGGTACGCATGGGTTCGGATCGTGGAAAGGATGTTTCCGAAATCGTGGGCGGTATCCCCGGCCAATTTTCCCAATGTTTCGATCTTGTCAATTTGTTCCAGACGGGCGGCGATATTGCGCCGTTCCGTGACATCGGCGACAAGCCAGACACGTCCGTCATCCGGCAAAGTGCTGGCGCGCACTTCCAGTATCTGACCGTCTTCTGACACAAGCTCCTTCAGGCCGCGATGTGTGCTGTCCAGCCTGGCATCGCGTGTTGATGCACCAAACGAGCCTGAACGAAAGCAATCAATCAGTCGCGTGGAATTCAGCGTATCGACATTGATATCAAGCATATCCGCAATGGCAGGATTTGCTGCGGTCAATCGTCCTGTGGCATCGGTGATGGCAATGCCTTCGGAAATATTGGCAAAGACTTTTTCAAATAGGGCGTTGCGCTGGTTTAACTGGCGATGCGAACGGTCCAGTCTGAGCGCGTTGGCGCGAAAGCTGCGGAACGATCGGAACAGATCGCCAATTTCATCATTGCCCCCCAAACGGCGCGGCAGGGCGCTACTGCGATCGCCGTTGGCAAGCCGCACCATGGCTTCGGACACGCGGCTGATGTTGAAGGCCACATAGCGCGACACAAACAACGCGGCCGCCAAGGCGCAGGCCAATGCGGTCAGGCTGATTGTTGCAACCGACAGGCGCGTCAGCTGAATTGTTGAAGATGATGCGTCGCGCTCTGCCGATAGAAAAACTTCGGCGTCAGAGGCAAACTCTGTTGCCAGCTCGTTGATGCGGTTTGCGTCGTGGCGGATGCGGAACAAGGCGTTTTGCGCATCGAGCACAGTGCCGAGTTCGATCCGGCGTAATTCGAAAATACCATCCGATCCCAAGACCTGACGCGCCAGAACCGCCAAAAATTGCGACTGCGCCTCGCTCAGCTCCGCTTGTGAGACAATAAGCCTTTGCCGCTGATAATGACGTTGTTCTTCGCCCACGCCGATCAGATTTTCTGCATAGGCACCATTCAGCGCGTCGGAGGTCATAGTCTTCAGCGTCCACCAGATCAGACGGTCAGCGTCATCACTTGACGGGTTTTCGATTGCTGCTGTGGCGCGCTCTCGTAAAGAGCTGAGTTCTGCAGTCCTTTGTCGGATCGTCGCCTGGATGTCGTCGAGCGATTTCGATGCCGAGACAAGATCAGTGATCCCGGTTTCCAATTCTTGTGTGATCGGGAAAATCTGGTTTCGTTTGCTGTCGGAAATCTCTGAGAATGGCCATTCATCACGTACGCGTTGCAAAATGGCGACCAGTTGCTGACCCTCTTGTTCAATCAGCACATTGGACCGTTGGTTCAACAGGTAAGGTGCCGAGGACGCGAGATCGGAGGTTCGCTTGGACAGATCAATCGCCTGCGCGACCTGGCTTAATGATTGACGATGCAAGTCCTGCAAACGTGCATCTACCTTTTGCAACGTTGTCCATGTCAGGGCGCTGATGGCCGAAACAGCGAGAGACAAGACCGCCAGCGCCAACCACAGGCGTCCCCGGACAGAGCGCGGCAGCACTTGCATCAAGCCGACCGTTTCAGATCATGTGCCACAAATATATACCCCTGACCGCGTCTGGTCTGAAGATGCACCGGCTTTGACGGGTTCTCTTCGATCTTGCGCCGCAATCGCAATATCAGAACGTCGACTGTGCGATCCACATATTTGGTCAGGTCGCCGCCCAGTTCTGCCAGCAAATCCACCCGTGTGATGATCACGTTGGGACGGCTGAGGAAATAATCCAAAAGGCGGTATTCGGCATTGGTCAGCGGAATTTCCTGATCATCAGCACCCAAAAGAGCCCGTTGTTTCTGATCCACAACAAACCGCCCGAACGAGACCCGGCGGCTGTCAGCATCCGCATCCAGAACAGGGCGCATCGGCTGCCCGTATCGGCGCAAGACGGCCCTGATCCGGGCGATCAACTCACGCGGATTGAACGGCTTGAGCACATAGTCATCCGCGCCGACCTCCAGCCCGACAATTTTGTCGGTTTCGTCGCCGCGTCCGGTCAGCATGACAATGGGGATATCCAACGCGCGCCGGATACTCATCGCCAATTCCAGCCCGCTTTCGTCACGCAGCTGTAGATCAATAAGCACAAGATCAAAGCTGGTATGGGCCTGTGCATCCTGAAACTCGGCGATGCTCGCCATGGGCACGGCGTCAAACTGATTGTCGGTCAACAGCGCGACAAGTGCATCGCGCATGCTTGCTTCGTCATCAACAATGCCTATGACCGGCCTTGACAAGATGTTCCTCCTTTTCTTGCGGGGTCAGACTAGCATCAAAGCCGCGCATCCGTCGCAATCTGAATTATTTCAATTGTTACAAATCAAAGCTGACACTGTAACTTTGTAAATCATTGCCCTGCGGATCTGCAGCATTGTTAATGTGCGTGGCATATCGCGGGGCGTGTCCCATTCCTACACTGATGACGTGCCACAGCCTCAGAGGAGGGCAGGCAGCACATTGATCGAATGGGAGGATCACATGAAAAGACTTGGTTTGATTTCGGCGGCCGTCATGATGGCATCGGCAGGGGGTACATTTGCCGATGAACTCAGCGTTGTGTGCGGCGCGGAACAAGATTGGTGCGATTTGATGGCCGCCGCCTTCGAAGAGCAGAATCCCGATACCGACGTGTTGATGGTGCGCAAATCCACAGGCGAAACCCTTGCACAGATCCGCGCAGAGGCAGGCAATCCCAAGATTGACGTCTGGTGGGGCGGAACCGGTGATCCACATCTGATTGCGGCTGAAGAAGGTCTGACACAACCGTCCGGCGTGGATACCGGCGAATTGCTTGGCTGGGCGCAGAACATGGCCGAAATATCCGACAGTCGCGCCATTGGTATTTATGCCGGGGCTTTGGGTATCGCTTACAATTCCGAAATTCTTGCTGACAAGGATATTGCGCCGCCACAATGCTGGGTCGATCTCGAAGATCCGCGGTTTGCGGGTGAAATTCAGGTGGCAAATCCCAACAGCTCTGGAACCGCCTACACGGCGCTTGCGACTTTCGTGCAGCTGTTCGGCGAAGATGAGGCTATGAAACGGCTGGATGCGATCGGCGAGAACGTCAATTCCTATACCAAATCCGGTTCGGCCCCGTCCAAGGCAGCGGCACGGGGTGAAACGGGTGTGTCCATCGGCTTTATGCACGACATGGTGAAACTCGCGGCACAAGGGTTCCCGCTGACCATTGTCGCGCCGTGCGAAGGCACCGGCTACGAGGTTGGGGCTGTGTCGATCATCGAAGGGGCCCGCAATTTCGACGCCGCCAAAGCCTGGGTCGAATTCGCGCTGAATGCAGAGGTCCAATCACGCGCACCGGAAGTCGGGGCGTTTCAGGTGCCATCCAACTCCAATGCGCAAGTCGCCCCGGACTCCCCGGACCTCGCGTCGATCAAGTTGATCGATTACGACTTTGCAACTTACGGATCTTCCGAGACACGCGAACGTCTGCTGGCCCGGTGGGACGCTGAAGTGGGCGATCAAAACTCTGATTGATGCTCCTTTTGTCAGACTAATCGCATCAGCGATCTGAGCAATGACGGTGCCTCGCATGTCTGTGGGGCATCCCTCCAGTCGTGGGAGATGTTTCATGAAAAACCCGATCTACCTCTGGCTGATCATCGGACTTGTCAGCTTTGTTGCCGTGCCGTGGCATATGACAGAAGACGGACTGTTCGATTTTGGCTGGATGACCGATGGTTCAGCTTCGACAGGTTTGTTTTCCACGATCGCGGGGCAGTGGTGGCTCGCGCCGGTCGGGGTGGCCTTTCTGGTCTCGGCGGGTGTGCAAGCAGGGGTGGACAACCCGGTGCGCCGCGCCAGACGGACTTTGATCGTGTCAATGGCAGGGCTTGGATGGTTGGCACTGCAGGGTTTGCTTATTGTGCGCAGCGGTCCCCGTCTGTTTGAGGCGGTTCTGACCAGTGAGGCGGTGGCCGCCGGACAGCCGGGAATGGGCGCAGGTGCCGCTGTATGTGCGATGGCCCTGCTGTTTGTGGCGACAATTTCCATGTCCCAATCAGGCAAAGGCCAGGGCGATGCGTTTGTTGTGTCGATGATCGGGCTCATCGTCGCCTTGGTAGCGGTTTTTGTCTTTTTCCCCGTTATGCACATTCTTGTGCGCGCCTTCGAGGTCGAGGGCGGTTATTCCCTGACCGAATTCTTCCCGCGTTTCCTGAGCAGTGATTTATGGGGGCTGGCCTGCATCTTTGGGGATCGCGCCTGCGGTGTGGCGATCAATTCGCTGTTTCTGGCAGTCATGACCGGTCTGGGCACAACCATCCTTGGTTTGGCATTTGCGCTTATTTTCACCCGCACGAATTTCCGCGCCAAGAAACTGCTGCGGGTGTTGACGGTCATCCCCATCATCACGCCGCCCTTTGTGATCGGTCTGGCCCTGATCCTGCTTTTCGGGCGCGCCGGCACTGTCACGGAATACGTCGCCGACTTGATGGGCTGGGAGGCGACGCGGTGGCTTTACGGGTTCTGGGGGATTTATTTTGCACAGCTGTTGTCGTTTGCGCCAATTGCCTTTCTGGTGCTCATCGGCGTGGTGCAGGGCGTCAGCCCCTCTATGGAGGAGGCATCGCAGACGCTGGATGCCAACCGCTGGCAGACATTCCGCAACGTGTCTTTGCCCTTGATGCGACCGGGTTTGGCCAATGCGTTTTTGCTGGGTTTCATTGAAAGCCTCGCGGATTTCGGCAACCCTCTGGTTTTGGGCAGTGGCTATTCCGTTCTGTCGACCGAGATTTATTTTGCCATTGTCGGCGCTGTCGCGGACCCCGCAAAAGCCGCGATACTGGCGATCGCGCTGTTGTCGCTGACGCTGACCGCGTTTCTGGCGCAGCGGTTCTGGCTTGGGAAAAAGTCTTACGCAACCATCACAGGCAAGGCAGACAGCGGTCAGAATGCCAGCCTGAACCCGGTATTGCGCGGGCTGTGCTATGCGATTGCATTGCCCTGGGCATTTCTGACGGCGGTGGTCTATTCCATGATTATCTTCGGCAGTTTTGTAAAGCTTTGGGGCTATGACCACAGCTTTACGTTGGCCCACTACACAAGAGCCTTTGGTATCGACTTTTCCACCGGCCGCTTTACCGGCGTCGCCTGGGACAGTTACTTCACCACGCTGACCATATCGTCGATCGCCGCGCCGCTGACGGCGCTTGTCGGTCTGGCCACCGCCTACCTTCTGGTGCGCCAAAAATTCGTCGGCAAGAATGCGTTTGAATTTTCCACCATGCTCAGTTTTGCAATCCCCGGCACGGTTATCGGGGTGAGCTATATCATGGCGTTCAACTTTCCCCCGATCGAGCTGACGGGAACCTCGATCATCCTGATCATCGTCTTTGTCTTTCGCAATATGCCGGTCGGTGTCCGCGGCGGGATCGCAGCCATGAGCCAATTGGACAAAAGCCTGGATGAGGCGTCAATCACCCTTGGGGCCAACAGCTTTACCACGGTGCGCAGAGTGATCTTGCCATTGATGGGACCGGCCATTCTTGCCGCGCTCACCTACAGTTTTGTGCGGGCGATCACGTCTGTCAGTGCGGTGATCTTTCTGGTCAGCGCCAAACACAACATGGCCACTTCGTTTATCGTGGGGCGCGTTGAAAATGGCGAGTTCGGCATCGCCATTGCCTATTCTGCGGTTCTGATCATCACCATGCTGGCTGCGATCCTGCTGTTGCAACTGGCTGTCGGGGCGCGCCGTTTGCGTCGAACCGACCGCGTTCAACAGGCTGCATGACCCCATCGTTTGAGGATATGACATGACACCACTCACACCTGGCTCCGTGCGCTTTGACGGCGTTGTCAAGACATACGGAGACGTAACGGCCCTGAAGGGTCTTGATCTGAACATTGAACCGGGCAAGCTTGTGACCCTTTTGGGGCCATCTGGCTGCGGCAAGACAACGACATTGCGCCTGATCGCGGGGCTGGAGATGGCCACGCAGGGAACCATCCGCATTGGCGGCGAGGACGTCACACATCTGACTGCGACATACCGCAAAGTTTCGATGGTTTTTCAGTCTTACGCGTTGTTTCCACATATGACTGTGCGGGAAAACGTGGCCTACGGGCTGACCGTCAAATCCCTGCCAAAAAAAGAGGCAGCGCAAAAGGCCGAGCAGGGGCTCGAACTGGTTGGGCTTGCCGGGTACGGAGATCGCCTGCCAAGTGAGCTGTCGGGCGGTCAACAGCAACGGGTCGCCGTGGCCCGCGCCATTGTGCTGGAGCCAGAGGTCCTGTTGCTTGATGAACCGCTGTCCAATCTTGACGCCAAGCTGCGCCGTCATGTGCGCGAAGAAATCCGGCAGATCCAGCAACGCCTTGGTTTGACGGCCGTTTATGTGACACATGATCAGGAAGAGGCCATGGCGGTGTCTGACGACATCATTGTCATGAACAATGCCGAGATTGCCCAAAAAGGCACACCAGCAGACCTTTATGAAGCGCCAGCATCGGCGTTTCTGGCTGATTTCATAGGTGATGCCAATCTTGCGTCCTGCACCGTTGAAACCGTGCAGGCGGGCACTGCGACAGTGGCACTCAATGATGTTCGTTACTGCGTGCCCGCCAATGATGTGACCACAGGCCCGGCGCAGATTGTGCTGCGCCCGCATGCCTTGCATCTCGGACCTCCAGACGCGGCAGGTGTGACCGGGGAAGTCACCTATGCCGCCTATCTGGGGAAGGAAATTCAGTATTCGGTTGAAACGCCCATCGGGTCTTTATTCATTGTCGCACCGGTGCAGGCCAGATCTTTTGCCAAAGGCGATGCCGTCAGTGTTGTGATCGACGAGACCCAAGCGCGCCTTGTTCCGGCGTAGCGCCCGATCATCCATAACAGGCCTTTGACCTGCTGATGAAACGGGTTGCTGGACCGTGCGTGGTACTGGTGCCGGTTGCACCCAATGAGGGGGAGCGGGGATAAGGTGAGAGGCTGGACAACGACCCAAGCGGGGCTCGTTACGGCTGCTTCCTTCCGGACCTGACCGGGTTGGCGAGGCGCTCGCCCGCGCCAACCTCTCAGGGGCTGAGATAAGCGCAAGAATCGGGAATTGCAAGTCCAGCGCGGGGGTGGAGGCCGCCTTTGCATTGCCCTTTTCGGACTGTCATGGCATCGCGGGCAAAACGCGAAGGGGGATTTATGCAAAACGCAGAGCGGGTGACATTTGGGGGATCAGGTCTGGATCGCGCGGCAGAGCTGCGCGGGGACATCCCGGCATTGGCCGCCGCAATGGCCGATGCGCACACCCGCACGGTTTTGCTTTGGCAGGGCAAGGCGTTGTTGACGGGTGACGGCGCAGAGCGGCAATTGGCGCGGCTGCCAATGGACCATCCGGTTCTGAAAGAGGCCGATGCGCCCCCGGTCCTTTTGGGGCGCGAAGATGGGGCCGTGCGGTTCGCGCATGATATTTCAGGATGGGTTCCGCAAGACGACATCACCGATGTTGGTGCCTTTGTCGACACAAGCGAACAGCGCCATCCCTCACTTTCAGGCGATTACCGATTCGCGGAATTGCGGACTGTCATGACCACGCTGACCCCACGCGATGCGGAATTGGCGGCGACCGCAAAGGCCATTCTGGGGTGGCATAAAACGCACGGCTTTTGCGCGCGCTGCGGCGCTCAAAGCGACGTAACACAGGCGGGTTGGCAACGGGTTTGTCAGACATGCGGCGGACACCATTTTCCGCGCACCGATCCTGTTGTGATCATGCTGATCACGCGTGGAAACAAGGTTCTGTTGGGGCGGTCTCCGGGGTGGCCCGATGGGATGTATTCCTGTCTTGCCGGCTTTGTTGAGCCGGGCGAGACGATTGAAGCGGCGGTCCGGCGTGAGGTTTTGGAGGAAGCGGGCGTACGAATTGGCGACGTGCGCTATTTGTCGAGCCAGCCCTGGCCGTTTCCGGCATCCTTGATGTTCGGATGTCATGGCATTGCGTTAACCGATGAAATCACGATTGATCCGGCCGAGATAGAAGACGCACTGTGGGTCAGCCGGGAGGATGTGATGGACGCTCTGGCCGGGCGGCGCGATGGGCTGTTGCCCGCCCGCAAAGGCGCGATTGCGCATTTTTTACTGCGCAATTGGCTTGCCGACACGCTTGATTGACGCAAGTCTAGGCGCAACTGACGAAAAGGGCGGCACCATGCAAGTGACAGCGACCGAGGATGTTGCAGCTTCGATTGAGCACGTATTTGCAGAATTGACGGCGTTTGATGCCTTGGAACGCCAAGCGTTGCGGCGTGGGATTGATGTCCGTCGCAGGTTTCGCGGCGCGGTGCCAGAAATCGGGGAAGGGTGGGATGCCGGTTTTCGGTTTCGCGGCAAGGACCGCACCGTCAAAGTGACGCTGAGCCGGTATGAGGCTCCTCAGTTTCTTCGGTTTTCGGGATCAACCGGGGGGCTTGAAACCGATACTCAGATTGAGCTGGTTCCCCTGTCGCCGCGCCGGACCCGGGTGAATGTTGTGTTCAAGATGACGCCCCAGACCCTGTCGGCGCGTCTTTTGGTGCAATCCTTCAAGTTGGCCCGGTCCCGGATCAACAAAAAATTCAAAAAACGCATGTCGAGTTTTGCGCGCGAGATTGAAAGCAAGCAGGCAACATCTGCGTGAACCTGCGCAGGTTAGGCGGTGCCGGAAGAGGGGCTCTGCCCCTCGGCCTGCGGCCTCACCCCGAGATATTTTTGAAACAGAGAGGGATGGTTGCTAGTGCCAGTCGAAAAACCCTGGACCGGCCCGATCGAGCAATGTACGCGCCAGGGTTTCGCCCAGTTTTGCGCCCTCCGAAATTGGCCCGCTGATTTCATCTGAATGCGAGGTCGAGCCGTCCGGGCGCAACACTTCGCCGCGCAGACGCAGCGTGTCGCCATGCAATTCTGCCAGTCCGGCAATCGGGGTTTCGCAGGACCCGTCCAACGTTGCCAGGAAGGCGCGTTCGGCAGCCAGCCGTTGACCGGTTTCGATGTCATGGATCGCCGCCAGCATGTCCGTCGCGCGGGCGTCACTTGCACGGCATTCGATACCGATGGCCCCTTGCGATACGGCAGGCAGCATGTCGGTGGTTTCAATCGGGGTTTTCGGCACCTCGTCCATCTTGAGCCGATTGAGCCCCGCCATGGCCAGAAATGTGCAGGAGGCGACGCCGTCATGCAGCTTTTTGAGGCGGGTTTGCAGGTTGCCCCGGAATTCGACCACGTTCAGATCGGGGCGGCGGTTCATCAGCTGTGCCTTGCGCCGCAAGGAGGACGTGCCGACAACCGCGCCTTCGGGCAGGTCTGCAATGCGGGTCACGCTGGGCGAGATGAACGCATCGCGCACGTCTTCGCGCGGCAGGTAGGTTTCAAGCACCAGACCCTCGGGTTGTTCGACCGGCATGTCTTTCATCGAGTGGACGGCGATGTCGATGCGGCCGTCTATCATGGCCTCTTCGATTTCCTTGGTAAACAGGCCCTTGTTGCCGATCTCTTTCAGCGGGCGATCCGCGTCGATCAAGGCGCGGTCATCGCCGGTTGTTTTGATCGGAACGATGGTAAACGCTTCAAAAGGCAGATCAAATGCGGCGGCAAGCCGGTCGCGGGTTTCATATGCCTGGGCCAAAGCAAGCGGCGAGCCACGCGTGCCTATGTTCAGGGGCTGGTCGGGGGTGGGCAGGTCAATCGTCATAAAGTGATCTTTAGATGTGTAAACTTGTCCTGACAACCATGCTTGGCTTGACATATTGCCGCCAAGGGGTGATCCGAGGTTGACGAACCGAAGGAACGACCATGGCCGAGACAAAAACAATCCTGCGCGCATTGGCAGGTGAGACCCTTCCGACACCTCCGATCTGGATGATGCGACAAGCCGGTCGATATCTGCCCGAATACCGCGCGACACGGGCCGAAGCCGGGGATTTCCTGTCGCTGTGCTATAACTCCAAGTTGGCCGCCGAAGTGACGCTACAGCCAATCCGGCGCTATGGGTTTGATGCCGCGATCCTGTTCGCCGACATTTTGTTGTTGCCACAGGCGCTGGGCGCGGATTTGTGGTTTGTGACCGGCGAAGGCCCGCGTTTGTCGACGATCACCACCCAGGCCGAATTTGACAAGCTGGGGTCTGGCGAGATGATTCACGACACGCTGAACCCGATCTACGAGACCGTGCGCATCTTGCGGCGCGAGTTGCCGGAAGAGACCACGTTGATCGGCTTTGCCGGTGCGCCCTGGACCGTGGCGACCTATATGATTGCCGGGCGGGGCACGCCGGATCAGGGCCCGGCGCATGCGTTGAAAAACGAAAATCGCGCTGTGTTCGAGGCGATAATGGACCGGCTGACCGAAAGCACGATTGATTATCTGTCAGCGCAGATCGACGCGGGGGCCGAGGTGGTCAAGATTTTCGACAGCTGGGCGGGGTCTCTCAAGGGGGAGGACTTCAAGAAATACGCTTTGGAGCCTGCCAGGATCATCACCCAAGAGATAAAACGCCGCCATCCGGGTATCCCGGTGATCGCGTTCCCGCGTCAGGCGGGGGACAATTATATCGGCTTTCATGCAGCAACCGGTGCCGATTGTGTGGCGCTCGACGACAGTGTGACGCCAGAGTGGATTGCAACACATGTGCAGCCGGCGGGATGTGTGCAAGGCAATCTGAAATCATCGCATATGGTGACCGGTGGTCAGGCGTTGGTGGATGAAACCCGCAAGGTTGTGGATGCGCTCAGGAATGGGCCGCATATTTTCAACCTTGGCCACGGGATCACGCCGGATGCCGATCCTGAAAACGTGCAGTTGATGATCGACACGGTGCGCGGCATTTAAGGCTGCGTCACCGTTTGTTTGACAAATACCGCTTGCCGGGGTTCGGTTTGTTTTTCTGGCGTTCGCGCAGAAACACAAACAGCCCCGCACCAAGGATCATCGCACAGCCCGCCCAGACGGCGGGCGTCGGCCATTCTGCGAACACCAGATACCCCCAGAAAATTGCCAGCGGCAGGCCGATATATTCAAACGGCGCAATCGTTGCCGATGGGGCCATTTTATAGGCGGCGTTGATGCAATAGGCGGTGATGCCGTTTGCGATGCCGACACCGAACAGAACGCTCCAATCCGTGCTTTGCGGCCATTCCCAGGCGCGGAACAGGAAATGCAGGCTGATACGGTCCGGGCCGGGATCGAACTGACCTTGTCCGGCAAGGATAAAGAACAGGGCCGACACCCCCAAAAATGTCAGCTGGTTGTAGATCGTCATGGCCGCAGCCGAACTTGACACGCCAAGCGCGCGGGTCATCACCACCATGGCGGAATAAAGGGCGGCTGCTGTCATCGGCAGCAGGAACAGCCACCCGATGTCATTGCCGTTACTGGCCCAGGGTTCCTGCATCACCGCCACGCCCAGAAAACCGACGACAATCGCGCCGATTCTGAGGGGCCCGACCTTTTCGCGCAGAAACGCGACAGACAGCAGGGTGATGAACAGGGGCGAGACAAAGAACAAGGCGGTTGTCACACCCAGCGGCAGAACGGCCAGAGACGCAAAAAACGTCATATTTGCGCCAACCAGCATCAACCCGCGGATAAGATGCAAAACAGGCCGATCCGTTCTGAGCAGCCGCGCACCACCTTCGACCTGCAGGATCACAATCGACAGGCACAGGGCAATGCTTGTTCGGATAAAAACCAACTGGTGCAGCGGATAGCTGTCAGCGAGGGTTTTGATCAGCAGATCATTTACCGAAATGGCAAAAACGCCGATGCAAATCAGGGCAATCCCAAGCCCGGCGCGGTTTTCTCGAAGGTCTGTCATACCTTTCAGCTACACCGGTCCGGTTGGAAGGTCAGCGCAAAAAGCGACATTCACACGCTGCCGTGCATTGGCGCACAGGTTTGTCCGTTGCGCGTGCCTGTCAAATGAGTAGGTTTCGCGACCGAAGCGTCGAAAGGATCTGCAATGTCGGCAATGGTCGAAATCGAAAACGTCACCAAACGATATGCGGGCGGATTCGAGGCGTTGAAAGGCGTGTCGTTGACCATTGAGGATGGTGAAATCCTGGCTTTGCTGGGGCCGAACGGGGCGGGTAAGACAACCCTGATTTCAACCATCTGTGGCATCACCAGTGCCAGTTCGGGGTCAATCCGCGTGGGCGGGCATGATGTTGTTTCCGAGTATCGCAGCGCGCGATCCTTGATTGGTCTGGTGCCGCAGGAAATCAATCTCGAACCGTTCGAGCGCGTGATGAACACCGTCAAATTTTCGCGCGGGTTGTTTGGCAAGGCCAGGGATGACGCATTGATTGAAAAGGTTCTGCGCCAGTTGTCGCTTTGGGACAAACGCGACAGCCGCATCATGCAGCTGTCAGGCGGGATGAAACGACGGGTGTTGATTGCAAAGGCGCTGGCCCATGAACCCCGGGTCCTGTTTCTGGATGAACCGACCGCAGGTGTCGATGTCGAATTGCGGCGCGACATGTGGGACACGGTGGCCCAGCTGAAACGGGATGGCGTCACGATCATTTTGACCACGCACTATATCGAAGAAGCCGAGGCGATTGCTGATCGGGTGGGCGTGATCAACAAGGGCGAGATCTTGCTGGTCGAAGAAAAGGCGGCGCTCATGACACGGCTTGGACAGAAAGAGTTGCGGATCGACCTGCAGACGCCGATTGACGTCCTGCCGGACGCGCTTCGGGATCGGGGGCTTGTTCTTGAAGAGGGGGGGCAGGTGTTGGTGTATACCTATGACACCAAACAGGATCGCACCGGGATTGCCTCTTTGATCCGAGAAGTCAGCGATGCCGGTTTGGTGTTGCGCGACCTTCAGACCCGGCAAAATTCGCTGGAGGATATCTTTGTCGGTCTGGTTTCGGATCAGGAGAGTGCAGCATGAACTGGCAAGCTGTCCGCGCGATATACCTGTTTGAGATGTCGCGATTTTTCCGCACGCTTTTGCAGAGCTTTGTGTCGCCGGTGATTTCCACATCGCTTTATTTCGTGGTGTTCGGGGCGGCGATAGGATCGCGCATTGATCAGGTCGAGGGCGTGTCCTATGGGGCCTTCATCGTGCCGGGGTTGATCATGCTGTCGGTGATGACGCAGGCGATATCCAACGCGTCCTTCGGGATTTATTTCCCGAAATTCATTGGCACGATTTACGAATTGTTGTCGGCCCCGATCAACTTTCTTGAGATCGTTCTGGGGTATGTCGGGGCGGCGGCCACAAAAGCGCTGTTTATCGGGGTGGTCATCCTTGGGACATCGTCATTGTTTGTGGATCTGTCGATCCAGCACCCTGTTGGGATGCTGGCGTTTCTGGTGCTGACCTGCCTGAGCTTTGCGCTTTTTGGATTTATTATCGGCATCTGGGCGGGGAATTTCGAACAGTTGCAGTTGATCCCGCTTCTCGTGGTCACGCCCTTGGTCTTTCTTGGCGGATCGTTCTATTCGATTTCGATGTTGCCGCCGGTCTGGCAGACGATTTCATTCCTGAACCCGGTGGTCTATCTGGTGTCGGGGTTCCGGTGGTCGTTTTTCGGATTTGCCGATGTGCCCATCGGGCTGAGCCTGTTGGCAATTTCGGGATTTACCGCGCTTTGCCTTGGGATCATCTGGTGGATCTTCAAGACGGGTTGGCGGATACGGACGTGATGTCAGTGGGGTCTTGGACAACGGGCCGCGCGATTTGTTAAACCGCAGCGGGTTCGCCGCGACCGCCCATGGCCATGTCCATGCTCATGCCGCCGACCCACATCGAAAACAGCGCAAGCCATGCGGTTCCGGCAAAGATCGACCCGCCGGTCACACCCGCGCCGATGGCACAGCCACCGGCCAGCATGCCACCAAACCCCATCAGCGCGGCCCCGATCATCGCGTTGCGCATCGGGGTTGGGCCGTCGAAGGCCTGAAATTTGAGCTCCCCAGCAAAGAAGGCCGCGAGGAAAGAGCCGATGACAACGCCCGGAACCAGCCCGATGTCGAATTCCAGAATTGAAGAGCGATCCAGAAAGAACATCAGCGTGTTTGCCGACGGGCCGGTAAAGGTGGCACTTTCGATCTGCACCGGGTCAAAGGCGATCTGACTGAGCGCATAGGTCAGCCCCCATCCCAGCGCCACGGCAAAACCGACGCCGGACGCAAAGACCAGTCTGGAAAACCCGATCTGATTGCGCCGGGACAGTTCGAGCGCCAAAAGCGCCGTCGCCAGGCCAAAAGCAAGACCAGCCCCATCGGGGAGCCGAAGCGTTGTCAGCAAATCCATGTTGCGCCCCCCTTCGGTGATCCACAGCATGGCGATCTGATCTCGGATCGGGGCGAGCCAGCCGGTCAGGCTCATCTGCGCCACAACAGCAAAGATCAGGCCCGACACAACAGATCGCAGGTTGCCTGTCGCGGCAAGAACCAGCAATCGGCCGGAACACCCGCGTGCCAGAACCATACCTGCGCCAAAAAGCAAACCACCGATGATCGCCCCCGACCAGCTTCCGGGAACCGCCATCATCCGGGCTTCGGTGGTGTCGATCAGTCCCAGCATCTGTGCGCCCTGAACCCAGACCACGGCGGTCGAGAATGTGAGAAGCCAAACCGCAATCCTGTCTTTCATCTGGCCACGGGCAAATTCGACAGTGGCCGCGCGCAGGCAAAAGCGCGACCGCTGGGCCGCGATACCGAACACAAGCCCGGTCAGAAGACCAAAAAGAGCCGCTGTCGGGGCTTCTCCGATCCGATCAACAAGCGTGACAAGGTCCATATCTTTTGTTTCCAATGCGCTGGGCAGTCATTCAAGAATGGTCGATAAATGCAGTAGATCGAATATGTTTGCCTTGACATAAATCAGGTACGGGCACCGTGTCGCTTAAAAGCCGGCATCGTTGCCGGGACAGGCCCGCCGCTGCTATCTGCCTGTGCAACCCTGCACAGCCTTGCCCCTCGCCAAAGCAGACGAAGCGGCGTAGACAAGCTTATGCGGAAGATTGTTCCCCTTGATGACGCCCGACATTTGCCGATCTGGCAAAGGCCTGTGACGTTGTTGTTCCTGATGGCCATTGCAATGCCGCTGTCTTTTGCGACGTGGTCGGCCTTGTTGAACAACTTCGTCATCGAAGTGGCAAAGTTCGACGGCTCTGATATCGGATGGCTGCACACGGTCCGCGAAATCCCCGGATTTCTGGCGATTGGTGTGATCTTTGTGATTATGTTCATCCGCGAACAGACGCTTGCGATGATTTCGCTGGCCATGCTGGCCATTGCGACGGCGCTGACCGCCTATTTCCCGACAATGGGTGGGCTGTTGTTCATCACGCTGATCAGTTCGATCGGATTTCACTATTACGAGACCGTGAACCAGTCGTTGCAGCTTCAATGGCTGCCCAAAGACCGCGCGCCGCAGGTTCTGGGCCTTTTGGTGTCGGCGGCTTCTGCCGCGACGCTGGTGGCGTATGGTGTGATCGTGATTTCCTGGCGCGCCTATGACCTGAGCTATAACTTCGTTTATATGGTGTCAGGGGCGCTGACGCTGGTGATCGTGGCCTATTGTGTCATTGCGATGCCGCAGTTTGAATCGCCGAACCCGCAGACCAAAAAGTTCATTCTGCGCCGCCGGTATTGGCTTTATTATGCGTTGCAGTTCATGTCGGGTGCCCGCAGGCAGATCTTTGTGGTCTTTGCCGCCTTTATGATGGTGGAGCGGTTCGGGTTCGATGTGGATGAGATCACCAAACTGATGTTGATCACACTTGTTGCCAACATGGTGCTTGCCCCCTTCCTTGGCCGGCTTGTTCACCGGTTTGGCGAACGCAATGCGATGGCGCTTGAATATGTTGGTCTGTTTCTTGTGTTTGTGGCCTATGGTGGCATTTACTGGTTTGGCTGGGGGGCGCTGCTGGCGGCGGGGCTTTATATAGCCAACAATATCTTTTTCGCCCTGGCGCTGGCGCTGAAAACCTATTTTCAGAAAATCGCCGATCCGGGAGATATCGCACCGACCGCAGCGGTTGCCTTTACCATCAATCATATTGCCGCTGTGTTTTTGCCCGCCGGTCTTGGGTATCTGTGGCTTGTATCGCCGCAATTTGTTTTTGGACTGGCGGCAGGTATGGCGGCGGTGTCGTTTATGCTTGCGTTGATGATCCCGCGGCATCCTGAACCGGGGAATGAAACCGTATTTTCCAAGTTTGTGGCGGCTCCGGCCGAATAGCAGGTGTTGATGCGCGCGACCAATGTCTTGGCCGGGTATTGGCTGGTCAGGGGTCTAAAAGCGCGGTAAGGCGCAGGTCTGTTGACTAGGAGACCAGCTGATGCCGACCTGGACCGCTTTTACCACCTTGTCCCCAAAGACCGCAGCAGAGGCGCTGGGGGATGCGCTGGAGGCATTGGACCCAGCGCCTTATGGTGTTGGGGTGTTCGAGATCGAAGATGGCTCTGGGCTGTGGGAAGTCGGCAGTTATTTCTTGGAGGCCCCCGATGATGTTGCGCTGGCCTTGCTTGCAGCCGCACATGGGGCCAAACCGTTTGTGGTGTCCGAGCTTCCTGAAACCGATTGGGTTGCCAAGGTGCGTCGCGAGCTTGTTCCGGTGCATGCGGGGCGCTTTTATGTTTATGGCAGCCACGATGCCGAAACGATCCCGGACGGGGTAGAGCCGTTGCTGATCGAGGCGGCGATGGCGTTCGGCACCGGCCATCATGGCACGACCCAGGGCTGTCTGCGCGCCCTGGACCGGCTGATCGAGGCCGGGGTGGTCTGCCACAATGTGGTGGATATCGGGTGTGGTACGGCGGTTCTGGCGATGGCAGCCGCGCGTACATGGCCAAAGACCGTGCTGGCCAGCGATATGGATCAGATTGCCGTGGACGTGGCCGAGGCGAATGTGGCGGCAAATGGGCTAGACGGGCGGGTTCACTGCCTTCAGGCGGCGGGTTTCGACGCCAAACTGCTACATGATTCTGCCCCATTTGATCTGGTCTTTGCCAATATCCTGAAACAGCCCCTGATTGACCTTGCCCCAGACATGGCTGCGCATCTCGCCGACAGTGGTTTTGTGATTTTGTCGGGCATTTTAAACGAACAGGCCGATGAGGTGGTGTCGGTTTATGCACAAAACGGCATCAATCTTTGGCATCGCGAAGAGATTGGTGAATGGACGACATTAACTCTTACAACAAACACCACGGAAACGCCGTAATTAACCATAAATTCCGCTTTTCGCCGTATTTTCATCAAAGTCGCCCTATTTGCCTAATTCCTGCCACATTTTATCCGTATCCCTGTCACATCCGGTGGGGGCCGGAAGTAAAGGCTGCTGAACATGACAGATAAGCAGGATATGTTTGACGAACGCTACCGCAAGGTTCTGAAGCGTCACCGCCAGTTGTCCCGTGGTTACGTCACACGTCTTGGGCAGAATGGCGTTATCGCCCATCACCCGATTGGGCATTTTCGCGAAGCCATCTCGCTGAAAGCGTTGCTTCTGCCAGTTGGTATCTTATTGTTTTTGAAGGCGTGTATGATCACCGTTCTGGGGCGGGACGCCTATGCAGCCCAGGTGGCGCAGCTTCAGAATGGAAGCTTTGGCGAACAATTGGGCGGCTTCTTCATGCAAGTGGACCCGGTTTCAGGGGTTATCTCGCAGATGCTGAGCCTGGTTGTCGGCTAAACTCTTCATCCGCTTGCTCACACATGAAAAAAGCCGTGTCAGAGGCCTCTGACACGGCTTTTTTCTGTTTGCAGAAAATCTGATCAGAGCGAATTGATATCGCCCCGCATAAGACCGATGTCTTCCAGCTCGTGGTCGCTCAGACGGTTGAGCGCGATGCGTGTGCGACGGCGGTCATTCCACGTAGCGAACGCAGCAATCAACGAAGCAAAAAATGCACCGAAGCCTGTGGAGCCAGCGACGTAGGTGGGGCGGGATGTGTCAAAAGCGGCCATTGCCATGTTCCTTTTGTATGCGTGTTTGTGTTGGTTCGTCTGAGCCGCATCTAGGAGCCTGCACCCTGTGCAACAAGACCGATTTCTGCATAGGATTTATGCGCTTTCTGCATGGCTGTGGGTGTTGGTTAAGCGCCTGTAAAAAAGAGAAAAATACGACATGAAAAATGTCGTTTTCGACCTCTTTTTCGTCAATAACGACATGCACGCAGATGAAATGCGTCACGCGCTGATCTGTCTTGCATTTGTATTGATTGCTTGGCGTTTGTTCGCGCTTCGTGCTAGCTGTGTTTGAAAAGCAACAAAGGCGCGAGCAGCATGCGTGTTTTGGGTATTGATCCGGGGCTTCGCTTCCTTGGGTGGGGCGTGATTGAGGCCGAAGGCAGTCGTTTGCGGCATGTCGCAAATGGCGTTTGTCTGTCCGGGACCGGTGAATTGGCCGCGCGCTTGCTGGCGTTGCATCGTGGTCTGTCAGAGGTTTTTGAGCAATTTCAGCCCGAAACCGTCGCGATCGAAAAAACGTTTGTGAATAAAGACGCGGTTGGAACGCTCAAACTGGGGCAGGCCCGTGGGGTTGCGTTGCTGGTGCCGGCGCAATTTGGCCTTGAGATCGGCGAATACGCCCCGAACTCTGTCAAGAAAACCGTTGTCGGCGTCGGCCATGCGGACAAGACGCAGGTGGAACATATGGTAAAGATGCAATTGCCCGGCGTTCAGATCAATGGATCGGATGCGGCGGATGCGTTGGCGATTGCGATTTGCCATGCACATCACATGACCGGGCCTGGAATGAGGATGCGCGCATGATCGGGCGGATTGCGGGACGGGTCGAATACCAAGGCGACGATCACGTTTTGATCGACGTGCGTGGTGTCGGCTATGTGGTGTATTGTTCGGACAGGGTTCTGGCCTCTGTGCCGGCACCCGGAGAGGCGGTCGCCCTGTTCACCGACTTGCTGGTGCGAGAAGACCTGTTGCAGCTGTTTGGGTTTCCGACATTGGTCGAGAAAGAATGGCATCGGTTGTTGATGTCTGTTCAGGGGGTGGGGGCAAAAGCGTCTTTGGCCATTCTTGGAACCCTGGGGCCGGACGGTGTGAGCCGCGCGATCGCCTTGGGCGATTGGAACTCGGTCAAGGCGGCCAAAGGAATTGGTCCAAAGACCGCGCAGCGGGTTGTGAACGAATTGAAAGACAAGGCCCCCACGGTCATGGCGATGGGCGGGGCGGCCTCTGTGGCGGCGGTTGCGTCTGACGATGATGCAGTGATCGAGGTGCCAACAGCGCGGCCGAATGCGGCGCCACCGGCTCCCTCGGCCTCTGCCCAGGCCGAAGCGCTGTCGGCGTTGGGCAATCTTGGCTATGCGCCCGGCGAGGCCGCATCTGCGGTGGCGCAAGCGGCCAGCGACGCGCCCGAGGCCGAAACATCGGATTTGATCCGGGCGGCGCTGAAACTGCTGGCCCCGAAAGGATAAGTGGTGCGGGCTTTGCCGCGCCCTACGGAGTGATGTGAATGATCGAGCCTGATCCAAACCTGCGGCCTGATCCGTTGCCCGAAGACCGGGACCGCGCGCTGCGGCCTCAGATGCTTGACGATTTTGTCGGCCAGGCCGAGGCGCGGGCGAACTTGCGGGTGTTTATCCAATCTGCGCGGCATCGCGGTGAATCGATGGATCACACCTTGTTTCATGGTCCTCCGGGATTGGGCAAGACGACGCTGGCGCAGATCATGTCCCGAGAATTGGGCGTCGGATTTCGCATGACATCCGGGCCGGTGCTGGCCAAGGCGGGGGATCTCGCGGCGATCCTGACAAATCTTGAAGCGCGGGATGTGTTGTTCATTGACGAGATCCATCGCCTGAACCCGGCCGTGGAAGAGGTGCTGTATCCGGCGATGGAGGATTATGAGCTGGACCTTGTGATTGGCGAAGGCCCGGCCGCACGCACCGTCCGGATCGAATTGCAGCCCTTTACGCTGGTCGGGGCGACCACGCGTTTGGGGCTTTTGACCACACCGTTGCGCGACCGGTTTGGTATTCCGACACGGTTGAACTTTTACACCGAAGATGAGCTGAACACGATTGTCGGGCGCAACGCGGTCAAGCTGGGCGTGCAGGCGGCCCCGGAAGGAACGCGCGAAATTGCGCGCCGTTCGCGCGGGACACCGCGGATTGCAGGGCGGTTGTTGCGCCGTGTGGTGGATTTCGCTGTGGTCGAGGGCGATGGCATTGTCACCAAGGCGTTGGCGGATAACGCCCTGACGCGGCTTGGCGTGGACGGTCTGGGCCTTGATGGGGCGGACCGGCGATATCTGCGGTTGATTGCCGAAAATTATGCCGGTGGGCCGGTGGGTATCGAAACCCTGTCGGCGGCCTTGTCGGAAAGCCGGGATGCGCTGGAAGAGGTGATCGAGCCGTATTTGCTACAGCAGGGCCTGATCCAGCGGACCCCCCGAGGGCGGATGCTCGCGCAGAAAGGCTGGACGCATTTGGGTCTGGCGGCACCCAGACCACCGGGTCAGTCCGATTTGTTTGGCTAGGCATTGCATATTTTTGAAAAGAAGAAGCGGACAGGCAAGCGCGCATGATGGATGCAAAAGAGGTTGAGCGGTGTTTTACGCGGTCTGACGGGGCCTACCTATTCGCGCGGTGGGGGCGTCCCATCGCGCCGATTGTTTTCGGAGTAGAGGATGCGACCCTGTCGGTTGTCAAAGGCGCGTTTGAGGCGGTGTGTCAGATGGCCGGTCATCAGATGGCCGAGACCGACCCCGAACTTGGCTCAAACGTCATGGTGTTCTTTTTTCGAGAGTGGAGCGAGTTGCTGTCCGTGCCGGATCTGGATCGGTTGATTGACGGTCTGGCACCGCTTGTTGCGCGGCTGTCTGAGGCGCAGGCCAACCAATATAGGGTGTTCCGGTTCGACGAGGCGGGTGCGATCAAGGCCTGTTTCGTCTTTTTGCGCATGGACGCGGTCTTGTCAGACATTCCGGCCGAGACTTTGGCGCTGTCTCAGGTGGTGCAGTCGATGGTGCTGTGGTCGGACACTGCTTTTACCGACCGGTCGCCCTTGGGGGCGTTGGAAGACGGGCGCGTCGTGTTGCGCCCCGACATCGGGGCTCTGCTGCGCGCAGCGTATGATCCGGTGATGCCGGTGATGGCCAGCGACCCCAGCCACGCCTTGCGATTGGCAGCGCGTCTGCAGATATCTTTGGGGAGTTAACCTTTGGATCATACATTTCCGGTACGTGTATATTACGAAGACACCGATATGGGCGGTATCGTCTATTACGCGAATTATCTGCGCTATATTGAACGGGCGCGGTCGGATTGGGTTCGGTCATTGGGCATTGACCAGAACGCGATGCGGGAAAAGGACGGCGTGGTTTTTGCGGTGCGGCGGGTGGCAGCGGAATATCTGCTGCCTGCCAGGTTTGACGATGAACTGCTGGTGCGCACGCGTGTCAAAGCCGTGACCGGTGCGCGATTGATGCTGACGCAGGATATTGTCCGTGGCGACGCTGTGCTGTTTCAGGCCGAGGTGACGGTTGTACGTATCGCAGAGGGCGGCGCGCCTGCGCGTCTTCCGGCGAATATCCGCCGTCAAATCCACGAGCCGCGCGGCCAATGAGCCGATTTGCGGCGGTTCTGACGCCATTGTGTTGGCGTTTCCCCTGAAATTGCGCTAGTAAACTTGATAATCAGAGCCCGAGTAATGGGCCCACCCGGCTAAAGAGCAGGCAGATGGAAGCAGAGACACTCGCGCTGGCGCAAGAGATTGATTTCTCTATGTGGGGCTTGTTTGCGCGCGCCACGATGACCGTGAAGATTGTGATGGTCCTTTTGATCATCGCATCCTTTTGGGCATGGGCGATTATTATCGAAAAGATTTTGGCCTACCGCAAGGCGCGGTCCGAAGCGGCCGAATTTGATCGTGCGTTTTGGTCAGGAGAGCCGTTGGATGAGTTGTTTGACCAGATCGGACCAGACCCGGATGGGCGCGCAAAAAAAGTGTTTGCCGCGGGTATGACGGAATGGCGACGGTCGCATCGCGATGATGGGGGGTTGATCGCGGGGGCGCATGCGCGGATTGACCGGTCCATGGATGTGGCTATTCAGAAAGAGGCTGAGGATCTGCAAAAAAATCTGGCGGTTTTGGCGACAGTCGGCTCGGTTGCGCCATTTGTCGGGCTTTTCGGGACGGTCTGGGGTATCATGCACGCGTTTATCGAGATTGCGCAGCAGGGAAATACATCCCTGGTTGTTGTTGCGCCGGGTATCGCAGAAGCCTTGCTGGCAACCGGGCTTGGCTTGTTGGCGGCGATTCCGGCGGTTGTCGCGTTCAATAAATTACAGTCGGACAGTGATCGGATCGTTGCCGGGTACGAATCCTTTGCGGATGAGTTTTCGACTATCCTCAGCCGTCAATTGGACAGCTGAGCCATGGGGGCCGGGGTCAGTCAGGGCAATGGCGGTGGCGGAGGTCGCAGACGGCGCAAGCGCAGAGCGCAGCCGATGTCGGAAATCAACGTGACGCCTTTTGTCGATGTGATGATGGTTTTGTTGATCATTTTCATGGTTGCCGCACCGCTTTTGACAGTTGGTGTTCCGGTTGAACTGCCCAAGACGGCGGCCTCTGCGTTGCCGTCGGAAACCGAAGAGCCGCTGACCGTCACAATTTCGGCAGATGGTGCCGTGTCGATCCAAAACACCGATGTCGGGCGCGAAGAATTGATCCCGCGCTTGCAGGCCATTGCCGCAGAGCGCGCGGATGACCGGGTGTTTCTGCGCGCGGATGGTGCGGTGACCTATGATATTGTCGCCCAGGTGATGGGTGCTCTGAATGCGGGCGGGTTTTCGTCCATCGGTCTGGTGACGGATGTGGGTGGTCCGGCGCTTGACGGGTCGGATGGCTGAGGCGCGCGGTGCATACGGGCCATTATATCTCGGGCGGTGCGCACGGATTTCTGATCCTTTGGGCGCTGTTTGGCGGCATGTTCCATGGCGATCCACCGGAGATGGAAGTGGCTGATGTGTCGGTGATCTCTGAGGCGCAGTTTGCCGCGATGATGCAGCCGCAATCGTCCCCTGATGCCGTGACGGAGCCTGCGGCCTTGCCGGTGCCGGACGTCGAAGACGTGGCCCCGGATACGCCGGTGGCCGAAACCGCGCCTGCGCAGCCGCCAGAGCCGGTTGAACCGGATGTCGCAGAGCCCGATCCCGCCCCCCAGCAGATCGCGCCGATCGCCGAACCTGATCTGACCGAAGACGTGCCGCAACCGCCGACACCAGAACCGGTGCCAGAGGTTGAGGCACCGGATGTGGCGCTGCGCCCGGTGCCGCGTCCGGCTCCGCGGGTGGCACCTGACGCGGTGCCGGAGCCAGAGCCTGAAGCAGAGATCGCGCCCGAGCTGCAAGAGACAGTGGAGCAATCGGAGACGGCAGAGCCAAGTGACGCGGAAGAACAGCAAGCCACCGCGCCAGAGGCCGCCGCGACCGAAATCGTCACCGAAGCGGAAGACCCTGCGCGCGCCCCAACGGCATCGGTGCGCCCCCAATCGCGCCCCAACCGGCCAGCGCCAAGCGCGACTGCAGCGGCACCTGCGCCTGAGGCAGGGCCGGAAAAGAATCCGTCTGTAGAGGAAGATACCACCGCGGCGGCGATTGCCGGTGCACTGGAAGAGGCGCTGTCGGATGCGGCAACTGGCACCAGCGAGGGGCCACCATTGACTGCGGGTGAGCGGGATGGATTCCGCATTGCCGTGCAGGATTGCTGGGTGGTGGATGTGGGGTCGCAGGCCGCAAATGTGACTGTCACCGTCGGGTTTGAGATGGATCGCACGGGGCGTGTTGTTGGATCGACCCTGCGTATGCTGGCTGCAGAAGGTGGCAGTGGAACCGCCGCTGAAACCGCGTTTCAGGCCGCGCGTCGCGCGATTTTGAGATGCCAGGGGGACGGCTATGCGCTTCCTGCGGACAAGTTTGACCAGTGGAAGAATGTGGAAATGACGTTCAACCCAGAGAGTATGAGGATCCGATGAAACAGCTCGTCGTGCGTCTTTTGAGTGTATTTTTCCTGGCTTTTATGGCCCCCATGCTGGCCCCTGCGCTGGCGGAGGCGCAAAGCGGCCCGCTTCGGATCGAAATTACCGAAGGTGTGGTTGAGCCGCTGCCTTACGCGGTGCCCGATTTTGTCGCGGAAAGTGTCGATGCGCAGCAATTGGCGCAACAGATCGCGCGCGTTGTGGCGGATGATCTGACGGGAACGGGGCTTTTCCGTGAAGTGCCCCGCGATGCACATATCAGCCAGATCACCAGCTTTGGCAGCCCGGTTCAATTTACCGATTGGAAGGCGATCAATGCGCAGGCGCTGGTGACGGGAGCGGTCAGCGAAACAAATGGGCGGGTCGTTGTGAAATTCCGCGTATGGGATGTGTTTGCCGGGACCGAACTTGGTCAGGGGATGCAATTTGCGGGTACTGCGGATGGCTGGCGGCGCATGGCGCACAAGGTTGCGGATCAGGTCTATGCCCGGATCACCGGCGAGAGCGGGTATTTTGACAGTCGCGTTGTGTTTGTGTCGGAAAGCGGTCCGAAAGATCAGCGCGCCAAACGGTTGGCGGTTATGGATTATGACGGGGCCAATGTTCAGTATCTGACGGGCAGCAACGCGCTTGTTCTTGCGCCGCGCTTTTCAGAGAACGGGCAGCGCGTTTTGTATACCAGCTATGAAACAGGAATGCCGCGGGTTCATGTTTTAGACGTCGGCACGGTGCAAAGCCGTATTCTTCAGGGACAGAATGGCGTGATGAGTTTTGCGCCGCGCTTTGCCCCGAATGGCCAAACGGTGGTCTATTCCCTGACGCAAGGGTCAAACACCGACATCTGGGCTATGGATATCGCCAGCGGCGGCACCCGGCAGTTGACCAGTGCGCCGTCGATTGAAACCGCGCCGAGTTATTCGCCGGATGGGCAACAGATTGTGTTTGAGAGCGACCGGTCCGGCACGCAGCAGCTTTATGTGATGTCCGCGTCAGGGGGCGAGGCCAAGCGCATCAGTTTCGGACAGGGGCGTTATTCCACGCCGGTCTGGTCGCCGCGCGGTGACATGATTGCGTTTACCAAGCAGAGCGCGGGGCGTTTTCATATTGGCGTGATGCGCACTGACGGGTCGGAGGAACGGTTGCTGACGGCGTCGTTTCTGGATGAAGGTCCGACCTGGTCGCCAAATGGCCGGGTGATCATGTTTGCGCGGGAAACACAGGGTGCTCAGGGTGCCTCTTCGCTTTATACGGTTGATATTTCCGGGCGCAATCTCAAGCGGGTTCGCACGCCCGAAGGGGCGTCGGATCCAAGCTGGGGGCCGTTGCAATGAGGTTAACCCGGTTACAAGATTTGCGGCTTAAAGTAAAAGAATTTTCGTACGAAAATTCTTGGGCACACGGGTCTATATGCGGCGCGGGTGCCGTGGTAAAACCAACATAACAGATAAGGGCAGGACAATTCATGCGACTTTCCGCGAAACTGACGATGCTGATCACGGTCTTGGCCGTGTCGGCCTGTACGAATGCCAACCGTTTTGACAATGATGCGGTCGATTTGAATGCTGCAACCGGCTCTGCCGGCGGGATTGTGCCCGGCAGCGCAAGTGATCCCAGTTCCCCGGCATATTTCCAGCAAACCGTGGGCGACCGTGTTTTGTTTGCCGTCGATCAGTCCACGCTCAGCCCCCAGGCACGTGCCACGCTGGATGGTCAGATTCAGTGGCTGCAAACCAACACCGATTACAATGCGGTGATCGAAGGCCACGCGGACGAGCAAGGCACGCGGGCCTATAACCTTGCTTTGGGCGCGCGGCGGGCCAATGCGGTTATGGAATACCTTGTTGCGCAGGGGATCGCGTCTAATCGGTTGCGTTTTGTCAGCTATGGCAAGGAACGCCCGATTGAAATCTGTTCACAAGAAGCGTGTTATGCAAAGAACAGACGTGCGGTGACCATCATTTCCGCCGGTGTCACAAGCTAACGGAGATCTGAATGCGCCTTGGGGCTATTGTGGTCGGTGGTCTTTTGTCGTTTGCCCCCTTTGGGGTGCAGGCGGCCGAGACGCTGGCTGATATTCGGCAGGACATGTCTGTCCTGTTTGTCGAGATCCAAAAGCTGAAGCGGGAACTGAGCACCACCGGGCCCAGCACGGTGGCGCTGCCGGCGGGGGCGCTGGACCGGATCAACGCCATAGAATCAGAGCTGCAGCGCCTCACGGCCAAAACAGAAGAGCTTGAGTTCCGCGTGGGGCGCGTCGCGGATGACGGGGCGCGCCGTTTGGGCGATCTTGAATTCCGCCTGTGCGAACTGGAGGACGGATGCGATCTTGGGTCTTTGGGCCGTGTGCCGACCTTGGGTGGAGAGGCCGAGACCGAGACCGCCACGGCACCGACGCCGCAACCGGTCCCGCAAACTGGCGAAACGCAATTGGCGGTTGGCGAAGAAACAGACTTTCGGCGAGCTGGGGAGGCGCTCGCCCAGGGTGACTTTCAATCCGCCGCAGACCAGTTTGCGACCTTTCGCGAGACCTATCCAGGGGGACCGCTAGAAGCGCAGGCGCTGGTGCTTGAGGGGCGCGCGCTTGCCGGTCAGGGAAATCTGCGGGACGCGGCGCGGCGGTTCCTGGATGCCTATGCCGGGTATCCAAATGACGACGCCGGGCCAGAGGCGCTTTGGCGTCTTGGGGCTGCTTTGGGTGATCTGGGCAACACTTCAGAGGCCTGCGTGACCTTGTCGGAAGTGGCGGGGCGGTATCCGGGCAGTCGTGAGGCGATTGCCGAAGCCGAGGCCGCCAAGGCCCGTTTCAACTGTCCGTGACAGCAGATCCGCCGCTGCAACAGCGGTTCGCCGATGAAATGGGGCGATTGCTGGGGCCGGATTTTCCGTCTGACATCGGCTTGGCCGTGTCGGGCGGGGGCGACAGTATGGCCATGCTGTATCTTGCGCATAATTGGACACATCATTTTGGCGTCCGGTTGTGGGTCGCAACCGT
Organism: Marivita sp. S0852; assembly: GCF_046591575.1. NCBI lineage: Bacteria > Pseudomonadati > Pseudomonadota > Alphaproteobacteria > Rhodobacterales > Roseobacteraceae > Marivita > Marivita sp. S0852. The sequence goes on from NZ_JBIQWA010000011.1 coordinate 82,719, forward strand.
GGATCACGGGCTGCGTCCGGAAAGCGCGTCAGAGGCATTTATGGTGGCAGAGGAATGCCGCATTTTGGGATGGCCGCATGCAACATTGCGTTGGGTGTGGGACCATTCGGGCAATGTTCAGGATGCGGCGCGGCGTGCGCGGCTTGAGTTGCTGGATCGTTGGCGTGGCGGGGTGAAACATGTTTTGTTTGCGCATAGTCTGGATGATCAGGCGGAAACCGTAATCATGCGGCTGATGCGCGGCTCTGGCGTGGACGGTTTGGCCGGGATGCGTGCCAGCCGTGACGTTGTGCCTAATCCGATTGACGCAATGCCTTTGTCGGCGACCGAGTGTCTGGGCGATGGCCCTGACGGCAGATGGACACCGGGATATCGGATCGTGCGTCCCTGTCTTGGCATGTCGCGGGCAGACCTGCGGCACTATGCGCGTGTGCTGAAAGGTAGATGGGTTGATGACCCCACCAATCAGGACGATTCCTTTGCGCGGGTGCGGGTTCGGAAGATGCTGGCTCTTTTACAGCAGGACGGGCTGAGCCTGGCGGCGTTGGCAGAAACCGCGCAGCGCATGACGCGGGCGCGAGACGCCTTGCAGGCGCGATTGGTCGGTGCGGTGAGAGATCTGTCCGAGACAACCCTGCCGGGACAGGTTTTACTGGATCGCGATGGGTTTGCGGCGCTGGACACGGAAACGCAGATGCGGCTTTTGACGTCGGCGCTGTGCTATGTGGCATCGTCTGAATACAGGCCCCGTGCGCAGGCAAGCGACATGCTTTTGGATCACATTTTGTCCGGGAAAGGCGGAACACTGCATGGGGCGCGGGTGATTGTCGGAGCCCGCCAGCTGCGCGTTGTGCGCGATACGGGCGCGGTTCATCACCGGCACAGCCCGTTAGGATCAATGTGGGACGGGCAGTGGCATATCGAGCCGACACATGACGGCGCGGATGCAAATGCCATTGTGCGTATGTTGGGAGAAGACGGCTGGCGACAGTGGCTTGCGCGGGTGGATCGGCCTGTGCCGGTGATTCCGCACAATGCGGCGCTGTCCTTGCCTGCCGTTTGGCAGAACGCGACCTTAATGTGGTGTCCGTTATGGGAAGATCACGCGGATTATCGGGCCACGCGGTATGTTCTGGGACGGCGTGACACTGGATTCGAGGCATTTTGTCTTTCGCATTGAACCCAGCCTATGCATCTCTATGTTATACACCAAGAGATGGGCACCGTCCTTGTGTCTGTCGTTTTCAGGAGAATTTGCCTTGGGCAACGCACGAAATATCGCCTTTTGGGTCGTACTGTTCCTGCTGATCCTTGCTCTGTTCAACATCTTTTCGGGTGGCGGCAACACGCTGCAAAGCCGCGAAATCAGCTATTCTGATTTTGTGACGGCTGTTGAAGATGACACGGTCAGTTCGGTCACGCTGGACGGTGAACAAGTCCGCTTCCGCAGCACAGATGGTCAGGATTATGTCGCCATCAAACCAGAGGATGCCACGGTCACCGATTTGTTGATCGCAAACGAAGTGCCCATCCGGGCCGAGCAACAACAGCAATCCGGCTTCCAGTCCTTTTTGCTAAGCCTGCTGCCGTTCCTTTTGCTGATCGGAGTGTGGATTTATTTCATGAACCGGATGCAGGGCGGGGGCCGTGGTGGTGCCATGGGTTTTGGAAAATCCAAGGCAAAACTGCTAACGGAAAAACATGGTCGGGTCACATTCGATGATGTGGCCGGCATCGACGAAGCCAAGGAAGAGCTGGAAGAGATTGTGGAATTTCTGCGCAATCCGCAGCGGTTCTCGCGGCTTGGCGGCAAGATCCCCAAAGGCGCGCTGTTGGTGGGCCCTCCGGGGACCGGTAAAACGCTGCTTGCGCGTGCGATTGCCGGAGAGGCGGGTGTGCCGTTCTTTACCATCTCGGGCTCTGACTTTGTTGAGATGTTTGTCGGTGTGGGTGCCAGCCGTGTCCGCGATATGTTCGAACAGGCCAAGAAAAACGCGCCCTGTATTGTGTTTATCGACGAAATTGACGCCGTAGGGCGTGCCCGTGGGGCCGGGTATGGCGGCGGCAATGATGAACGCGAGCAGACGTTGAACCAGCTTCTGGTCGAGATGGACGGGTTCGAAGCCAATGAAGGTGTCATTATCGTTGCGGCCACCAACCGCCGTGATGTGCTTGACCCAGCACTTCTGCGCCCGGGTCGTTTTGATCGTCAGGTCACCGTGCCGAACCCCGACATCAAGGGCCGTGAGAAGATTTTGGGCGTGCATGCGCGCAAAACGCCGCTGGGGCCGGATGTGGACCTGCGCATCATCGCGCGCGGCACGCCGGGCTTTTCCGGTGCGGATCTGGCAAACCTTGTGAACGAAGCGGCCTTGATGGCGGCCCGTGTCGGACGTCGGTTTGTCACGATGGAAGATTTTGAAAACGCCAAAGACAAAGTCATGATGGGCGCAGAGCGCCGCTCTATGGTGTTGACGCCGGACCAGAAGGAAAAGACCGCTTATCATGAGGCGGGGCACGCGGTAGTCGGGCTTTCTCTGCCGCAATGTGATCCGGTCTACAAAGCGACAATCATTCCACGCGGTGGCGCTTTGGGGATGGTTGTGTCGCTTCCTGAAATCGACCGTTTGAACTGGCACAAATCCGAGTGCGAGGAAAAGCTTGCGATGACGATGGCGGGCAAGGCTGCCGAGATCATCAAATATGGCGCGGACAATGTGTCCAACGGGCCTGCCGGTGACATTCAACAAGCCTCTGCTTTGGCGCGGGCGATGGTGTTGCAATGGGGTATGTCCGACAAGGTCGGTAATATTGATTATCGCGAAGCGGCAGAGGGCTATAGCGGCAACACTGCCGGGTTCTCGGTGTCGGCCAATACCAAAGAGATGATCGAGGAAGAGGTCAAACGCTTTATCCAAGAGGCGTATGATCGGGCCTTCCAGATCCTTAACGACAAGAAAGAAGAGTGGGAGCGTCTGGCGCAGGGGCTTTTGGAATACGAAACCCTGACCGGAGACGAGATCAAGCGCGTGATGAATGGCGAGCCTCCGTCGGCTGGGGATGATGATGCGTCCGGCGATGCGCCGGATAAACCCAGTGTCACCGCGATTCCCAAGACCAAGCCAAAGTCCAAACCGCGCGAAGGCGATCCCGGACTGGAGCCGGAACCCACAGCTTAGGTGTGAGTTGCAATCAACTGCAAAAGCCTCGGTCCCAATATGGGCACCGGGGCTTTTTTCTGACTGGTGGTTTTGGAAATGAGGGCGTTCAAAAGCGCTTGCCGCATGTTTCGGGTTGCGCCGTGACGTGTGATGCGGTTTTCACAACACACCGTTCAAGGAGATATCCATGCCCGCGCTGAAACCTACCGATTTCGCTGCAACCGTGTGTTGGGTTGGTCTGGTTCCAGAAGATCCAGACGGCATCGCGTCGGAACGGATCGAGCAGCTTGATCTGGGATTCGAAGGCCCGCGCGGCGACAGCCATAGCGGTCTGACGCGCCCATCCTGTAGCCGGGTGACATCCCAGCATCCCAAGGGCACCGAAATCGCCAACGCCAGACAAGTGTCCGTTGTGTCCGCCGAAGAGCTTGACGCGATTGCAGCAGAGATGGGGCTGCCGTCAATTGATCCTGTGTGGATTGGCGCGACCCTTGTGATCAAGGGCATACCGGGCTTTACCCATGTCCCGCCATCCTCGCGCTTGCAAGGGCCGGACGGTGTGACCCTGGTGATTGATATGGAGAACAGGCCCTGTCATTTGCCCGCGAAAGAGATTGAGCCGATCCATCCCACCAAAGGCAAAGCGTTCAAGGCCGCCGCCAAACACCGCCGTGGCGTCACCGCCTGGGTGGAACGGCCCGGATCGTTGCGTATTGGCGATGTGCTGCGCTTGCACGTTCCGGATCAACCCCAATGGGAATATCTGGATCAGGCGCGGGGATAACCAAAACCACCGCCTTTGTCCCGCTGGGCACCGACAGGCAGTGACAGGCCGAACATCCCGTGGTTTGACCTAAGCCGCCCGGCGTCGCTCAACCTTGGGCTTTGGGCAGTGCGCACAGCATTTCGAAAAGCAGGTTAGACGCAATCAGAGCCGTGGTTCCGGTTGTGTCAAACGGTGGTGAGACCTCCACCAGATCGCCTCCGACAAGGTTAAGCCCGGCACATCCGCGTATGATTTCAAGTGCTTGCCAGGTGCTCAACCCTCCCATTTCGACCGTGCCGGTGCCGGGGGCAAAAGCCGGATCAAGACTGTCGATGTCATAGCTTAGATAGACGGGTGTCTCGCCGATCTTGGCGCGGATCTCGGACATCAGGGGCGCAAGCGATTTGTACCAGCATTGTTCGGACGGGATCACCGTCCAGCCTTGATCGCGGGCCCAGTTCCAGTCGTCGGGGCTGTAGCCCGATCCGCGCAGACCGATCTGCCAGACCTTGTCATTTTGCAGGCAACCGTCTTCCCAGGCGCGGCGAAACGGAGTGCCGTGGGCTTCTTTTTCGCCGAACATATGTTCGCTGGTATCCGCATGGGCGTCCACATGGATCAGGGCAACGGGGCCGTGTGTTTCCCTGATGGCGCGCAAGATTGGCCATGTCAGTGTGTGGTCGCCCCCCAAAGTCAGCGGGATCGTTCCATGGCTCAGAACATCGCGGTAAAAATCGGTGATGATGCCAATGGTTTTCTTGAGATCAAACGTGTTGACCGGCACGTCGCCGATATCGGCCACCTGCATATGTTCAAACGGTGCCGCGCCGGTGGCCATATTGTAGGGGCGCATCATGCGGCTTTCCTCGCGGATCTGGCGGGGGCCAAGCCGCGTTCCGGGGCGGTTTGAGGCGCCGTGATCCATGGGAATGCCGATAAAACACGCATCAAGCCCTTTTGCGGTCGGCTGCGTCGGCAGGCGCATCATTGTGTTGGGGCCAGCAAAACGGGGTGCATCGTTGCCACCAAGGGGTTGATTGTATTTGGACATTTTCCATTCCTTCAAAGGGTGACCGGCATCATGGTGCCCATCATGCAGGCAACATGGCGTTCCGTGCCGTCGGTTTCGGCGTATACATCTGACGCCACGACAATCAGCCTGCGACCGGGTTTGATGACGCGGCCTCTTGCAATCAGGCGATCTCCGCTTGCCGGGGACAGGAGGTTGATCTTGATCTCGGCTGTGACCACTTCCTGATCCTCCGGAATCAGCGTCAACGCGGCGTATCCCGCTGCGCTGTCGCCGATTGAAAAGGTCAGACCAGCATGGGCAAATCCCTGCTGTTGTTGCGTCCCCGGCAGGATCGGTGCCGCTATTGTGGCAGTGCCTTTTCCGGTCTCGATCAGCGTTGCCCCAAGCGTCGTCATCATCGATTGGCGGTCAAAGCTGGCTTGAATTCGAGGGGCAATCGTCATGCCTGCAAGTGAGCATGCCATCCCGGTCAAGACAAGGGGGCACGACCCGGCATGGGGATTTTGCACGGCGTTGGACCGGTCAGAATGGCATGCGCAGTCGGAGACATCAGCCGGGTCAGCGCCGGATCATGGCAATGAAGACCGCCGGTAAATGTGCCATAGGCAGGCAGGATCAGGCGTGTGTCATCAAACACGAAACACGGTCGGGTCAGGCTGCGCCCGCGCAAAGAAAGCGTGGCCTTGGGGTGATAATGCCCCGAGACTTCGCCGGCTGTCGCCTGTCCTTTGGCGATATGACGAAAGTGAAGAGGGCCGATCGCAAGCTGCTGCATGCAGCGACCGCCAAATGCCACCGGACCCGGGTCATGATTGCCTTCGATCCAGACCCAATCCACCCCCGCTTGCAGGGCCAGCAGGGTAAAGCGATCCTGTTCCGGCAACGCCTGTTGCAGGCTGGGCGAATCAAAGCTGTCACCCAGACACATCACACTTTTGGCCTGTGTCACATCCAGATCGCGGGCCAGATTGGTCAGGGTTTCGGTGGTTTCATAGGGCGGCAACTGCGCCCCGCCAAACCGGGCCGGGCGCGCCGACTTTCCAAGGTGCAGGTCCGACACACATAAAAGACCCCGGTCAGGCCAGAACAACGCCCCGCTCGGCAAAGCAACAAGCGTTTGTGACTGGAAATCAAATTCGAGTGTGTTCATGATTTGTTCATCGCGCAATGCTATCTCTATTGCAAGCGACGCACCCGTGTCAGAGCATTGCCGGCACAACCTGATCTGGCGGTCGGTGCCCATCAGCAAAGGTTTTAACATTGATGATGACCTTTTCACCCATTTCGAGGCGGCCTTCCTGGGTCGCTGATCCCATATGAGGAAGCATCACAACATTGGGCATATTGCGCAGCTCTGGTGCGCCGCGGTGGCCATGTTCATACACATCAAGGCCCGCGCCGGCCAATTCGCCCGCCTTAAGCATTCGCGTCAGCGCATTTTCGTCGATCACCTCACCCCGCGAGGTGTTGATGATAACAGCGCTTGGTTTCAGCAGCTTGAGCCGCCGCGCATTCAGCAAGTGGAACGTCGACGGCGTATGAGGACAGTTGACAGACAGCACATCCATCCGCGCGACCATCTGGTCAAGGCTTTCCCAATAGGTCGCATCCAGCGTTTCTTCGATCTCGGGGCGCAGGCGGCGGCGGTTGTGGTAGTGGATCTGCATCCCGAACGCCCGCGCGCGGCGTGCCACGGCCTGTCCGATCCGACCCATTCCAAGAATGCCCAAACGGCGCCCGCCAAGCCGCCCGCCCAGAAACGCCGTCGGGGCCCAGCCATCCCACTCGCCACTTTGCATGACGCTCAGGCCTTCCTGAATGCGACGCGTGACGCCCAGCATCAGCGCCAGAACCATGTCGGCTGTGTCTTCGGTCACGACGCCAGGTGTGTTGGAAACCAGAATTCCCCGGCTGCGCGCGGTGTCCACGTCAATATGATCAACGCCCGCGCCAAAGTTTGCAATCAGGCGCAGTTGGTCGCCAGCCTGGCCAATCAAACCAGCATCAATCTTGTCGGTCACCGTCGGAACAAGAACCTCTGCCTGCTTTACGGCATCGATCAATTCTTCTTCGGACATGGGATCATCAGTGTCCCGAAGGCGGACGTCAAACAGTTCTTTCAAGCGCGTTTCAACCGCATCAGGCAAGCGTCGCGTCACAACAACACTCAGACGATTTGATGGCATACCTTCGCTCCCGCTACTTTCCCGTGCTGTCCGGTTTTGGCACAGTGTCGCAAAGGCGCGGCAGGCACAAGAACCTGCTGGAAAAAACAAAAACCCAAGCAAGTTGAGGCATATTACATGAGCTGGCTTTCATTCCGGGCTTTGACTGTCACTCTGATGTTACCTCTTCTCATTGCAGGTTTTTTTGCATCAACACCGGTCTTTGCAGAAGAACGTGGGCCAGTCACAAATTTGCCTTTGCCACGTTTTGTGTCGATGAAAGCCAGCGAGGGGAACGTGCGACGCGGGCCGTCGCTGTCGCATCGGATTGATTGGGTCTACAAGCGTCGCAACATGCCGCTTCAGATCACGGCAGAGCATGGGCATTGGCGTCGCGTCCAGGATCGCGATGGGGCAGGTGGATGGGTGCATTACGCCCTTCTTTCAGGTGTCCGCACCGTCATCATCGAGGTCGATGTGCTCAATCTTTATGCACGACCGGATCAATCCGCCCAAATCAATGCGCAATTGTCGATGGGGGTTGTCGCTGAAGTGCGCAAATGTGAGCCCGATTGGTGTGAACTGTCCGCTGGCGGTTATCGGGGATGGGCGCGGAAAGGGTCATTCTGGGGCGTGGAACCGGGCGAAGTATTCGAATGACAGTCGCCACTGCCGGGGCAAACCCTGCCAACCGTCTGAAATTTATGGTTGCTCAAGCCGCTTCATGCATCAGGATGGCCGCCTCGGACGCAGAGAGGTTGCGCCGCACATAGCGCCCATAGTCTTGTGGCGCATGTTCGACAGATGGCAACATCTGCGACAGCCGCACCCGATCGCGCGCGTCCAGTGTGGATAGGGCTGCATTTGCAGGATGGAAGCTTTCGGTCTGGACGCCGTTGGCAAAGAGAATTTCGTGTTGCGGCAACAGCATGTGGACATAGGTGACCTCGCGGATCGACAAATCGACGGACACACGGTCATGGTCGATCAGGTCGCGGGCCGCAACAAGCACTTCGGGCGTGTTGAACAGATCCATGGCCACACGACCTTTGACCAGCATACGGTGTTCGGGTGATACGAGCAGGTCTTCATCCGGTTCGTCCATGCCGAATGCACCCGCACGAATGCGGATCGGGCGCAGTTTTGGCATTGCAAACAAACGTGCGCCACTCATCCGGCGATGCCCCATCCATTGAATGGGCTGACAGCCGTTGTCTTTGGTCTGAACCAAATCGCCTTCGCGCAAATCCTCGATGCGTTGAACACCATCCTGCGTCAGGATCTGCGTTCCCGGGGTGAAACAGATCACGGCACCCTGATGTTCGGCCGTGCTTTGCGGCAGCGCCTTGTTGACCGAAGCGTGGACGATCCAGAGATCTTTGTTTTTGGGCGGCACCCTGTTGAGGAACATCAACAGAGGTGGTTTGCGCGTGCCTGAGTCAATCAGTGTGACAGTGTAAGTGTGCTGACCATCGGTGACGACAAAACTTTTATCCGCGACCGGATGATCAATCGAAACTGCCGTCAGATCCTGGGTGTTGTCCACGGCGGCCCCCACAAGCCGCCGCACCATCCGCGCCGCACGTTTTCGGCGCTCTGCGTCGCCTTCCGCCTCGTCGAGGCGCAACAAATCGTTTGGGCCGTCCACGCGGACAGCATCGCCTGTCCAACTCCATGCCGCTCCGACATTCAGGAATTCGGCCGGAGCCGCCTGAAGCGTGTCGATTGTTGTTTGCGACCAGGAGATGACGAACGTGCCATTGAAAGCCGTTCCCATAGTCCCGTTTGCCTGCTCGTTTTATAATTTTGTTAAATGTAAACAAAGGACGATGCTTTTGCAGGCGAAAAATTGCCAAACCGAATCGGTGTCTGAAGAATGTGCTCAACCGTGATTCTTTGGCAACGCTTTGTCCGGCTATTCGGCCAGGCGAAATCCAACGATCAATTGCCGAAGGCCAAGGGCCGCGCCGAGGAAAATGGACATAAATGTCACCGGCGCACTGAAGGACAGGACCGAAAATGCGCTGATGCCCTGACCCACGGTGCATCCAAGGGCGATAACGGCACCGGCCCCCATAAGCGCAGCTCCGAAAATCTGACGGCGCAATTCACGTGGGTCTTCGCAGGCTTCCCACCGAAAGTGGCCTTTGATCAAAGACCCGATGAAGGCCCCAAGCCATACACCCGCGACGGACCCAACCGCAAAACTGATCGGTTGCGCCGAACCGATCATCCACCACAGGATGCTTTCGCCCAACGGTGCCGCAAAACTGTGAGACACCACGGGGATGGCTTCGAACCCGTTTGCCGCAACCCAAGCCGTACCGGCCCAGCCGCTTGTCACGGCAAGCCCCACAACCGCCGCCCAGACCACGGATGATGGCGTCTCCCACAGTGCGCGGGAGCTTGCGGAGAGTGCCAATAGACCCACACCAATCACCATTCCGATGATGTAGGCGGGCAGGGATGTCCACGATGCAACCAGATGGGCGATGCCGGGGGGGGCCTCTCCGGGCAGAAGCGCGCTTTGTGGGAAAAACAGATTTCGGATCGGAGCGAGCGGGCCATTCAAAACAACATAGGTCGATACCCCCATGACCAGAACGATGACAAAACTCCGAAGGTCGCCGCCGCCGAGGCGCGCAATGGCGCCAAAGCCGCAATTTCCGGCCAGCGCCATCCCATAGCCGAACATCAGCCCACCAATTACCGAGGCCCAGGGCAACCAGCGGATCGACAAATAGATCGTATCGCCCCCCGGCAGCGCACCAGTGCCCGTCAGCGCAAAACTGGTCACGGCCGCAGTGCCAATGGCAATGCCCCACATCCGCAGCCGGGTGTCCGAGCCACCGTAAAGCACGTCTTCGATTGCTCCCAAAGTGCAAAATCTGCCCAGCCGTGCGGCCAGGCCAAGCAAGATGCCACCAAACAAACCCACCAAGGCGACAAGACTGTGCTCTGGCAACAGTTCCAGCATGTGATTTTCCCCCGTGGCCAGATTTTTGATCGAAACTATGCGGCGCGGTCAGGTCTTGTGCAAGTCTCTCGGTTCCAGCGGGGGTCAGTCGTCTTTGCAAAAAAGATCGTAGACGCATTCCAGCATTTTGCGAGGACGATTGTCCGACAGGCGATAATAGATCGTCTTTCCTTCGCGCCGCGGAATCACCAGCCCTTCCAACCGCAGACGCGACAATTGTTGCGACACGGCCGCTTGCCGCGCGGAAAGAAGGTCTTCGAGTTCGGTCACCGATTTTTCGCCAGTTACCAGATGACACAGGATCATCAGGCGGCCTTCATGGCTGATCGCCTTAAGGAAGTTCGACGCAATGGTCGCCTTGTCCGCGATGCGGTCAAGCTCTTCTTCACTCAGATCGGGACTAAGCTGTGGGAGTGCCATGCCGTGCCTCTAATTCTGGACCGTGTCGGTCTGGGTTTCAGGCGCAAATTCTGTATGATCAGACAAAAGCCTACCAAGCAGGGGCCAAAAGAAATCCTCGCCCGGGTAACCCTCAAGACGGGCCAGTTCTTGTCCGTTCTCCACAAGGATAAATGTCGGGGTGAACATCACTTTGCGGGCATAGGTGATGCCCTCAGGCGCGCCATCGCGTAAATTCGCACGGATGAGAGGTGCAAACGCGCCTTCGGCGGTTTTGGAATAGGCTGGAGCGATTTCTGCGTCCCAGCGTTCACAATATATACACCCGTGTTGTTCTACCATGACGAGATTGGGGTCGGCCACAGCCGCGCTGCCCCAAAACATACAGAGCGATGAAAGGGCGGCAAATGCCAAGGGTCTGAGAGATTGCATCACACACCAATTGACGACAGGAGCACAAACTACTTAATTTGAATATGTGAATAATTCAAGGAAACTCGACTGATGTTCGACATTTCATTTGCAGGTGCGGCATTGGCGGGTGTGCTCAGCTTTTTTACGCCGTGTATTCTTCCGATGGTGCCCTTTTACCTGTGTTACATGGCCGGGATTTCCATGAACGAGCTGCGTGGCGAGGAGGATGCGCCAGAGGGCATTGCGTGGAATCTGGTTTTGTCGGCCTGTCTTTTTGCTTTGGGTGTGACAACGATTTTTGTCTTGCTTGGCATTGGTGCGACAGCGGTGGGGCAAGCCTTTGCAGAGTATCGGGAACCGCTGCGTTATGTTGCGGCGATTGTGCTGGGGGTCTTTGGCCTGCACTTTCTGGGGGTGATTCGGGTGCCGATCCTGTACCGCGAAGCGCGGGTAGAGGCTCAGGCGGAACCCACAACATGGCTCGGGGCTTATGTTATGGGACTGGCCTTCGGGTTTGGCTGGACGCCCTGTGTCGGCCCGGCTTTGGCATCGATCCTGATGATCGCGGGCGGCATGGGAGACGTGGTTCAGGGCGGAATGCTGTTGCTGGTATATGGTCTGGGCATGACGCTGCCCTTTGTGATCGCCGCACTGTTTTCGGGACCGTTTCTGCGCTGGACGGCGCGCCACCGCAACGTGCTGGGCCATGCCGAAAAGGTTATGGGCGGTATGTTGATCGTGTTTGCGGTTCTGATCGCAACGGATACCGTGACGCTAATTGCGGATGCCATGTTGCGCATGTTTCCGGGCTGGGTGGCTCTTGGATGAAGGTCGTTTGATAAAGGAGGTGGTATGAGACATTTTTTGGCGGGCGTGTTGGCGCTTTTGATGGCGGCTCCGATTGGGGCGGCAGAGCTTGGAGATGATGGTCTGCACAAGCAGCCCTGGATGCGCGACACCTTTATGGACCTGCGCGAGGACCTGGCCGAAGCCAACGCCGAAGGCAAACGCCTGGTGCTGTTTTTCGAACAAAGAGGCTGCATCTATTGCTCCAAGATGCATGAAGAGGTGTTCTCGGATGCCGAGGTCAGTGACTACATCGCCGAGAATTATTTTGTCGTTCAGATGAACCTCTATGGCGATATCGAGGTGACCGATTTCGACGGCGAAGTCCTGCCCGAGAAGGAAATGGCCCAAAGATGGCGCGTGATGTTCACGCCCAGCATCGTTTTCCTGCCGGAAGACGTGCCAGAGGATCAAACCGCATTAGAGGCGGCGGTATCGGTGATGCCGGGGGCTTTTGGAAAAGGCACCACGCTGGACATGTTCACCTGGGTCGCGGAAAAACGCTATGCGATGGAGGATGGCGAGAATTTCCAACGCTATCACGCACGCCGCATCCAGGAGCGCGACAACAACAGTTTTGACTGAACGCACGAAAAAATGATCGCATCCATTCATTTCTATGAATTTGTTGTTGCGTGAATCGCGTACTGTCGCCTACGGTATGCAAAGCCAATGTCAGCCCGGGATATCGCCCGGGCGGTAAGGGAGGGACAATGAAGCTAACAGGACTTACTGCAGGTATCGTGCTATGCGCAGGTGCCGCGATTGCAAATCCGGTGTCGCCGGCAGACATCGAATTCACCGAATTCGGAGCGATCGAGACATCGCTTTCGGGTGAACCCGGTGATGCCGAACGCGGTGCGGCCATCATGGTCAATCGCGGCAAGGGCAATTGTGTGGCATGCCATGCGGTCACCGCGCTGAACGACGCCCCGTTCCATGGAGAGGTCGGACCGACCCTTGACGGGATCGGCGGGTTTCGCAGTGTAGAAGAATTGCGCGGCATCATCGCAAATGCAAAAATGATGTTCGAGGGCACAATGATGCCAGCGTTTTATAAAACAAGCGGCTTTATCCGCCCGGGGGACGGCTACACGGGGAAAGCTGCAAAAGAAGAAGACCTGACGCCAATCCTGACGGCGCAGGAAATCGAAGATGTGGTGGCGTTCCTGATGACGCTTCAGGACAGCTGAACCGCACCGCACAGAATTAGGAGATACGACATGGAGTTTACAAGACGCGAAACCCTTGCCTTGGCCGGGGCTGCTGCGCTGACATTTGCGCTGCCATTCCGCGCCAGCGCGGCAACAGAGGCAGCGACAAATGATGCGATCAATGCCTTTACCGGCGGCGCAGACCTTGCCGATAGCGGTGTTGAGCTGATCGCACCCGAAATTGCCGAAAACGGCAACACCGTGCCGATCGAGGTGTCCGCACCTGGCGCGACAGCCATTATGGTGCTGGCAACGGGCAACCCGACACCGGGCGTCGCGACGTTCAACTTTGGACCGCTGGCCGCGTCCCAATCTGCAAGCACGCGCATGCGTCTTGCCGGAACGCAGGATGTTCTTGCCATTGCCAAACTGGCCGACGGCAGCTTTGCGCGCAGCGCCAAAACCGTAAAAGTGACCATCGGCGGCTGCGGCGGCTAAGGTCAACACTCAGGATTTCAGGAGAAATAACATGGCATCAGGTGTAAAACCCCGCGTCAAGGTTCCGAAAACAGCCGCTGTCGGCGATGCGATTACCATCAAAACGCTGATCAGCCACCCGATGGAGTCGGGTCAGCGCAAAGACAAAGACGGAAACCCCATTCCCCGGTCGATCATCAATCGCTTTACCTGCGATTTCAACGGACAGAATGTGGTCGACGTCACATTGGAACCCGCGATTTCGACCAATCCATATATCGAGTTTGAATCCACCGTGCCCGACGCCGGTGAATTCAAATTCACATGGTACGATGATGATGGTTCCGTTTACGAAGACAGCAAAGCAATCGCCATCGGCTGATACTGTTCCTGCCCCCGATAAGGGGCAGGGCACCTTGAGCCGCTGCAAAGAGAGTGGCGATAAGCCTTTTGGGAGGGACAAGAATGAAATTCAAGGCAATGACGGCGCTGTGCGCCACGCTTGCCATCGCAGCACCAGTGGTGATCGCTGGTGGCGCAGATGACGACACGCTCGCCATCGACGGTCAGGAGATGATCTCCAAGACAGCCGCGCCTGCGCATATGAGTGACACCAGTGTGAGCACGATCATGTCCGGCTGGCATTTTCGGGAGGACGACACGCAGGCCATGCAAATGGACACGTTCGACAACCCCGGCATGATCTTTGTCGATCAGGCGATAGATACGTGGAACACGGTCGAGGGCAGTGCCGAGAAAGCCTGCGCCTCTTGCCACGAAGGCCCGGAATCCATGGAAGGCGTACGCGCAGTGTATCCCAAGTGGAATGAAGAGGCCGGAGAGGTCCGCACGCTTGCGATGCAGATCAACGATTGTCGCACAGAGCGCATGGGCGCAGAGCCCTACAAGTATGACGGCAGTCAGATGACCGCGATGGAAGCGCTTATCTCGGTGCAGTCGCGTGGCATGCCCGTCAATGTGGCGATCGACGGACCCGCCGCCGAGACATGGGAGAAGGGCAAGGAAATCTACTACACCCGGTATGGCCAGCTTGAGCTGTCCTGCGCGAATTGCCATGAAGACAATTATGGCAATTACATCCGCGCCGATCACCTGAGCCAAGGCCAGATCAATGGATTTCCGACCTATCGCCTCAAACAAGCCAAGCTGATTCAACAGCACAACCGCTTTAAGGGGTGCATCCGCGATACGCGTGCCGAAACCTTTAGCCCCGGCTCGCCTGAATTTGTGGCGCTGGAGCTGTATGTTGCATCGCGCGGCAATGGTTTGTCGGTCGAGGCACCGTCCGTCCGCAACTAAACACGTCGACCCCGTAGCTTTCGAGGCGCGGGGTCTTTTTTGCTTAAACTCATTCACACATGCGAATGTGTGACGGGAAACCCCAAAAGGCCCATCCCATGATCTCAAGACGCGATTTTCTTCAAGTGTCGATGGCTGCTTCTGCTGTGGTCGGCGCGTCCGGCTTTGGCAATTGGTCGCGATTGGCGGCTCAGCAAGCATTGACGCAAGACCAGCTTTTGCAGTTCGACACGTTCGGCAACGTCTCTCTGATCCACGTCACCGACATTCACGCTCAGCTCAAGCCGATCTATTTCCGCGAACCTTCGATGAATATCGGCGTGGGCGACAATCGCGGAGCGGTGCCCCATGTCACTGGTGCGGATTTTCGCAAACTCTATGGCATAGATGACGGCAGCCCGTCGCATTACGCGCTCAGCTCGGGTGATTTCTCCTCCCTGGCCCAGGCTTATGGGCGTGTCGGTGGTCTGGATCGCGTGGCCACGGTGGTTAACGCGATCCGCGCTGACCGGCCGGATGCGCTTTTGCTGGATGGCGGCGATACATGGCACGGCTCGTATACCTGCTACAAAACCGAAGGCCAGGACATGGTCAACGTGATGAATGGGCTCAAGCCTGATGCGATGACGTTCCACTGGGAATTCACGCTGGGCTCTGATCGTGTGGCCGAGATTGTCGAAGGCCTGCCGTTTGCGGCGTTGGGTCAGAACATCTTTGACGCGGAATGGGATGAACCCGCAGAATTGTTCCCGCCTTATCAGTTCTTTGAGCGCGGTGGCGTCAAGATCGCAGTGATTGGTCAGGCTTTCCCCTACATGCCGATTGCCAATCCCGGCTGGATGTTCCCGGAATACTCTTTTGGAATCCGGGATCAAAACATGCAGGCCATGGTCGACGAGGTTCGCGCCCAAGGGGCCGAGTGTGTCGTCTGCCTGAGCCATAATGGTTTTGACGTAGACAAGAAAATGGCCAGCATCGTCACCGGTATTGACGTGATCCTGTCGGGTCACACGCATGATGCCCTGCCGGAACCGGTTTTGGTGGGCGACACCATCGTCGTGGCCTCTGGGTCGAACGGCAAATTTGTCAGCCGCGTGGATCTGGATATTCAGAACGGCCGGATGATGGGCTTCCGCCACAAGCTGATCCCGATCTTCTCGGATGTGATCACACCGGATGCGGATATGACCGCACTGATCGACGCGCAGCGTGCGCCGTTCAAAGCGGATCTGGAAGAGGTGATCGGACAGACCGACAGCCTTCTTTACCGTCGCGGCAATTTTAACGGAACCTGGGATGATCTGATCTGTGACGCCCTGATCAGCGAGCGCGAAGCAGACATTGCCATGTCGCCGGGCGTGCGTTGGGGGCCAAGCCTGATTCCGGGTGATGACATCACGCGGGAAGATATCTGGAACGTCACGTCGATGACCTATGGCAAGGCCTATCGGTCGGAAATGACGGGCGAATTCATCAAGGTGATCCTTGAAGACGTGGCCGACAATATCTTTAACCCGGACCCCTATTACCAGCAAGGCGGCGATATGGTGCGGATCGGGGGCATGGGATACCGCATTGATGTGCGCAAGCCTCAAGGCGAGCGGATCAGCGACATGACCCTTCTCAAGACCGGCGAAGCCATTGATCCTGCTCGGAATTATGTGGTCGCCGGTTGGGCGTCCGTCAACGAAGGCACCGAAGGTCCGCAAATTTGGGACGTTGTCGAAGCGCATATCAAAAAGCTTGGCACCGTCACCGTGAATGAAAACACCAGCGTCACTGTTGTGGGCGCGTAATCAATCGGAGTGTGAGATATGTCTGATATCTTCAAACCCTCCCGCCGTGCATTTTTGCGCGGCTCTGCTGCGGCAGCGGCCGGGATCACAGCTGGGGCCGCGGCGCGGGCTGACACACCTGATCCGCTGATCACCGAGGTGCAGGATTGGGCCATGTCGTTTGGCGACGGAGTGGATGTCACGCCCTATGGGTTGCCCATCGAATACGAGAGCGATGTTGTCCGGCGGAATGTGGAATGGCTGACCGCCGACACCACAAGCTCGATCAACTTTACCCCAATCCACGCCCTGGACGGCACGATCACGCCCCAGGGCTGCGCGTTCGAACGTCACCATTCAGGTGCGATTGAGCTGCGCAAGCAGGATTATCGACTGATGATCAATGGCTTGGTCGATACGCCTTTGGTGTTCACCTATGAGGATTTGGAGCGGTTCCCGCGTGAAAACCATGTGTATTTCTGTGAATGTGCGGCCAATACCGGCATGGAATGGGCCGGTGCGCAATTAAACGGCGCGCAATTCACCCACGGCATGATTCACAACATGGAATATACCGGAGTGTCGCTGCGCACGCTTTTGACCGAAGCGGGATTGGACGCGGCGGGCGATCTGTCTGACAAATGGGTCTATGTGGAAGGGGCCGATGCGTCGTCAAACGGGCGCTCCATTCCGATGGAAAAGGCGCTGGACGATGTTCTTGTCGCGTTCAAGGCCAATGGAGAGGCGTTGCGCAAAGAGCATGGCTATCCCGTGCGCCTTGTCGTTCCGGGATGGGAGGGCAACCTTTGGGTCAAATGGTTGCGCCGGATCGAGGTCACGGCCAACGCGGTGGAAAGCCGCGAGGAGACGTCGAAATACACCGACACACTGGAAGACGGCACCAGCCGCAAATGGACGTGGGTGATGGATGCGAAATCCGTCATCACGTCGCCAAGTCCGCAATCGCCGATCACACATGGCGCGGGTCCGTTGGTGATCTCGGGTCTGGCGTGGTCAGGCCACGGGGCCATCACCCGCGTGGACGTGTCCAAAGACGGTGGCATCACCTGGGAGACCGCTCGCCTGGCCAAACCGGGTGAGAAGATGGCGTTGACCCGGTTCTATCTGGACACGGATTGGGATGGCGAAGAGATGCTGCTTCAGGCGCGTGCGGTTGATGAGACCGGTTATGTCCAGCCCACCAAAGACCAGCTGCGCGAAGTGCGCGGCGAAAATTCGATCTATCACAATAATTGCATTCAGACCTGGCATGTCATGCCCAATGGGGAGGCGGAAAATGTTGAAGTTTCCTAAAGTTATCTGTGGCGCGGCGCTGCTTGCGACAACGGCGATGCTCTCGACACAGGCGCTGGCGCAGGACAAGCTGGGGCTTGGCCGCGCGGCCCTGCCAGAGGAAATCGCCGCCTGGGATGTGGATGTCAGCCCCGATGGAACCGGTCTGCCGGTGGGGTCTGGCTCCGTCGAAGACGGCGAGATGATCTTTTCCGACTATTGTGCGGTGTGCCACGGTGAATTTGCCGAAGGTGTCGACAATTGGCCGGAACTGGCCGGCGGTGAAGGCACGCTTGCCGATCAAGACCCGGTGAAAACAGTGGGCAGCTACTGGCCATACCTGTCAACCGCATGGGACTATGTCCACCGCTCCATGCCCTATGGCAGCGCGCAGATCCTGAGTGACGATGAAGTATATGCGATTGTGGCGTATATTCTTTATTCGAACTTTCTTGTTGAGGACGATTTTGTTCTGTCGAACGAAAATTTCCTTGAAGTGGAGATGCCGAATGCCGATGGCTTTATCGTCGATGACCGGGCCGAAACCGAATATCCTATGTGGCGCACAGAGCCGTGTATGGAGAACTGCAAAGACAGCGTCGAGATCACGATGCGGTCGTCTGTTCTGAATGTGACCCCCGAAGATTAAGTTATCGCACGGCGTCAATCGAAACGGCGCGAGCTGACCACAATGGGGGTGTTGCAGGTGTTCAAACGCCCGCAACACCCTGTCTGGGTGAAATTTTACGGGCCGCAGGCGAAAAAGTATTTGGCAAATGCGAAGCACTTCATCACATTGGAGGTGGGGAGAAGACCTGTGATTTTTCTGTGCTGAACGACATCATCGGGCGCGATATTGCGGCGATGGATAGGGTCAGAGGCGACAAGGGTCTTGCGGGAACGGACGGTTTTTGAACGGAGGATGCTTTGATTGCATGTCTTGAACACCCGCGCGCCTTTTCAGAAGGCCCGAAAGTAAGTGTCGCCACATGTCGCAAACCCGAAAATGGGGCTGGTGGTCCGAAGTATCTCATGACTACTGCGAATTAAGCAGTGCTGCGCGGTTTCATAACGTCCCTTTGCCTTGCGCTGCCCGTGGGCGGCGCATTGGCTGAGGAAGAGGCGATCCCATTGGGCGATGCCGATCGGGGCGCAGAGATTTATGCGCAATGCAGTGGCTGCCATATGGTGGGGCCTGATGCGACAAGCGGCATTGGCCCACCGCTGAACGGGGTGTTTGACCGCAGGGCAGGCGCAATTGAAGGCTTCTTTTATTCCAAGAGCCTCAAACGGGCGGCCGCCGATGGTCTGGTCTGGGATCTGGAGCATCTCGACGCCTATATCGAAAATCCGAAAGCGCTGGTCAGCGGGACACGGATGTCCTTTCGCGGGATAGATGATCCGCAAGACCGGAGCGATCTTCTGGCCTATCTGCGCCTGTATTCCGACAATCCGCAGAACATCCCCGAAGCAGCCCCCACCGCGCAGGCGGTGGAGGTGGCGTTGCCTGCTGATATTCTGGAAATTGTGGGGGATGCCGAATACGGCGAATACCTGTCAAGCGAATGCAAGACCTGTCATCAACGGGACGGGTCGGATCAGGGCATTCCGTCAATCACCCTGTGGCCCGAGGAAGATTTCGTTGTTGCGATGCATGCGTATAAACAAAAAATCCGGCCTCATCCGGTGATGCAAATGATGGCAAGCCGATTGTCCGCAGAAGAAATCGCCGCGCTTGCTGCATATTTTGCAAAGCTTGAATAACCCCGGTTCACCGGCGGAAAATATTTCAAAGGGAGGAAAGACATGAAACTGAACAGACGGGCTTTTGTCGGGACCGGCGTGGCTGCTGCGTCAACTCTGGCGGCACCAAACGTACACGCGTCGTCTCAGGGCAAACCGAAAGTGGTGGTTGTCGGTGGCGGTGCCGGAGGCGCGACGGCGGCGCGCTATGTAGCCAAAGACAGCGCAGGCGAGATCGATGTCACATTGATCGAGCCCAGCCGAAGTTATTACACGTGTTTTTTCTCAAACCTCTATATTGGCGGTTTCCGCGATTTGGAGAGCATCGAGCATTCCTATGGGACATTGGCGTCTGACTATGATGTGAATGTGGTGCATGACTGGGCCGTTGGTGTGGATCGTGATGCCAAGACGGTGTCCTTGGCGGGTGGCGCGACGGTGCCTTATGACCGGCTGATCCTGAGCCCGGGCATTGATTTTGTGGATGGCGCGGTTCCCGGTTGGGATGTGTCTGCCCAGAACGCGATGCCGCACGCATATAAGGGCGGCAGCCAGACGGAACTGCTTCGCGCGCAGGTGGCCGCAATGCCCGAAGGCGGCACCTTTGTGATGGTGGCCCCGCCCAACCCGTTCCGCTGTCCGCCGGGGCCGTATGAACGGATCTCGATGGTCGCGCATGTGCTGAAAGCGACCAACCCAACGGCCAAGATTCTGATCGCCGATCCCAAAGAGAAATTCTCGAAACAGGCGCTGTTCGAAGAAGGCTGGCAAAAGCATTACACCGGGATGATTGAACGGATCGGTCCGGATTTCGGCGGCCAGAACGTATCGGTCGATCCGGCGGCCATGACGGTGGATATCGACGGCGAAGTCGTTCAGGCGGATGTTGTGAATGTGATTCCGGCGCAAAAAGCGGGACTGATCTGCGATGCGGCCGGACTGACCGAAGGCAATTGGGCCCCGGTGTCGGGGCATACGATGCAGTCCCGTATGGATGAGAATATCCACATTCTTGGCGATGCGACCAATCAAGGCGATATGCCCAAATCCGGTTATTCCGCCAATTCACAGGCAAAAGTCGCCGCCATGGCAGTGCGCGGTGCCTTGACTGGCAGCCGCGTGTTCCCTGCGAAATTCTCGAACACGTGTTGGTCGCTGATCGACACCGAAGACGGTGTCAAAGTGGGTGCCACTTACGAGGCGACGGACGAAAAGATCGCCAAGGTTGACGGCTTTATCAGCCAAACCGGCGAAGATGCAGACCTGCGCCGCGCGACCTTTGAGGAGAGCATCGGTTGGTACGAGGGTATCACCTCGGACATGTTCGGGTAGGGAGCTGACGATCTGACACACAGGGCCGGACGTACCCGGCCCTGTTTTGCATCGGATGTCGCAGTCTCGTCAGAATTTTAGCGGGCTACACCGGATGCAGCCCTTTCACAGCGCCGATCAATTCCGGAATCTTCTTTTTGAACTTGAAAAAACCCGCCGTTGCGTGCGGCCAGGCGCGTTCGTCATAGGTCCGCAACGCGCGCAGAACGGGCATTGCGGTCACCGATTTGAGGATCGCTGCTGTCGGCCCGACCGGAGCGTAGGGCGTGACAATCTGTTCGGCCCCATGGCTACGCGCCCAGTCTTCGATGTCCTGTGCTGATTGCACCCCGGTTGTGACAGGTCCAAGCTTTTGCGCCCACCGGTTCGTGGTGTCCGCAATGATCCCGGATTTGAACGTCGCGACATGCGGTGCGAGATGCAGGGGGCTTACATTCCCGGACGCATCCACGGTCGCGGTGGCGACAGGCGTCAGCCCCAGATCGAAAATCCATCCCGGGCTCAGATCGTCTTCATGCAGCAACAAAACGGACCGTTTGCCGGTCTCAATGTCATCCCCCACTGGCGGGGCCATGCGCGGCGGATGCGGCGCACCTTCCAGCGGCGCGGGGGTCGCGGCAAGTTGGTGGACCGGAGAAAAGCGGCCTTCGGTATATTTCGAAATGTTGGAGGCCCGCGCCGCATAGGTTTTGCCCTGCGTCTGAAGCCCCGCAACCCAACGCCAGCTGAGCGTGTTCGAGGCGGGATCGCCATCAAGCAAGTGGCGCAAGAAAAAGTCGGCCCCAAGATGCCAGGGCAGCCGCAGCGTGAAAATCCAGATCGAGGCAAACCACATCCGGGCATGATTGTGCAGATAGCCGGTTTCCACCAGTTCATGTGCCCAATGATTGAAACAGGCAATATCGGTTTCGCCTTTACATGCCGCTTCCCATTCCGATCTGAGACCAGATTGCGTCTGGACCTGATCCAACGCGTGGATCACGCCCTGCTGATAGGCGTCCCATACCGCAGGGCGCAGCTCTAGCCAGCCTTTCCAATAGGTGCGCCAAAACACCTCTTGCACAAATTTCTCGGCCGAAGACGGTGAAAATCGGCCAAGCACCGCGTCCAGCACCTCTTGTTCTGTCACAAGACGGTGGCGGATATACGGGGACAGGGTCGACACAGCGGTGTGGTTGCCGGGACCGCGATCATAATTGCGCTGCGCCGTATACTCGCGTGCAGCTTTGGGCAAAAATTCTGCCAGCTTTTCAAGCGCAGCCGTGCGCGTCGGGGGAAACAGGTCTGTCATACGGCCCGAGGTAAGGCCACGCTACGCCGGGTCAAGCGCCGCTGACAGACACTGATCTCGTGGCCCCCCTTGCAGCCCCCAGAGCCGGACACTAGTCTTTGGGGAACTCGCAACCGCGGCCCCGTTCGGCGGCCGCTTCATCCAGGCAGGCACAGATGAACGATCCTTTCGATACTTACATGAACACGCTCGTCCCAATGGTGGTTGAACAAACCAGCCGCGGCGAACGGGCTTACGACATTTTCTCGCGCTTGCTGAAAGAGCGGATTATTTTTCTCAATGGTCCTGTGCATGATGGCATGTCATCACTGATTGTTGCGCAGTTGTTGCACCTTGAGGCGGAAAACCCGTCGAAAGAAATCAGCATGTATATCAATTCGCCCGGTGGCGTGGTGACCTCTGGTTTGTCGATTTACGACACAATGCAATATATCAAACCCAAGGTCAGCACGCTGGTAATTGGCCAGGCGGCGTCCATGGGGTCTTTGTTGCTGACGGCAGGGGCTGCTGGCATGCGGTTTTCGTTGCCCAACAGCCGCGTGATGGTTCACCAGCCGTCCGGCGGGTATCAGGGGCAAGCCACGGATATCATGATCCACGCCGAAGAGACGCTGAAGCTCAAAAAGCGGCTTAACGAGATCTATGTCAAACACACTGGTCAAAGCTTGAAAAAGGTCGAGCAGGCGCTTGAGCGCGACAATTTCATGTCTCCCGAAGAGGCCAAGGACTGGGGCTTGATTGATGAAATTGTCGAGAACCGCGTAACCGGACCTGACGATGCGTAAACTGGAATTGGGCCATACCGCACAAGATGTGTTTTTGGCGTTGTGGCTCAAACCATGCTGTCCTAAGGTTTAAGACAGACAACACGACACACGCGCTTAGGTTGATGGATTTGAGTTTGATCAACCAAAAGGACGAGCCGGGAAAGGTAAGACATGGCGACGAATTCTGGTGGCGACAGCAAGAACACGCTTTACTGTAGTTTCTGCGGCAAAAGCCAACACGAAGTCCGCAAATTGATCGCAGGCCCGACTGTGTTCATCTGTGATGAGTGTGTCGAGCTTTGCATGGACATCATTCGCGAAGAGACAAAGGGCGGTGGCCTGAAATCGACCGATGGTGTTCCGACACCGCGCGAGATTTGCGATGTGCTGGACGATTACGTGATCGGTCAGGCCGTTGCGAAACGGGTGCTGTCGGTTGCGGTTCACAACCACTACAAGCGATTGAACCATTCGCAGAAATCGTCAGATATCGAACTGGCGAAATCGAACATCCTTTTGATCGGTCCAACCGGCTGCGGTAAAACGCTTCTGGCACAGACGCTTGCGCGTATTCTGGATGTGCCGTTCACGATGGCAGATGCCACAACCCTGACCGAGGCGGGGTATGTGGGTGAGGACGTGGAGAACATCATCCTCAAGCTGCTTCAGGCGTCGGAATACAATGTCGAACGCGCACAGCGCGGTATTGTGTATATTGACGAGGTCGACAAGATCACCCGCAAGTCCGAAAACCCGTCGATCACACGCGATGTGTCGGGCGAGGGCGTGCAGCAGGCCCTGCTCAAGCTGATGGAAGGCACCGTAGCATCGGTTCCGCCGCAAGGTGGACGCAAGCACCCGCAGCAGGAATTCCTGCAAGTGGACACCACCAACATCCTGTTCATCTGTGGCGGTGCGTTTGCGGGTCTGGACCGGATCATCAAGCAACGTGGCAAAGGGTCGGCCATGGGCTTTGGTGCCGATGTGCGCGACGACAGCGAAGCGGGCGTCGGCGAAACATTCAAGGATCTTGAGCCGGAAGATCTGCTCAAATTCGGTCTGATTCCGGAATTTGTCGGGCGTCTGCCGGTAATCGCCACCTTGGAAGATCTGGATGAGGACGCTTTGGTCATCATCCTGACGCAACCCAAAAACGCCTTGGTCAAGCAATACCAACGCCTGTTCGAGCTGGAGGACACCACGCTCAGCTTTACCGACGACGCGCTCAGCGCGATTGCAAAGCGCGCGATCGAACGCAAAACCGGCGCGCGTGGTTTGCGGTCGATCCTTGAGGACATCCTGCTGGATACGATGTTCGAATTGCCGGGGATGGACGAGGTGACCGAGGTTGTCGTGAATGAAGAGGCGGTCACGTCGGACGCAAAGCCGCTGATGATCTATGCCGATCAAAAGAAAGAACCTGCAGAAGCAGGATAACAGACAGAACACAAAGACAAATATCAGGGTGGGCATTTTGCCCGCCCTTCTTTTTGAGGGCCTTTCATGACGATCAGACGCATCCATTCCGGCGGCGAATTTGAAGCCAAAATCGGCTATTGCCGCGCCGTTGTCGCCGGGGGATTTGTCCATGTGGCCGGGACGGTGGGCCAGGGCGATACGGTCACCGCGCAATGCCAGGCTGCGCTGGACACGATCTCGGCGGCTTTGGAAAAGGCCGGTGCATCGCTGGCTGACGTTGTGCGGGTCACTTATTTTTTGCCGGATCGGGCCGAATTCGAACCGTGTTGGCCCATTCTGTCGCAGGCATTTGGCGAAAACCCGCCTGCTGCGACAATGATCGAATGCGGGTTGATCGACCCGAAATACCGAATTGAAATCGAAGTAACGGCGCTTGCACCAACTGCGGCATAGCTGCGCTGGACCTTGATCGGCAAAGCGCCCTATAACACGGGCAAACAACCCCCGAGGAGTCGTCCATGGGCATTCTCAATACTCTCTTGCGCGCCGTGACCTGGTGGAACGGGCAAACGTTGAACACGCAGGTTTATACTTGGCGTAAAGGCGAAAAAGTGGGAGAGGACACGCAGGGCAACATGTTTTATCAGGCCAACGGAGGCAAGCGCCGTTGGGTGATTTTCAACGGTGAAATCGAGGCGAGCCGCGTAGATCCGGATTGGCATGGTTGGCTGCATCACACCTTCAAAGAGCCACCGACCGAACGCCCATTGGTCAAAAAAGACTGGGAAAAGCCGCATCAGGAAAACCTGACGGGCACGGCCTTGGCCTATGCACCGGCCGGGTCAATCCGGCGCCCTATTCCCGAGGACCGTCGCGACTATGAGGCGTGGAGCCCCGAATAAACCATTGGGCTGCGTGCCGCTGTGGTGGAAAGCAAAATCCAGATGACGCGTGTATGGGCATTTCTGACGGCATTTTTGTTCGCAACAGGCGCGCCAGCCCAGCTTGCCACAAGCAATGGCACCGGGGCCGATCTTCGGGCACTGGATAAGCTCACCGGCAAGGTTTCCGACCTACAGCTTGCCACAGGCCAGTCAGACAGTGTCGGGCGGATCACGATCACCGTGGACGAGTGCCGGTATCCCAATGGTAACGCGGCAGGCGAGGCGTATGCGTTTCTATCCGTCCGGGAAATCGGCATTGACGCGCCCGTGTTCGAAGGCTGGATGATTGCGTCATCGCCGGCACTGAACCCGATGGATCACCAACGCTATGACGTTTGGGTGTTGCGCTGCACAACCTCGTGACCGGATGCCGCCAGCGGTTCGCTTAGAAAATCGGCATTATGCGTCAGCGCGCGTGCCAATTCCCGCCGGTATTGAACCCGCGAGATTTCAATAGCCCCGAGCGATGCAAGATGCGGTGTGATGAATTGCGTGTCGAACAGAGTGAATTTTGTCCGGCGCAGCAGATCCACCAGCCAGGCAAGCGCAATCTTGGACGCATCGCGTCTGCGAGAGAACATGCTTTCGCCACAAAACGCAGAGCCAACACAAACCCCGTAAATGCCACCAATCAGTTGTTCGTCTTGCCAGACTTCAAGCGAATGGGCGTGACCCCTTTTGTGCAATTCCTCGTATAAAATACGGATGTCGCGGTTGATCCAGGTTTCGCTTCGGTCTGCGCAGGCCTCAATCACTTGGGCAAACGCCGCGTCGCGCGTCACGCGATAAGCGTCGCGGCGCAGCGTTTTGGCAAGGCTGCGCGAGATATGAAAACCGTCCAACGGGAACACGCCACGCTTGCGCGGATCTACCCAGAACATCTCGGGATCGTCGCGATGTTCCGCCATGGGAAAAACGCCCGCCCGATACGCTTCAAGCAAAAGGTCAGGCGTAACAGTCATTATGTGTCGCCAGATGTGTCATCCGCCGCACCGCACGATGTCACCCGCCTTGATCAGAGTAGGTGCGCTCAAGCCAGTGCTCCAGCCAGTGGATGTTATAGGAGCCACGGCGCACGTCCGGGTCCTGCAGCAGATCGCGGAACAGGGGCACCGTGCTGTCGACACCGTCAACAATCAATTCCCCCAAAGCCCGCGACATCCGCGCCAACGCTTCGTCCCGGTCGCGCCCATGGACAATCAGCTTGCCAATAAGACTGTCATAATAGGGCGGAATCCGGTAGCCGTCATACAGCGCGCTGTCCATGCGCACACCCAATCCACCCGGCGCGTGATACTGCGTGATCCGCCCTGGAGACGGGGAAAAATTGGGGATCTTCTCGGCGTTGATCCGGGCTTCGATAGAGTGGCCATTGATCGCAAGATCGTCCTGTTCGAAAGACAATGGCAGACCAGACGCCACGCGGATCTGTTCGCGCACCAAATCCACGCCAAAGATTGCTTCGGTCACCGGATGTTCGACCTGAAGGCGGGTGTTCATTTCGATGAAATAAAACTCGCCGTTCTCGTACAGAAACTCAATTGTACCGGCCCCGGCATAGTTGATCTTGGCCACAGCATCGGAACAGATCTTGCCGATACGTGCGCGCTCTTCTTGGGTGATGCAGGGGCCTGGTGCCTCTTCAAGAACCTTCTGATGACGCCGTTGCAAGGAACAATCGCGCTCGCCCAGATGCACTGCTTTGCCTTTGCCATCTCCAAAGACCTGCACCTCGATATGGCGCGGGGTGGTCAGGTATTTTTCGATATAGACTTCATCGTTTCCAAAGGCCGCCTTTGCCTCGGACCTTGCGGTCTGAAACGCCATTTCCATATCTTCGGCCGTTTCGGCAACCTTCATACCACGGCCACCGCCCCCGGCCGTTGCTTTGACGATCACCGGATAGCCGATGTCATCCCCAACAGCTTTGGCCGTCTCAAGATCGGGCACACCGCCCTCCGAGCCGGGGACACAGGGCACGCCCAATGCCTTGATTGTGTCCTTGGCAGTGATCTTGTCGCCCATCACACGAATATGTTCCGCAGTTGGTCCGATGAATGTCAGGCCATGATCTTCGACAATCTGCACAAATCGCGCATTTTCCGACAAAAAGCCGTATCCAGGGTGGATCGCTTGCGCGCCTGTCACCTCGCAGGCCGAAATGATCGCCGGAATAGAAAGGTAACTGTCGGTCGAAGAGGGCGGGCCGATGCAAATGGCTTCGTCGGCCATCCGAACATGCATCGCGTCGGAATCAGCTGTGGAATGAACCGCAACGCTGTCCACTCCCATTTCTCGGCATGCGCGGATCACGCGAAGGGCAATTTCGCCCCGGTTGGCAATAAGGATTTTATCAAACATTGATGCGACCCGCTTATTCAAGGATCACAAGCGGCGCGCCGTATTCCACGGGGGCACCATCTTCGACCAGAATGCGCTTGATTGTTCCGCTTCTTGGGGCAGGGATGTGGTTCATCGTTTTCATAGCTTCAACGATCAACAACGTGTCGCCTTCGGCGATTTGCTGGCCAACACTGATAAACGCGGGTGCCCCGGGTTCGGCCTGCATGTAGACCGTTCCAACCATCGGTGATGTCACGGCTCCGGGGTGATCGGCGGGGTCTTCGGGGGCGGTTATGGCAGATCCGGCAGGCGCGGCGGACGGGGCAACCGACGTCTGAGGTGCGGCGGCTTGGGGTGCCGAAGCGGGTGCGACCTGTGTTGCGCGGCTGACACGCACGTTCAGGCTGTCATCCTCGCCATATGCGCGTTTGACCTGCAGTTCCGTCAGATCGTTGTCTCGCAAGAGTTTCGCCAGCGCTTCGATAAAAGCCACATCTGCATCATGCTTGTTTTTGGTCATGCTGTCCCTCGCCCGGTTTTGCGTCGCCTCGGCGCGGTCCCGTCGACTGGTCTGTCGGGGCTCCGCATTACGTACGGGCACTACCCGCATTGCAGGTCATTCCTTGCACCGATTAAATGGCAGGGGCAAGGGGGAAGCGCGCCATGGATCGTGCAAACTGGCTGCCCAGAACGCCGAAAAAGGCGCTGGGTCATCTCGCTGTGTTCATCAATGACCCGCTTGGCGGGGCGGGACTTCTTTCGTTAGTGCCGTCTTTGGTTTGCAATAGATCGCGCGTTTGAAGCGCGATCCATCGAAATATCTCGGCGAAAACATCCCACTGGGGATGCGGATAACCAAGGGTGGTTGATAAAAAGAGCGTGTTTTGAGAGCCTTAGTGGCAACAGTTAGAAGCTTGCGTTTAAGAAGTGTCTTCGGGGCTTGCCGCGGCCTCCATCGGGCTGGTCGTTTGTTCGGTTATAATGGCCTTGATCTGCATCTGCACAGCAGAGGGTGGCGCAGCCGGAGCCACGGCCTTGTCCCCGGTTTCCGCCCCCGGCACAGGTTGCGATTCAGGGGATTTAGGCGGCACAGATGGTGGAATTGGTTGTGTGTCTGATCGGGTTATGACGCGCGCTGATTGCGGTGGAAGAACTGGTTGAATGAGTGGCATTTGAATATCCATCCGAAATAAAGCCCCACTGTTCAAGCATAGGCCCGGCATTGTGAAATCGCACGCTGGAAATATCCGGTATTTTACTCAAATAATTGACGGAATGGGGCGATATGGGGATCGCCCCATTGCGGGCTTTGGCATTAACCCACCATTTCGTCAGCCTTTTCTGTTTTCGATGAGGTCATCGACGACAGAGGGGTCTGCGAGTGTGGATGTGTCGCCCAGGGAGTCTGTGTCGTTTTCGGCGATTTTGCGCAGGATGCGGCGCATGATTTTGCCGGAGCGGGTTTTGGGCAGGCCGGGGGCCCATTGGATCACGTCCGGGCTTGCGATGGGGCCGATTTCGGTGCGCACCCAGCTGCGCAATTCCTTGGTCAGCTCGTCAGACGGGTCGACCCCGTTCATCAGGGTGACATAGCAGTAGATGCCCTGGCCCTTGATGTCATGTGGATAGCCCACGACCGCCGCCTCGGCCACCTTGGCATGGGCGACCAGCGCGGATTCCACCTCTGCCGTGCCCATGCGGTGGCCGGACACGTTGATCACATCGTCCACACGGCCGGTGATCCAGTAATCCCCGTCTGCGTCGCGCTTGCAGCCGTCGCCCGAGAAGTAATAGCCCTTGTAGTCCGAGAAATAGGTCTTCTCGAACCGCGCGTGATCGCCCCAGACGGTGCGCATCTGGCCCGGCCAGCTTGATTTCAGCGCCAGCACGCCCTCTGTCGGGCTGGCATGGATTTCCTCACCCGTCTGCGGATCAAGCACCACGGGCTGTACCCCGAAAAACGGCTTCATCGCCGCACCGGGTTTGGTTGCATGCGCGCCGGGCAGGGGGGTGAGCAGGTGCCCGCCTGTTTCGGTTTGCCACCAGGTGTCGACGATGGGGCAGCGGCCCCCACCGATGACATCGTTATACCAGTTCCACGCCTCGGGATTGATCGGCTCGCCCACCGTTCCGAGGATTCGCAAGGAGGATAGATCGCATTTGGTTGCGAAGTCGTTACCTTGGCCCATCAAAGCACGAATTGCGGTGGGGGCAGTGTAGAACTGGTTAACTTTGTGTTTCTCGCAGACCTGCCAGAACCGCGATGCATCCGGATAGGTGGGCACACCTTCGAACATCAGAGTGGTCGCGCCGTTGGCTAAGGGTCCGTAAATAATGTAGGA
>NZ_JBIQWA010000012.1:0-76695 GCF_046591575.1 Marivita sp. S0852
CAAACCGCCCGCATATCTCTTCAGATATTATCAATGTCAAAGAGCAACCCAGAGACAAATACCAGACCAGTGCGCCCTAATCTTCCGGCGCGCCCGCCTGACAAACCCCTAAGTTATCCGCCTCACGTTCCATCCGAACCCTCGTCCGTCCGTCCCGCCCTGCGTCCCGTTGTGCGCCTCAGCGCCGCCGGTGAGGGGTGTTCTACGGATACCCACCAGGGGGCGCAAGAGGAAAATTTGCGTTTTTTCACTTTTTTCCATTTTTTTATTTTCCGCATGAAAACAGGTGTTTGGCGCAATTTTCTGTCGCCGCAAGCGCGCTCCCAGCAGCTTTTCAATAGACTCACTATATCTTGGGGAATCCGGCTTTGTGCCCCCTAGGGATGGCGGCACAAACCGCTGTTATCGGCTTACCCATTCGTTTCTGCGGTCCGCAAACGAACCGGTCGCCGCCGGACGCGCAGCGCAAGTAATCCAAACACCAGAATGGCGTAGAAAATTGGCTCCCATTGAAAGCCTTTCACCAACAGCAGGAAGTGCAACACGCCGAGTACGGCAATCGGATAGACCAGCTTGTGAAGCTTGCGCCATGTCGCAGCGCCCAGCTTGCGCAGACTCCAGTTGTTTGAGGTCAGTGCGAGCGGAATCATCAGAACAAAGGCCGCCATGCCGACGGTGATGTACCATCTTTTGACGATATCCGCCCAGACGTTCTGAAACTGCACGTCAAGCACAAGCCATGTCAGCAAATGTGCGAGCAGATAGAAGAAGGTGATAACACCAATCGCCCGCCGGAACTTTAGCAGGTTAAGTCCGACAAACCGGCGCAGCGGTGTCACCGCCAAACCCGCAATGATCAGCCAGAGGCTCCACAGCCCCAGCTCGTGTTCTATCACCTTGGCGGGATCAACGCCCAATTGCCCCGTCACACCCATATAGTAAATCCACACCACGGGTATCGGCGATAGGGTATACAGCACCCACGCCGGTATACGGCGCAGGGCAGAGTTCAATGCATCAACCATTGCCTAGATAAACTCGCTCAGGTCCATGCCCTCGTAGAGATGTGCAACCTCGTCTTCATATCCGTTGAACATCAGGGTCGGCTGACGCTTTGCAAACAGGCCGCCGCCAATCCTGCGTTCCGTGGCTTGAGACCACCGTGGATGATCCACGTTTGGGTTCACATTACTATAAAAGCCGTATTCACGCGGGTTGGCGACATTCCAGCTTGCCGGAGGCTCCTGATCAGTCAGGGTGATGCGGACGACTGACTTGATGGATTTGAACCCGTACTTCCATGGCACAACCAGACGCATCGGCGCGCCGTTCTGTTTCGGGATGTCGCGACCATAGATGCCGGTGGCCATCATCGTCAGCGGATGCATCGCTTCGTCCAGACGCAACCCCTCTACATACGGCCAGTCCAGAACAGGGCGCGAGAGGCCCGGCATTTCATCGGGGCGCAGTGCCGTCTGAAAGGCCACATACTTGGCCAAGGGTTGAACCCCGACCCAATCCAGCAGATCGGCAAGCTCGAATCCATTCCACGGAATCACCATCGACCACGCCTCGACGCAGCGAAAGCGGTAGATCCGTTCCTCGACCGTCATCTGGGACATGATATCCGCAAAGCTGTAATCACCGGGCTTGTCGACCAGCCCGTCAATCTGCACGGTCCAGGGATCAATGGTCAAACGATGCGCATAGCGGGCCGGATCGTCTTTGCCTGTGCCGAACTCGTAATAATTATTGTAGGAGGTGATTTCTTCCCAGGTGTTCGGGTCAAGCCCGTCCTGCGCCCGAACGCCCGCCGGCAGAGCCCCAGCGATTGCCCCCGCCGCCAATCCGGACATCACCTGGCGACGGTTCAGATAGGCCGAATACGGGGTGACGTCTTCGGCGTTCAGCGTGTTTTTCCAACGATATGCCATACAGTCCTCTGTCCTTGGTCAGCTTTGCATATAAAGGTAGGGGCACTCCGGTCCAAACCACGGATTTTCACGGTGATGTGCAGCGTTTGAAACCTTTGCGTTGCGCCACATCAAAGAGGCACGGGCATTTCATATACGGTTTCACGCCTTTCTTTCTGACGAGTTTCGACAAACTGGGGCCGAATTGCTGTGTCATTTGGATTACTATGGAAAACCATATTCAACTTTCACCCGACCCCCAGCCATCGCCGCTTCGCTCATGGGGCTTTTGGGCTGTGATGACGGGTGGATTGGCGCTTTTCTTTGTGATGTACCAAATGGCCGCGCCGATGCTTAATCCCGCGCCATCGGTGGGCGACCAGATCGGGACCATCGCTGGCGACATAAAGCGCTCGGCCTGGCGCGCTTTCCTCGGCATGGCAGAGCCACAACCAGAGCCCGTGTCGCGCGCAACGTATTCTACAGCCATTCTTGGTTTCGTCGCACCGGCATTGGGCGTGATCGCCGTGTTTCTGTCAATCATATCGGCGATCAACAAAGAAAACCGACGCTACATGCAATACGGCACCAGTATGGGGGCCGCTGCCATCGCCATGCATTTTGTCTGGTGGTTGGCCCTGCTCATTGTCGGCGCAATGATCCTTGTCGCCATCATTGAAAACATCGGTGACATTTTCAGTTTCTAGCGGCGTGCGCACCCTCTGCAACATGCTGCGGCCATAGGTCGGACATCAGCATTGTCCGTCCATCCGGCTGCACAACACGCACATGTTTGCGTCGCATCAACCGCGGTTCGGCCACGCCGACGGAATGGGCAATTGTCTCGACCTCTTTGATGATTTCAGAGGCATAGGCGGCCACGCGCAGTTCTTTGTCTTCAACCACCAATCCCGCCTGAAACCGGGGATTATGGGTGGTAATCCCGGTTGGGCAGGTGTTTCTGTTGCATTTCAGCGCCTGAATACAGCCCAGCGCAAACATGAACCCCCGTGCCGAGGTGACGAAATCCGCTCCAGTGGCCAGGGCCCATGCGACATCGCCGGGATTGACCAGCTTGCCACTGGCCACCAACGGGATGCGGTCGCGCAGACCATGAGCGTTGCGCATGTTCGCGACCAGCGGCAAGGCTTCACGAATGCTCATTCCGACCAGATCAATCAGCGGCATCGGTGCGGCACCGGTGCCGCCTTCGCCGCCATCAATAGTAATGAAATCAGGCGCAGACTCCGGACCACGTTGGGTGATGGCCTCAAAAAGCCCCGCGATCCCGTCTTCGGACCCGACCACAAGTTTGATGCCTGTGGGCTTGCCGGTCACCTCTCGTACCCGATCAATCATGTCCAGCAGATCGTCCCAATCATCCACCTCTTCGTGACGGTTCGGAGAAATGCTGTCCTTGCCCGGCGCGATCCCCCGAATCCGTGCGATTTCGGGTGTGATCTTGGCTCCCGGCAAAATACCCCCCTTGCCCGGCTTTGCCCCCTGGCTCAGCTTAATTTCAAACATGCGCACCGTCTCATGTGCAGCGATATCGCGAAGCTTGTCTTCGTCCAGCGATCCGGCCTCATCCCGAACGCCATATTTCGCCGTCCCGATTTGAAAAACGATGTCGCAACCGCCTTCCAAATGGTACGGCGACAACGCCCCTTCGCCGGTGTTCATCCAGATGCCCGCACGCTTGGCTCCTTTGCTAAGCGCCAGCACGGCAGGTTTCGAAATGGCCCCATAGCTCATCCCGGACAGGTTGAAAAAAGAGGTCGCCGTGAACGGCACCCGCGCACCCGCGCCAATGACTTTTGGTTCCGAGCTTGCAAACTGATTATCAATCGGGGGAAACGGCGCGTTCACAAACAATGATGTCCCCACGATGTTTAGGTTGCGTGTTGATCCAAAGGCCACCGTATTCCCATGCTGGTGCGACGCGCGCTTGACCCATTCCCGTTGCGCCCGGTTGAACGGCAGCTCTTCGCGATCCATCGCGAAAAAGTACTGTCGGAAGAATTCTCCCAAAGAGGAAAACAGGTTCCGAAACCGCCCAAGAACCGGATAGTTGCGCCGGATCGCGTCTTCGGTCTGGGCGCGGTCGATCACGAAAAAGACCGCCGCCACCAACACGGCCAACCCGATCACTGCGGCAAACAAAACGGCCATAAAGTTCAACGCATACATGGTAACGCCCATGGGGACCTCACATTCAAATCATTGCATTTATGTGTGCATTCGGGCTACTCTGAACAAACACATCTCGGCACCGCCAGAATTGCCATAAAAGGACACGCCATGAAATGCCTGCTCTCGACACTTGCCCTGACTTTCGCGGCCTCCACCGCGGTATCGGCAGACATGATCACGTATGACACCGACCAATCATTCGAAGATGTGACCTTCGGGCTGGAAAGCGCAATAGTGGATGCGGGCCTTGTGATCGACAGCATCAGCTACACGGGTAACATGCTCGAACGGACCAAAGGCGATGTCGGGTCTGACGTCACGCTGTACCTCAACGCGGATATTTACAGCTTTTGCTCTGCCAAGGTTTCGCGGGAAGTCATGGAAGATGACCCGATGAACATCGCATATTGCCCATATGACATCTTTGTCATGGTTCGCCCCGAATCCCCGGACGTTACAACCATCGGGTTTCGCACCTTTCCGGACGGGGCCATGAAAAAGGTCGAATCGCTTCTCGACGAGCTTTCCAGGGCCGCAATCGGGCTGGATGACTGACGTCTCAATAACATGAAATAACAACAATTTCAGTTGAATGCGGAAACAGGCTCGGCTTAGCGGGCATCCGTTTTTCGTCAAGCAGGACCGGCGGAAAACCCCGGTGATCTAAACACGTCTTGTCTGCGTTAAAGGGGTACATGCCAACACGGCATTGCAACTTGTTACAGGAGAACGACCCAATGTTCCGCAAGACAACACTCGCCTTGACTGCAGCCAGCGCCTTGTTCGCAACCACTGCATTTGCCGAGTCGACAAAAGACATCGTCGACACAGCAGTCGAAGCTGGTTCTTTCACAACCCTCGTGGCAGCCGTTCAAGCCGCTGATCTGGTCGACACTCTGAAAAGCGAAGGCCCGTTCACGGTCTTTGCCCCAACCGACGAAGCATTCGCCGCATTGCCGGAAGGCACTGTAGAAAACTTGCTTCTGCCCGAAAACAAGGATCAGCTGGTGTCGATCCTGACCTATCATGTCGTCCCGGGCAAAGTCATGTCGACAGACCTGACCGACGACATGGAAGCCACAACCGTTCAAGGCTCAAACGTCATGATTGATCTCGATGACGGTGTGAAGGTCGAAGAGGCGACGGTCGTCACCCCTGATATCGAAACATCAAACGGCGTGATCCACGTCATCGACACAGTGATCCTGCCCGAAGGTTAAACCGCGCAGGACACATAACAAAGGGGTCGCACGATGCGGCCCCTTCTTTTGTCCCAAACCGGACTGTTTTTGTACAAAGGCGAAGCGAACCTCGCCTTTGCCTTTTCGGCTCACCCCATTTTGGGGTTAGTGTACGACCGCATCATCCGGGCGCGGCCGATTGGATGCCGCCACACGATCCCCGATGATCAGACCTTCGGCTCCTGCGGTGACAGGCACCAAATCTCCGTCCGCCACATCACCCGCCAGCAGCATTTCCGCCAGTGGATCTTGCAACGCCCGTTGGATCACCCGCTTCAGGGGCCGTGCGCCAAAAACGGGATCGTAGCCTTCCTCTGCAAGCCATTTGCGCGCGCTCTCGTCCAGTTCCAGATCAATTTTACGCGCCGCAAGCCGCTTGAGCAGCCGCGCCATCTGGATATCGACAATGCCCGCCATGTCTTCGCGTTTCAGACGATCAAAGATCACGGTCTCATCAAGACGGTTCAGGAACTCCGGACGGAAATGCGCCCGAACCGCATCCATGACATCCCGCTTCGCCTGCACAGGGTCTGCCCCATCGGGCAACTGTGACAACGCCTGCGATCCAAGGTTCGACGTCAGAATGATAAGCGTCTGCTTGAAATCAACCGTGCGGCCTTGGCCATCCGTCAAAACACCGTCATCCAGCACCTGAAGCAGCACGTTGAACACATCCGGGTGCGCCTTTTCGACCTCGTCAAACAGCACCACCTGATATGGACGTCGCCGAACCGCTTCGGTCAGAACACCGCCTTCATCATAGCCAACATATCCCGGAGGCGCACCGATAAGCCGCGCAACCGCGTGCTTTTCCATGAACTCGGACATATCAACCCGCACCATCGCGTTGTCATCGTCGAACAAAAACTCTGCAACCGCTTTCGTCAGCTCGGTTTTGCCAACCCCGGTTGGCCCAAGAAACAGGAACGATCCCAAAGGACGGTTCTCGTCATTCAGACCCGCCCGCGCCCGGCGCACGGCATTGGCAACAGCGCGCACCGCTTGCTCTTGTCCAATGACCCGCTTGTGCAGTCCATCTTCCATGCGCAGCAGTTTCTCGCGCTCGCCTTCCAGCATCTTCGATGTCGGAATACCGGTCCACCGCTCGACCACGCCGGCAATCTGCTCGGGGCGTACGGCCTCTTCGACCATAACATCGTCATCCGTGCTTTCCGCCTCTGACAATTGTTTTTCCAGCTGCGGGATCACGCCGTAAGACAGCTCTCCGGCTTTGGCCAAATTGCCTTCACGTTTCGCGATCTCCAACTCGGCCCGCGCCTTGTCAAGCTGCTCTTTGACATCCCGCGCCGACGCAAGCTTGTCCCGCTCTGCCTGCCATTTCGCAGTCATCTCGGAAGATTGTTCCTGCAGATCGGCAAGATCCTTTTCCAACTTCTCAAGGCGGTCTTTCGACGCTTGATCATCCTCCAGACGCAACGCCTCTGCCTCGATCTGCTTTTGCAGGATCTCCCGGTCCAAAGCGTCAAGCTCTTCGGGCTTGGAGTCCACTTCCATCCGCAGGCGCGATGCGGCTTCATCCATCAGGTCAATCGCCTTATCCGGCAAGAACCGGTCGGTGATATAGCGATGAGACAGCGTCGCCGCCGCAACCAAGGCACTGTCCGAAATCCGCACACCGTGGTGCAGTTCATACTTCTCCTTGATCCCGCGCAGGATCGAAATCGTGTCCTCAACCGTCGGTTCCTGGACCACCACGGGCTGGAACCGTCGTGCCAAAGCGGCGTCTTTTTCAACGTGCTTGCGGTACTCATCCAGTGTGGTTGCCCCCACACAATGCAGCTCACCACGCGCCAGCGCAGGTTTAAGAAGGTTGGACGCATCCATCGCGCCGTCCGCCTTGCCTGCACCCACAAGCGTGTGCATCTCGTCGATGAACAGAATGATCTCACCGGCTGCGGTCGTCACTTCTGACAAAATCCCTTTCAGCCGTTCTTCAAATTCACCACGATACTTTGCACCCGCAATCAACGCGCCCATGTCCAACGACAAAAGCCGTTTGTTGCGCAACGATTCCGGTACGTCACCGTTCACGATCCGCAGCGCAAGACCTTCGGCAATCGCCGTCTTACCAACACCGGGCTCACCAATCAGAACCGGGTTGTTCTTCGTCCGGCGACTCAGCACCTGCATAGCGCGGCGAATTTCGTCGTCGCGCCCAATGATCGGGTCAATTTTGCCTTCCCGCGCGCGCTCGGTCAGATCAAGCGTAAATTTCTTCAGCGCCTCATACTGATCCTCTGCGTTTGCACTGTCGGCGGTCCGCCCTTTGCGAATATCATTGATCGCAGCATTCAGCGCTTGGGCGTTGACGGCACCGGCTTCCAATGCCTCTTTGGCCGGGCTTTTGACCATCGAAAGCGCCATCAAAATGCGCTCGACCGGCACAAAGCTGTCACCCGCTTTGGTTGCCAATTTCTCGGCTTCGTCCAGCACCTTGCCCGTTGCAGAATCCAGATAGACCTGCCCGGCATCGCCCGAAACCTTCGGAATTTTAGCGATTTTGACATCCAAAGCGTCCACAACGCGTTTCGGCGTACCACCAGCCGCCGAAATCAGGTTGGACGCAAGCCCTTGTTCATCGTCCATCAGGGCTTTGAGTATATGTTCCGGGGCCAACCTCTGATGGCTTTCCCGCATCGCAATTGTTTGAGCAGCTTGAATAAAACCACGCGACCGCTCCGTGAACTTTTCTAAGTTCATGGGTATTCTCCTTCTTGTAAGCGCCCATCAGAAAAAGGAACCCGCGTTTGCAGCGTCCCCGGGGTTTGGGCCTCATCGGGGATGTGGGGATCACTCTTGCGTTTCGCAAGGGTCAACACGCTTGATGCGTCCGCTGCAAACCCATAAGACAGCCAAAATCCAAAGGAAACCGAATGTCTGATGACCGTCTGATCGTTGCCCTCGATGTTCCCAACGCTGTGGCAGGGCTGGAACTTGCCAGAAAACTGGGCGACTCGGTGTCGTTTTACAAGATCGGCCTGGGCATGTTGACCGGCGGCGGCCTTGCCCTGGCAAACGAGCTCAAGCAGGATCACGGAAAACGCATTTTCCTGGATATGAAGCTGTTTGATATCGGTGCCACAGTCGAAGCCGCCGTGCGCGGACTGGCGCAGTTTGAGTTGGACTTTCTGACGGTACATGGCGACCCGCATGTCGTAAAAGCCGCAAAAGAAGGGGCGTCCGGGTCAGATATGAAGATCCTCGCCGTGACAATTCTGACATCCCTGGACCGGCAGGATCTGGACGACAGTCTGATCAAAGCGGGCAGCATCGCTGATCTGGTCACGGATCGCGCAGGGCGGGCGTTTGTGGCTGGTGCGGATGGCGTGATCGCATCACCCAATGAAGCCGCGATGATCCGCAGCCTGCCAGAAGCTGACGGTCGCCTGATCGTCACACCCGGGGTGCGCCCGGCCGGTGCAGAGCTCGGGGATCAGAAACGCGTCGCAACCCCGGCAAACGCGGTAGCCAATGGCGTCGATCATGTCGTTGTGGGCCGCCCGGTCTGGCAGGCCGACAACCCGCGCGCCGCTGCAGACGCCATCGTCGCCGAAATGAAAGCGGCCTAAGCCAAGGATCACCGATCCACAAAACCCAAGACAGGTCGCGTCCATCCACCTCGCTGGATGCGCCTAGTCGTTGATATCCTTATCAAAGGTCTTCACTTGGCCGCGCTGAACGCCCAGCACCTTGCGCAAACCCACCCACGCAAGAAGCGACAGAACCGCAAACACAAGTAGCGTCACCGGCAATGAGGCGGCCATCCACATCGACATCGGACCGCCAAACCCAAACAGAACCGCGACAATCGCGGCACCCCCTGCAAATCCCAGAAACAGATATGCCGGAACAAAGATCTCAAGCACGGCCAGCCCGATTGCCGCCACAGCCCAGATCCACCAAGCGGTCCACAGCTCCATCAGCCACGCCCTTTCAACATCCCAAACGCCTTGCCAAACGCATCGGCTGCGTCGGCTGGCACAACAATTGTCTGAGACCCCTGCCCCTGACCAATCTTTGCTAGGGCCTCGACCTGTTTCAACGCGACCTGATACTGCGCTGCTTCCAATCCGTTATCCTTGATCGCGCCCGCAACAACACTGGTTGCATAGGCTTCGGCATCCGCCAGAACGCGCCGCGCTTCGGCATCTTTTTGTGCGGCATAGAGTTCCGCATCGGCCTGCAGTTCAACGGCCCGCTTTTGACCCTCGGCCTCGGTCACCTGCGCGCGGCGCGCCCGTTCTGCATTCAGCTGCTGCAGCATCGCATCGCGCGTGGCTTGATCCAGGTTCACATC
Source organism: Marivita sp. S0852 (assembly GCF_046591575.1). Taxonomy (NCBI): domain Bacteria; kingdom Pseudomonadati; phylum Pseudomonadota; class Alphaproteobacteria; order Rhodobacterales; family Roseobacteraceae; genus Marivita; species Marivita sp. S0852. Next base: position 9,666 of record NZ_JBIQWA010000012.1, read on the forward strand.
CAAAATCTCGGCCCGCGTGACCTCGATTCCCCAATCATCAACGGCGTCCTCGACACTTTCCTTGATCTGACCGATCAACTGCGCCCGATTCGACTGCACCTCGTCAAGATCCATCTTGCCGATATTCGCGCGCACGATCCCGGCAACAGTTGTGGCGATTGCAGCATCCACATCCCGAATACGATAAACGGTCTTTTCGGGTTCAAGAATACGGTAGAACACGCTTGTGTCGATCTGGACCAGCACGTTGTCCTTGGTGATCGCGTCCTGCGTCGCATTCGGCAACTGACGTTCAAGAATCGAGATTTTATGCGCCACACGGTCCAGAAACGGCACGATAAAATTGATACCCGGCCCCAGAACAACCCTCAGCCGGCCAAAACGTTCGACCACAAATTTCTGACTTTGCGGGACGATACGTATGGCCAGAAACAGGCATAGAATGATAAAGCCGGCCAAGAGAAGGGTAACGATGTCGCCGCCTGCGACCTGCGCCAAAACTGTTCCGATATCCACCTGCGTTCGTCCTTAATCTGCCCGCGCCAAATGCCACCTGTAGAGTGTGGTGTGATCGTCTATAATTGGAAAGTGTTTACAAAGAGGCAAGCAAATGCCCGCCATATGTCGCGATTGCCTGACGGAATTTGACACAACACTCAGATGCCCGGCGTGCCGGTCTCCTCGCATTGTTGCGCATCAGGAACTCTATGATCTCAGCATCGCACATATGGATTGCGATGCGTTCTATGCGTCTGTTGAAAAACGCGATGATCCGTCTCTTGCAGATAAACCGGTGATCATCGGCGGTGGTCGGCGCGGCGTGGTGTCAACCGCCTGCTATGTTGCGCGTATCAAGGGTGTGCGATCTGCAATGCCGATGTTTCAGGCTCTCAAATTGTGCCCGGACGCCGTGATCATCAAACCGCGTATGGCCGCTTATGCCGAGGCGTCAAACGCCATTCGCGCCCTGATGGAAGAACTCACGCCCTCGATCGAACCGCTATCTCTGGACGAAGCGTTTCTGGATCTTACCGGTACGGCGCGGCTGCACGGACATCCGCCTGCGGTGATGCTCGCCCGATTGGTCAAACGGATGCGCGACGAGCTGGGGCTGACCGGGTCCATCGGCCTCAGCCATAACAAATTCCTGGCCAAGATCGCATCCGACCTCGACAAACCCCGCGGTTTTTCGGTGATCGGTCAGGCCGAAACCGAGGCCTTTCTGCGCCCCAAATCCGTGCGCATGATCTGGGGCGTCGGTCTGGCAACCCAGGACGCCTTGGAAAAGGCGGGGATTCGCACGTTTGATGATCTGCACCGCTGGGAAAAACAAGATCTGATCGCGCGCTTCGGCAGCATGGGTGACCGCCTTTGGCATCTAGCGCGCGGACAGGACAAGCGGCGCGTGTCGGCCCATGCGCCGATGAAATCAATCTCCAACGAAACCACGTTTCACGAGGACACAAATGATCCCGATCTGCTGGACGGTCACTTGTGGCGCATGTGCGAAAAAGTGGCGGATCGGGCCAAGGCCAAGGAACTGGCCGGGCGTGTTGTAACCCTCAAACTCAAGCGGTCGAATTTTTCGCTGGTGACGAAACGCACGTCATTGACGGACCCCACCCAAATCGCCGACCGCATTTACCGCACAGCACGGGCGCTGTTTGATCAGGTGGGCGACAAAGGCCCTTACCGCCTGCTCGGTGCCGGGCTCAGCGATCTGAGCACCGCAGACGGAGCGGATGTCTCGGGTGACTTGCTAGACCCGCAGGCCGCGCAGCGCATTCAAGCGGAACGAGCGACGGATATGATCCGGAACAGGTTCGGTCCGGATGCCATTCTCAAGGGGCGCGCGTTGCGATAATCCGTCCCGAAAACCGCCATGTGGTCACATCAACTGGTTTTCTTCGTCCACCGCAGAAATGCCCAACGCATCCAAACCGGATTCCAGATGATCCGGCAAATGCGGCGTGCCGATCAGGTAATCCGCCGTTGGTGTGGTCGCCTCGCTCATAGCAGTGGAATAGGCGTCATCCCATTCCTCAACCTCGAACGCGCCGCGCCCGATCCACATGATCGCAACCAAAGCGGCCTGTTCTTCCTCGTCCATGCGATCAATAAACGCGCGCATCTCACCCTCTGCGCGATCAAGCTCGCGTGACATCACGATAACGGCGGCAACTTTGGTGGCACTGATCTTTTCCATCACGACTCTCCCAATCGATTTATTCCAAGATGAAGCGAACCAAGCCGCCCGGCTTTGATCTTACGCAAAAAGGCGATAGTAGAGCCAGTCCGGTAAGAACTGGCTGCCGCGAAACACCCAGGAAAAGACGGTTGGAAAGCTGCGCTTGAAGGCATCCGTGTTCATATGCTCGAAAAACTCGCGCGCGGCGTCTTCCGGCTGCATGATGAACGGCATGTTGAAATTGTTCTTGTCGGTCAACCGGGTTTTCACAAAACCGGGATTGACCAGCTGCACCCTTACATTGCTGCGCCAAAGGTCGGCATAAAGCGATTCAGCCAAGGTCATGACGCCAGCTTTCGAGGCCGTATAGGCCGCAGCCCCCGGCAGCCCGCGAAACCCAGACAGCGATCCGGTCAGAACAATATGCCCGGCATCGCGTTCGACAAATTTGGGCACAACCGCCCCCATCAAACGCATTGCACCAGTGAAATTTACGTCCGCCATGGCCGTCGCCTGATCTGCGTCCCAGTCTTTTGCGCCAAACGGCCAATAGACGCCGGCGATCTGCACGACACCGTCAATGTCTCCAATGGCCTCTGCCGCGGCTTTGACCGACTCCGCGTCGGACACATCCACCGGCACAACCTCTGCGCGGCCGGGCAGATCGTCAGCAAGCTGTTGTAGTTTGTCTTCGCTTCGGGCGGACAGGATCAGATGCACGCCTGCGGCACTCATTTTGTGCGCCAACGCCTGGCCAAGCCCCTCGCTTGCCCCAACCAACCAATATTTCTTACCCGCCCAATCACTCACGCTGCTTCCTTTCTGCGCATTGTGGCCACCAATTCCGCCACCTTGATTCCGTATTTACGGAACTGGCTGCGGTTTACGATAGTTCCATTCGGCGCGAGATACATCCAGTCCGTTGTATCCAAAACATGTCCACCCTGATCATCCGGTAGCTGAAACTTGTATTTCAGTTGCACAGTCGGGCCGCTTTGAATGCCCTGGCCTTCCCCCACAACGTCAGAGGCAGTGGCCCGGATACGGCCGTCATTGCCCAATGTCAGTGTCCATTCCCGAAGAACCTCGTCCCCGGTGTCATAAGTAAAGCGCTCTTTCATGACACCCTTATTGCCATTCCATTCCGCCATGAAATCCCCCACAAAACGCGATGTGATCCGCCCTGTTGGTCCGTAAATCACACCTTCACAGACGATGGGCCCGTTTAAATGCGTGCGCAGATCAAACTGTTCGCCCGGCGCATCGGCATAGTCGCTCGGAGATTGACTGTTAAAGCCGAAGTACCGGTTCTTGAGATACCCCAAGATCACCATCAGGCTCGCTCCAAGAAGTACCAGAAAGACAGTCTCCATGACGTCATTCCTTCCCTATAGGAGTGGCGACCAAAAGGCCGATCGCCACCAGTTTCAACGCGCAGGGCACCCCTGCGTAGAGTAGTGTCAGTGTTCGCAATGCGGTTTCAGAATTGTCCGATCCCGACACAAAACCGCTGGAGTCCAGAATCGGAAGCAAAGCGATGGCCGCAAAGGCCAATGTGAACTTCGAGACAAATCCCCAAAGCGCAAATCCCTCTGCCGCGTTGGGGGCCACCGTCTCCATGCGTTTGGCAAAGATGGCCGGCAAAAGCGTCAGATCGGCCCCCACAGCAGCGCCCGATGCAATGCAAATGATGGCAAAAAACACCGTGTCACCCGCGCCCAGCAGCATCGCAAAGCTGAATGCGGCAAAGGCCAGAACCATTGCGGCCAGCAATGTGGTCTTGGCCCCGATCCGCTCCGCCAATGCCCCCCAAAGCGGTGCCGCCGCCGCCGCCGCAACAAAGAAAAGCAGCAAAAGTGGCCCCTCCCATCCGGGCGCATTCAGGCGACTTTCCACAAAGAACAGAAACAATGTCGAACTCACGGCGACAGGAGCCGCGTTCACCAGCGCAATCAACAGCAAACGCCGCGAAATCCGGTCCTTCAGGATCGCACCAAACCCGACCGACGCCTCAATGGTGCTGCCCCGCCACTCCGCATGCATCGCCACACCTGCCACAAGACAGGCCAAGGCAAACACCAGCGCGTAAGAGACGAATTCAGGCCAGGCCAGCGCAAGGAAAATCGACGGCATCACAGACGCCACACAGACGCCCAAAAGCGCACCGGTCTCGCGCCAGCGCGCCAATCGGAGATAGCCCATGTCGCCCCCAAGGCGTTCGGCCTTTTGCACACCGCGAGCGTAAAAGTTTATCGTCAGAAAGCTGAACGCCGAAAACACCAGCGTCAGCATGACCGCAAACCACAGGATCGGATTGGTCGGCGGCGACACCGCAAAAAGCCCGATCATGGCAAGACCCATAACTGCAAGGGTAACGGCAACCGCCAAACCCTGATAGCGCCGAACCGCCACGGCCAGTTTCCCAAGCAACGGGTCCTGCACCACATCCAACAGGCGCAAGCCGAACAACACCGTTCCCAACGCGGCAAGGCTGACCCCGTATTCATCCACATAAAATTTCGGTGCGTGGATGTAGATCGGCAATCCAGCCGCCGCAAGCACAGCCGCAAAGATGGCGTATCCGCCAAGCTTTTGCCCGTGCGCGTCCATTACTGGCTCACTTCTTCCGAAGGCGGTTCCGTCCGCGTCCGATACCGCGACCCCTTCCACCACAATTTAAGGGCCTGCCAATGAATCAAGGCAAGCACGCGGCGCGATCCCAGCGGACGCCGCAACATCGACCGCAGGATCGACAGGGTGCTGATCGGCTTGCGCGGTCCTGTCAGGGTGGCAATCAACCCGCCATCGCTTTGTGTGTAATCGATCCAGATGCCGATCTTGTCGTCCCGGATGTCGAAACGAAACTCGTACCCGCCCTCCACCGGCTGGAACGGAGACACGTAAAAGATCTTGGTTGCCTGCAACCGGTCCTGCGCGCCAATCGGCGACCCGTCGGATTTGCGGCACAAATAGGAATGGCGATCCCCGAACGTATTGGACACTTCGGCGATCACAGCCACCAGTTGGTCAGCTTCATCATGCGCCAACCAAAAAGACACCGGGTTGAAAACATGCCCCAGAACCCGTGGCTGGGCGAGCAGCAACAGCCGCCCTTTGGCCCGCACCTGATGCGCCTCCAGCACATCGCGCGCCCATTTTGCGCCAGCCCCCTGTTTTGGCGCACCACCATGATCGGTATCATGCAAGCTGGTCACATTGCGCTTGTTGCGCGAAAAGAGCCACGGCGTTTCGGGCTCCGCCTCCGCGTCCAGCATGACGTAATCAATCGAATACCGAAATGCGTTGTCGGTGTCGCCCTTACGCCCGTGATAGGTGTGGCCGATGATATGATCCACGGCACTCATTATTCTGCTGCCACGCCTGCAACACTGCGCGCGCGGATCGCATCCACAACATCCACAGCACTGGACAGGCCGTCTTCGTGAAATCCGTTTTTCATCCAGGCCCCGCAGAACCACGTCCGATGCGTGCCATTCATGTCGCGCATCATCTGCTGCGCATCCAGTGCAGCAAGGTCATAAACCGGGTGACGCAAGGTGCATTCATCATAAATCAGCTCGTCCCGGATCGGCCGCGTCGTGTTCAGCGTGACAAAATGCGGATCGCTTTCCGGAATCGGCTGAAGGCTGTTCATCCAATAGGTCAGATCAATCGTGTTCAGCTCTTTCCGCGCACTTTCGGTATAATTCCACGAGGACCAACACACCCGCCGCTTTGGCATCAGTGTTGGATCAGCATGCAAAACAACGCGGTTTGGCTGATATTTGATCGCCCCCAGCGCGCGTTTTTCCATCGGTGTCGCATCAGACAAAAGGCGCAGGCTGTCATCTGAATGGGTCGCAAAGACCACCTCGTCAAAGCGCTCCCATTCGCCGCCCTGTGCCTTGACCTCAGCACCCATCACATCGCGGCGCACGCCATCAATCGGGGCCCCCAGACGCAGCGTTGCGCCGCGATCCTTCAAAGAGGCCTCCAGGCGGCGCACATATTCGATGGACCCACCCTGAACTGTGTACCACTGATGCTGACCGGTCACGGACAAAAGCGCGTGGTTCTCCATAAACGTGACAAGCGCATGGGCCGGGAAATCCATGATCTTGTCGGTCGGCGTCGACCAGATCGCCCCGGTAAAGGGCAGCAGGTAATAGTCCCGGAACCAGTCACCTGTGCCCAATTCATCCAGAAACGCGCCAAGGCTCAGCGTCCTGTCGCGCGTCGCATCCAGGGCGTGTTTGTTGAATTTCGCAATATCGCGCAGCATCCGCAGAAACCTGGGGTTCACGATGTTGCGCTTCTGCGCAAACAAAGACCCCAGGGTCGCCAGGGCATATTCGAACTTTCCGCCATCAAAACTGGCCGCAAAGCTCATATTGCTTTTCGTAACCGGCACATCCAGGGATTTGAACAAATTCGCAAGATGCGGGTAGTTGGCATAGTTGAAGACGATAAATCCGGTATCCACCGGCTGATCCCCGGCTTTCCCCGCCATGATCGTGCGCGCATGTCCGCCCAAACGCGGCTCGGCTTCAAACAAGGTGACATGGTGATCTTCGGACAACATATGCGCCGCCCCCATCCCCGATATCCCTGCGCCAATAACGGCAATTTTCTTGGATGCGCTGGCGCGGGCTTCAAATGGCATAGTCGTCTCGCTCTGTAGTGTGTCTAGTTTGGTTTACGCGATTACTTGCCGATTGGATGAGAAAAGAAAAAAGAAACATTCTTTGATCCAAGCCAGACGCATCGGCGTAACACCCATATGATTTCGACCGCAACGCCACTCTCAGACTGCGACCCGACGCCCGTTGTCATTGACGTGCAAATGAGTGATTTCAAGAAGGCAACGGCGGACGGAAGCAAGATTTTGATTGACGGAATGCAGACAAGCGGCACGCCGTGGGTAGATGACCTGCTGCGCATCCGCGACAACCGCGATGAAAAGGCGTTCATAAAGGTGTTTGAACACTTTGCGCCCCGCGTGAAAGCATTTCTGATGAAAACGGGCATGGATGCCGCACTCGCAGAAGAGTGCGCCCAAGAGGTGCTCGTGACCGTTTGGAATAAGGCGCATTTGTATGATGCGTCACGGGCAAGTCCATCGACATGGATTTTCACCATCGCCCGAAACAAGAAGATCGACGTGCTGCGCAAGCAACGGCGTCCGGAACCCGAAGACCTGACATGGGGCCCCGAAGCAGAGCCCGACCAAGCAGATGTCCTCGGGCTCCAACAAGAGAGCGAACAACTGGGTCGTGCGCTGCGCGATCTGCCCGAGAAACAAAGGGAGCTGATTGAGAAGGCCTATTTCGGCGATTTAACGCACAGCGAAATCGCTGAGCAAACCGGACTACCGTTGGGCACAATCAAATCCCGCATCCGACTGGCGCTTGAGCGACTGCGCCACTCACTGAAGTGATGATAGCTATGACTGTAAAACACCATTTGACCGATGACCTTTTGATGGCCTACTCCGCAGGCAACCTGCCAGAGGCGGTAAATCTCATCGTCGCCACGCATATCTCTTTATGTGACGCCTGTCGCGCAGCGCTTGACAGCTACGACGCGGTCGGCGGCGCCGTTCTTGACACCTGCGATAGCGCGCCGCTGTCGTCGGACAGCCTGAACTCCGTTCTGAATATGATACATGCTCAAGACAGCAAGGTAACAGACAAGGCCTCGTCCAGCAAAAGCGACGGCATCTTACCGGCCCCGCTCTGCGATTACGTCGCCGGGGGATTGGAAAACGTGAAATGGCGCCCCGTCGGGATGGGGGTCAAACAGGCTGTCCTGAAAACGTCTTCTGACGCCAGCGCGCGTTTGCTCTACATCCCGGCGGGTACGGCAATCCCTGATCACAGTCACAAAGGCCTGGAGCTGACCCTTGTTCTGAAAGGCGCATTTCAGGACGAAGACGGCTACTTCGGCCGCGGCGATATCGAGATAGCGGACGAACATCTGCATCACACCCCGGTGGCCGACATCTCCGAAGACTGCATCTGCCTTGCGGTGACAGACGCTCCTTTGAAATTCAAAGGGCTTGTTCCGCGAATCGCCCAACCCTTCCTTGGGATATAACAGCTCCCGCGCCGCGCGCCGGCACGAACTCTTCAGGTTATGACACCCAAACCAATCCTGAAAATGGCCCTTGGCTTCACCGTGCTCGCAATTCTCTGCGGCACGCTTGAAGCTGTATTATATGGCGGTCGCCTAAACGAAGAGGGCGTCGTTCAGGAAAGCCTGTTCCTGCCATTGACCTTCATCTTTGCCGCCATGGCTGTCACAGCGGTGGTCTTTGCCATCCTGCGCGTTTTTCTGAAATAATCCAGTCCCCCCGCTTCTTTGGGCTCCAAATACCTCGGGGGAGTCGCCTCTGGCGACGGGGGCAGAGCCCCCATCACCCATATGTCATGCGTCCCAAAGGGACATGATGTTCTCAAGACGCCTTTTTCTTCTTGGGCGGCATCAGATCGGTGATTGTGCCTTCAAACATCTCGGCCGCAAAGTTCACCGTTTCCGACAGGGTCGGGTGCGGGTGAATCGTGTGGCCAAGGTCCACCGCATCCGCACCCATCTCGATGGCAAGTGCCACTTCCGAAATCAGATCTCCGGCATTGGTGCCAACGATACAGGCCCCGATCACCCGGTCATCTTCGGGATCAAACAGCAATTTTGTAATCCCCTCGTTTCGCCCATTCGCCAAAGACCGGCCAGAGGCGGCCCATGGGAACACACCCTTCTCGTATTTGATACCATCAGCCTTGGCCTGCGTTTCGGTCACCCCGCACCACGCCACTTCGGGGTCGGTATAGGCGACAGACGGGATCAGTTGCGCATCAAAAAACCGCTTGTGACCGGCAGCCACTTCTGCCGCGACCTTGCCTTCATGCACGGCCTTGTGCGCCAGCATGGGCTGGCCCACCACGTCACCGATAGCAAAGATATGCGGCACGCCGGTGCGCTGCTGGTTGTCCACGGCAATAAACCCGCGTTCATCTACGGCAACACCCGCCTTTTCGGCGTCGATCAGCTTGCCATTCGGCTTGCGACCCACAGCCACCAAAACCTTGTCGAAGGTCTCGTCAAACGTCTCGCCCTTGGCATCTTCGAACGTGACCTTGAGACCCTTTTTCTGCGCCTCAACATTCGTGACCTTGGTCTTGAGCCAGATGTTCTCGTACCGACCTTCGATGCGCTTGTGCAGCGGTTTGACAATGTCCTTGTCCGCCCCCGGCATCAGCTGATCCATGAATTCGACCACGGAGATCTTTGATCCCAAAGCGTCATAAACGCACGCCATCTCAAGCCCGATGATACCACCGCCAAGGATCAGCATCTTCTTGGGAATGTCGCGCAACTCCAGCGCGCCGGTTGAATCGATCACCCGCTCATCATCATGCGGGATAAACGGCAGTTGCACAGGCTCGGACCCAGCGGCAATGATGCATTGATCAAAGCTGACAGTTTTGATGCCATCGTCGGTCTGCACCTCGATCATGTTCGGCCCGGTAAAGCGGCCATAGCCCTGAACCGTTGTCACCTTGCGGCCTTTCGCAAGACCACCCAGACCGCCGGTCAACTGGCCGACCACCTTGTCCTTGAAGGCACGCAAGTCATCCAGATCAATCTTGGGCTTGCCAAAACTGATGCCGTGACTGCCCATCTCTTCGGCCTCCGTGATCACCTTTGCCACATGCAAAAGCGCCTTGGACGGGATGCAGCCGACATTCAGGCAGACGCCACCCAGATCAGGATACTTCTCGATCAAAACGGTCTTCTTGCCCAAATCCGCCGCACGGAACGCCGCCGTGTAGCCGCCGGGGCCAGAGCCCAGAACAACAACTTCGGCATGAATGTCACCGGTGCCAGACGCATTGCCGGTCGCCGCAACCGCGCTTGGTGCGACCGGAGCCGCCTCTTTCGGGGCCTCGGCCGGGGCATCCCCGGCATCCGCACCCTCCATCACCATGATAACCGATCCCTCGGAAACCTTATCGCCTTCACCGACCTTGATCTCTTTGATCACGCCCGCCGCAGGCGATGGCACTTCCATCGTCGCCTTGTCGGACTCGATCTCGATCAACGGGTCTTCTTCGGCCACCGTGTCGCCCACGCTGACCAGAACCGAGACCACGGGAACGTCTTTGAAATCCCCAATATCGGGTACTTTAATGTCCATCAGATCGCCCCCTTACCACATCAACTTGCGCATATCGCCAAGCAGCCCCTTGAGCGTCACGGTAAACCGCGCGGCCAAGGCACCATCGACGGCACGGTGATCATAGGACAGGCTCAGAGGCTGCATCAGGCGCGGCACGAAGTCCTCGCCGTTCCACACAGGCTGCATCTTCGACCGTGTCAGCCCAAGGATAGCCACCTCTGGCGCGTTTACGATGGGGGTAAAGCTGGTCCCGCCAATGCCGCCCAAGGACGAGATCGTAAAGGTTGCGCCCTGCATGTCCTTGGATTTCAACTCGCCTTCGCGCGCCGCTTTCGACAGGGTCATCAACTCTTTCGAGATGTCGACCAGACCCTTGCGATCCGCATCCTTGATCACAGGCACCATCAGCCCATTGGGCGTGTCCGCCGCAAAGCCGATGTTGTAATAATCCTTCTTGATCAGCTTATCGCCATCCGGGTGGATGGACGAATTGAACTCCCAATGCTGCTTGAGCGCAGACACCGACGCCTTGATCACAAAGGACAAGAGCGTGACGCGATAGCCCTCTTCCTTGGCCATCGTGTCCATCTCCTTGCGGTATGTATCAAGGTCAGTGATGTCCGCCTCGTCATTATGCGTGACATGCGGGATGTTGAGCCACGAGCGGTGCAGCGCCGGACCAGACAGCTTTTTGATCCGGGACATTTCAACCTCTTCCACGGGGCCGAACTTTGAAAAATCCACAGCTGGGATCGGCGGAATACCCATACCGCCCTGCGCAGATGTGCCAGACGCAGCCGGTGCGACCTGAGATTTCAAAGCCTTTTCGACATCTTCGCGCAAGATACGGCCTTTACGACCCGACCCGTTCACGGTGGTCAAATCCACTTCGACGCGTCGCGCATAAGCCCGCACAGACGGCGAGGCATGGACCTTGCCAAAACCAGCATCCGTTTTGGCCGGAGCCGGTGCCGCCTGTGTCGCGGGGGCAGTTGGGGCCGCCGGGGCCGAGGACGCCGCAGGCGCTTCGGCTTTTGGCGCTTCGGCAGGTGCCTCTGCTGCGCCATCCCCCTCTAGCACAAGAATCACTGACCCTTCGCTAACCTTGTCGCCTTCGCTGACCTTGATCTCTTTCACCACACCGGCGGCCGAGCTTGGCACCTCCATCGTCGCCTTGTCTGATTCCAATTCTACAATCGGGTCTTCTTCGGCAATGGTATCGCCGACGCTCACCAAAACGGTGACGACAGGGACATTGTCAAAATCGCCAATGTCGGGAACTTTTACTTCGGTAGTCATATTCTATTCCTTCCAGTGCCGCCTGCCCTCGCAACAAAAGTGGACGCAAAACCGGTTCCCACTTTTGCTGGACAGACGCGCATCTCCTCCCGATCAAACCAGACGCGGGTTCGGCTTGCTGCCGTCGATGTCGTATTTCTTAAGGGCTGCTTCGAGGTCTTTTTTAGTAACCGCACCTTCATGGTAGAGGTCCACCATCGCCGCACCTGCAATGTGATTTGCATCGACTTCAAAGAAGCGACGCAAATTCAAACGGCTGTCCGACCGACCATAGCCGTCGGTGCCCAGAACCGTGAACCGCCCCGGAACAAACGCCCGGATTTGCTCGGCGTAGTTCTTCATATAATCGGTCGCGGCAATGATCGGGCCTTTGGCCTGCTCAAGCTGCTGTGTCACATAGGGCACTTTGGGATCGTCCAGCGGATTCAGGCGATTGTGGCGCACGCAATCCTGACCGTCGCGGGCCAGTTCATTCAGCGATGTCGCCGACCAGATATCTGACGTCACGCCGAAGTCTTCCTTGAGCATTTCCGCCGCCTTGATCGCCTGCACCAAGATCGTGCCAGAGCCCATCAGGTTGACATGCTTCTTGCCCGGCTTGGCGGTTTTGGACATCCGGTAAAGACCCTTGATGATGCCCTCTTCCGCGCCCATGGGCATTTCGGGGTGCTGATAGTTCTCGTTCATCAGGGTCAGGTAGAAATACACGTCCTCCTGGTCGACGAACATGCGCTGAAGCCCGTGTTGCACGATCACCGCGACCTCGTAGCTGAAGGTCGGATCGTAGCTGATACAGTTCGGGATGGTGCTGGCAAGGATGTGGCTGTGCCCGTCCTCGTGCTGCAATCCTTCGCCGTTCAGCGTGGTGCGCCCGGCGGTGCCGCCCAGCATGAACCCGCGCGCGCGGCTATCGCCTGCGGCCCAGGCCAGATCCCCGATCCGCTGGAAGCCGAACATCGAATAGTAAATGAAGAACGGGATCATCGGCACGCCATGGTTCGAATAAGACGTGGCGGCCGCGATCCAATCGGCCATGGCCCCCGCTTCGTTGATGCCTTCCTGAAGCACCTGACCGCTTTCGCTTTCCTTGTAATACATCATCTGGTCGCGGTCTTCGGGCGTATAATGCTGCCCCAGCGGATTATAGATCCCCACCGACCGGAACAGACCCTCCATCCCGAAGGTGCGGCTTTCATCCGGCACAATCGGCACCACGTTCTTGCCGATCTGCTTGTCCCGCAGCAAGGTCGTCAGGATGCGAACAAATGCCATCGTGGTCGAGATTTCACGGTCGCCCGTGCTCTCCAACTGACCTTTGAACTTGTCCAATGCTGGAATATCCAGCTTTGGTGTGTCGCGCCAATCCCGCTTTGGAAATTCGCCGCCCAATTCCTTACGCCGATCCGCCATATAGGCCTTTTGCGCGTTGTTCAGGCTGACGAACGGAACATCTTTTTCCAGCTCTTCATCGGTGACAGGAATCTGGAACCGATCCCGCATCGCCTTAAGCTGGTCAAACTGCATTTTCTTTTGCTGGTGGGTCGTGTTCTGACCCTCACCAGCCGTGCCCATGCCGTAGCCCTTGACCGTCTTGATCAACAGACATGTGGGTGTGCCCTTGGCCTGGGTGGCCCGCAGAAAGGCATTATACACCTTCTTCGGATCATGCCCGCCACGCCGCAGTGCCCAGATCTGATCGTCGGTCCAGTCCTCGACCAAAGCAGCCGTTTCAGGATACTTGCCAAAGAAATGCTTGCGGATATAGGCACCATCTTTGGATTTGAACGTCTGGTAATCGCCATCGACGGTTTCATCCATCAACTGACGCAGTTTGCCGGATGTGTCTTTCTCCAAAAGCTCGTCCCAGCCTTTGCCCCACAACAGCTTGATCACATCCCAACCGGCACCGCGGAAATCGCCCTCAAGCTCTTGAACGATCTTGCCGTTACCCCGCACAGGGCCATCAAGGCGCTGCAGGTTACAGTTCACCACAAAAATCAGGTTATCCAGCCCCTCGCGGTGGGCCAGATCAATGGCACCCCGGCTTTCGGGTTCGTCCATTTCGCCGTCACCCAGGAAACACCAGACCTTGCGATCGGCGGCATCAATAAGACCCCGGTTGTGCATATATTTCATGAACCGCGCCTGGTAGATCGCCATCAGCGGTCCCAGACCCATCGAAACCGTTGGAAACTGCCAATAATCCGGCATCAGCCACGGGTGCGGATAAGACGACAGACCACCGCCCGCGACTTCGGACCGGAAATTCTCAAGCTGTTCAACGCTGATCCGCCCTTCCATGAACGACCGTGCATAAATGCCGGGGATCACATGGCCCTGAAAAAACACCAGATCACCACCATGGATCGCGGATTTCGCGCGCCAGAAGTGGTTCAGACCAATATCATAAAGCGCAGCAGACGATGCAAACGACGCGATATGCCCGCCATATTCGCTGCTGACCTTGTTCCGCTTGACCACCGTTGCCATCGCGTTCCAGCGGTTGATGGTCCGGATGCGCCACTCCATTTCGGTGTCGCCGGGGATGTCGACCTCGTCATCAGACGCAATCGTGTTCTGGTACGGCGTGGTCGCCGAAAACGGCAGCTTGGCACCGTTGGCGCGCGCCTGTTGCACGGCTTTGTCCAAAAGATAGTGCGCGCGATCCGCGCCGTCGCGAAGAATTACATCTTCGATTGCATCCTGCCACTCTTGCGATTCGACTGGATCAATGTCGTTCGGGCTGTCTTTCATGGTCCCTCTTCCCTTAGGTCGGCCAATCCGGCCAATAGTTTACAGGTGAACCAGTTCTCAAAAAGAAAGGTTCCCCCAAATTTAGCGCCGTCTAACATGTTGCTTTCCGCCACGGCAGTATCGCCAGGACATATCCTCCATGCGCCGTGTGCATGGCAAATGGTTTAGCGCTAAACGAAACATCATGCGTAATGCTTGCGCCTCGACGTCTTGCCAATACCGGGATTGAAGGCGTTCGTCGGGTCAATGCTTTGGTAGAAGTCCGCAAGATCTGGTTTGGCCCTGTAGATATGCCCCACATTATGCTCTGCCGGGTATTCCGCACCGCGCTGGTCCAACAATTCCAGCATCTCGGCCTTAAGCGCCGCCACATCGACACCCTTTTTCACGATGTAATCCTGATGCAGGACGTGACAGAAGAAATGCCCGTAATACAGCTTGTGAACCAGCTTGTCGGCAATCGACGGCGGCAAATCTTCCAGCCACGCGCGCTCATTCCGCTTCAACGCAATATCCAAGGCAAGGATATCCTCGACATCGGACCGGTGGATGTTCTGGTAGCGAATCGCGGCCCCCGCAGCAGCAAAGCGGTTCAGCCCAGCCAGCTTGCCCTCGCGCGGCGTACATTCAAAAAAACCGCCGTCCCGGCCTTCAAAAAATGTGCTCAGAAACGCGCGCGCCTCGGAAACACCGCCATCCCGCATTTTCAGAATCAAATGATGTTCATACAAATCCCGATAATCCATCAGGCGCTGTGGCAGTGCTCTGGGCATCAAACGGGCAAACACCTGCATGAATTTGTCGGTGAACCCGCGGGTCAACGCAAACTTGTTCAACCGGGCGTCAACAGCCCCTTTCAAGGCAAAAAACATGGGCAGCTTGTCGGTGCCCAGCCAATCGATCATCAGCACAGTGTCTTTGCCATACGTCTCCGAGATATCGAAAATCTCGCGCTGCATGTATTCGCCCGACACAGGCAGGCTGTCAAAATTGGTTAAAATATGTCGCCGCAAATCCGTCAACGCGTCGGGATCGTTGGTCCCGATGTAAAAGGTCTGTTCATCCCGATTGATCGGATAGGTGTCCAGACGCACCGCAAACACCGCCAGTTTCCCGGCACATCCCGCAGCTTCGTAAAGTCGGCGTTTGTCCGCATTGAACCGCGCCGGGCTGTCGGCATCCACATCGCGCACACGCCGGTGATATTCCGTATCCGACGCGCGCTTGTTAGTGGCCTCCAGATCGGCATCGGAAAATTTGCCGTTCTGCACATTGCTCAGGATCTCTTCTGGCGTGTCGCCCAGCGCGATACCCAGATGATTCACCAACTCCAGATCCCCATCCTCCGTAACCCGCGCAAAAAGCGACAGCTCGGTATAGCTGGGGCCGCGTTCAATCAGCGATCCACCCGAATTGTTGCACACCCCGCCAATGATTGACGCGCCGATACAGGACGATCCGATCACCGAATGCGGTTGCCGGCCAAGCGGTTTAAGCAGCTTTTCAAGCGCGAACAAGGTGGCACCCGGCAAGCTGACAACCTGTGCGCCGCCCTTGATCGTGTGAATCGCATCCATCCGGCGCGTGTTGATCAGAACGACATCACGATCATAAGTGCCCTTGGGTGTCGACCCTTCGGTCAACCCGGTGTTGGCGGCCTGCATGATAACAATCTTGTCCGCCGCCACGCAGGCTTGCAGCACCCGCCATTGTTCCAAAACCGTCGCGGGCTGCACAACCGCAAGCGCATCACCCTCCCCCGATCTGAACCCTTTTCGAAAGCGTTCTGTCTGCTTGTCCCCGGTCAGGACGTGACGCGCGCCCACTGTTTTTCGCAGCGCATCAAGCAGTTCAGACTCTGTCATTCGCGTCCTCCCAACACACCTGATTTTGGCCAAGCGTTATGTGTCAGGATAACAACCCCGCACCGGGGGTCCGCAACGGGACAAAACGAAACACGCTGCGGATGCAGAAATTCTGCCGAGTCAGCCCCGCTTACAAGTCAAACGTCGCAAAAACCGGCGCATGGTCGCTGGGCTTTTCCCAACCGCGCGCGTCGCGCAACACACGGCTTGAATGTGCCGCATTGGAAATATCCGCCGTCGCCCAGACATGGTCCAGACGCCGCCCCTTGTCGGCCGCGTCCCAATCCTTGGCTCGGTAAGACCACCACGAATACAGCAAACCATCGGGAATATCCTGCCGGGTGATATCCACCCAGCCCCCCGCGTCCTGGGTTTCGGCCAGATGATCGACTTCAATCGGCGTGTGGCTGACAACTTTCAATAGCTGCTTATGCGACCACACATCATCCTCACGCGGCGCAATGTTCAGATCGCCGACAAGGATCGCTTTTTCCGGTTGTTCAGCCTTAAACCAATCTCGCATATCTGTCAGGTAATCAAGCTTCTGACCAAATTTCTCGTTCACCGCGCGGTCCGGCACATCGCCGCCCGCAGGCACGTAAAAATTGTGAACCGTAACCCCGTTTTCCAACCGCCCCGCAACATGGCGCGCATGGCCCAAAGAGGCAAAGTCCTGATCCCCGATATCTTCGATCGGCAGCTTGGAAAGAATGGCCACGCCATTATACCCTTTCTGCCCCCGGGCAATCATGTGGCCATAGCCCAGGGCCTGAAACTGCTCCACCGGAATTTTATCAACCGGGCTTTTGCATTCCTGAAGACACAGCACATCCGGCCCTTCTTCGGCCAGCAATCTGGCAACCAACCCTTCTCGCAGACGAACGGAATTGATGTTCCAGGTGGCAAGGGTAAACGGCATGGCAACGCTCCGGTTCAATCACCGCCAGACACTGCCCCTGACCGCGCCGCGCCGCAACCCGGTGCCCACAAAAAAGCGCCCCGGAACAGCAGACCGGGGCGCAAGGTGTGTCTGTGTACAGACAAGGGAAGATGAAACTACCAGTCCTTGGGGCCCTTATCGCCGAACTGATGTACCAGAAAATCAATGAAAGCGCGCACTTTCGGCTGCGTAAACCGACCCGGAGGATACACCGCATAAATGCCCTGCGTGTCGACCGGCAGGTCCGGAATAGCATCCTCAACCAGCCCTTGCTCCATCGCATCGGCGTACAGGAAGGACGGCAAATACGCGATGCCAAGTCCCGCAACACAGGCGTTCAACAGCGATTGACCGTCATTCACAGACAACCATCCCGCCGTGCGCACCTGACGCTTCTCACCCGATGGTGCCGTCACTTTCCAGACATTGCCACTGGATTGGTTGGAGTAATGCAAAAGCTTGTGCTCGTTCAGGTCGTCAATCCGGCGCGGACGGCCATATTCCTCAAAATAGCCGGGCGAGGCGATCATGCGCTTGGTCGTCTCCGTCAGTTTGCGGGCGCGCAGCGTGCTGTCCTCCAGCTCGCCAATGCGCACCGCCATGTCAAACCCTTCCGAGATCAGTTCCACATAGCGGTTGTTCAGCACCATATTGACGGTAATGTCCGGAAAATCCGTTAAGAAATCCCCCAGAACCGGAGACAGGTGATTCACGCCAAAATCCGTCGCCACGGAAATCCGCAGCAGGCCAGACGGGGCGGATTGCATTGATGTGACCAAGGCGTCCGCCTCGCCCGCATCGTTCAACACGCGCCGGGCGCGATCATAATACGCCAAGCCAATTTCAGTCGGGCTGACCCGCCGTGTTGTCCGGTTCAAAAGCCGTGCTCCCAATCGCGCCTCAAGGCTGGACACATGCTTGGACACTGCCGATTTGGAAATGCCCATCTTTTTGGCCGCATCGGTGAAGCCACCTTGATCCACAACCGTGGCAAAGGCCTCCATTTCGGTAAGACGGTCCATACGTATTCCTCGTGTTTGTCGAGATAGGGTATGGCCGTCAAATCAGGCGTGACTTGGGCGCACTGCAGACAATATCTGGGTTTTATTCGGCAATGTCGTCCTTCGGGAAACAGCCCGCCCAAAGGCCAACATGCCTTGGCACGCGCTTTTTTTAGGCTACCTTACCCTAAGGAAGCCTATCCGACACAGGTCGGCGGCGTCCGAATATGGGAGGAAGAAATGAAGCATTTTGTCTTTGGGGCGGCCTTGGCGTTGTCCACCATTGGTGCAGCATGGGCCAGCGACACACCGGCACCGGAGGACGCGGCGCTCTATATCATCAATCTGGAAGACGGGGCCACGGTTCAATCACCCGTCCAGATCAAATTCGGTCTGCAAGGCATGGGCGTTGCCCCCGCCGGTGTTGAAAAGGAACAGACCGGGCACCACCATATCTACCTCAATCGCCCCGCCTTCGGTGAGGCCGAGAACGATGCCGAGATTGCCGCGAACGGGATTCCCAGCGATGACAATCACATCCACTTTGGCGGCGGTCAAACCGAGGTGTCGCTTGATCTTGAACCCGGCGAATACACCGTTCAGCTGGTACTTGGGGATCACTTCCACATCCCGCACAATCCGCCCGTGGTCAGTGAGCGCATCACCATTACCGTCACTGAATAAACAAAAGCCGGGCGCAAGGCCCGGCTTATCTGAGTTTTGCCAAAGGCTTACGCTGCTTTTCGCAGATGTTTGCCCTCTTCGATCTCTTCAACGATCTTGCTGACAAACGCCTTCAGGTCGTCTGGCTGACGACTTGTTACAATCGCCTGATCGACAACAACCTCTTCATTCTTCCAATTGGCACCGGCGTTTTTCACATCGGTTTTGATCGAATGATAAGAAGTGGCATCGCGGCCCTTCAAAATCCCGGCCTCGATCAAAACCCAGGGGGCGTGACACACCGCGGCAATCGTTTTGCCCTGATCGTGGAAAGCGCGGACCAGCGTTAATACGTCGTCATCGACGCGCAACAGGTCCGGGTTGATCTGACCGCCGGGAATGACCAGCGCGTCGTAATCATCAGCCCTCACCTCGGAAATCTTGGCATCCGCTTCGGCTTCACGGCCCCAGTCGCTGCCTTCCCAACCCTTGATGGCCTTGCCGTCAAGCGTTGCCACATGCAGATCGGCACCTTTGGCGCGCAGTTGGTCGCGGGGGAATTCAAGCTCTGATTGCTCAAACCCGTGGGTCGAAATAAGTAGAATTTTCGCGTCATTGATTGCAGGCATGGGTGACCTCCTGATTTGATGAATCTCCAAACGGGGCCTCACGCCCCGTTGTCTGATCCCTCAACGCATCATCAGGCCAAGACGTTCCTTACAGCGTTGCCGCCAATCGTGTGCCCTGATCAATCGCGCGCTTGGCATCCAGCTCTGCCGCCACATCCGCTCCGCCGATCACATGGCACGCAACGCCTTTTGCCTCCAACGCATCCGCCAATGACCGCTCCGGCAACTGCCCGGCACATAACACAACCGTATCACAGGCAATCATTTCAGGCCGCTCCCGCGATGCGCCATAGGAAATATGCAAGCCGTCAGCGTCAATGCGTTCATAATTCACGCCTGCCTTCATCTGCACGTCTTTCATCATAAGACTCATCCGATGAATCCAGCCCGTGGTTTTGCCCAGCCGCTTGCCGGGCTTCTCGGCCTTGCGCTGCAATAAGGTGACCGCGCGCGCAGGCGGTGTGGGCTGTGGTCCGTCCGGCGACAACCCAGAGCGTTCCTTGGCCGGGTCCGTGATGCCCCATTCGGTCATCCACTCCGGCAGATTCTCGGTCGGGCTGTCTCCTTCGTGGACAAGGTATTCCGAAACGTCAAATCCGATCCCCCCTGCGCCGACGACGGCGACATTTTGCCCGACCGGGGCATTGCCACGCAGCACATCGACATAACTCAACACGTTGTCCCCGTCCTGGCCGGGAATGCCCGGATCACGCGGAATGACACCTGTGGCAATCACCACATGATCAAATCCGTCCAGATCATCGGCACCAACCTCTTGACCCAGAACAACCGTAACACCGGTTTTGGACAGCATGGTGCGATACCAATCAACCAGCCCCCAGAACTCTTCCTTGCCCGGAACCTGTTTTGCCATATTCAGCTGTCCCCCAATTTCGTGGGCCTTGTCGAACAGCGTCACATCGTGCCCCCGCTCTGCCGCCGTGATCGCCGTGGACAGCCCCGCAGGTCCGGCCCCGACAACTGCAACGCGCTGGGGATTGGCAGTTTGTTCGACTTTCAACTCGGTCTCGAAACAAGCCCTCGGATTCACAAGGCAAGACGAGATTTTCATCTGAAACGTATGGTCCAGACAAGCCTGATTGCACGCAATACAGGGCGCGATCTGGGCCGCCTCACCCGCCATCGCTTTCGCAACGAAATCCGGATCAGCCAGGAATGGCCGCGCCATCGACACCATATCGGCACAGCCCTCGGCCAGCACCTCTTCGGCCACCTCGGGCGTGTTGATCCGGTTTGATGTGATCACCGGTATCCCCACCTTGCCCATCAGCTTTTTCGTCACCCAGGCAAAGGCCGCGCGCGGCACGCTGGTGGCAATCGTCGGAATCCGCGCCTCGTGCCAACCGATGCCGGTATTGATCAGCGTGGCCCCGGCCTTTTCGATCTCTTGGGCAAGTTGGACCACCTCGTCGTGGGTCGATCCGTTTGGCACAAGGTCAATCATCGACAACCGGTAGATCACAATGAACTCCGGCCCCACCGCCGCGCGCACCCGGCGGACCACTTCGATCGGCAGACGCATCCGGTTTTCGTACGACCCACCCCACCGATCCGTACGTTTGTTGGTGTGGGTGACAAGAAACTGGTTGATGAAGTACCCTTCCGATCCCATCACCTCGACCCCGTCATACCCCGCCTCTTTTGCCCGTTTCGCGGCGGTCACGATGTCGGCGATCTGCTTTTCGATACCATCCTCGTCCAACTCTGTCGGCACAAAAGGAGAGATCGGCGATTTGATGGCAGACGGGGCCACACATTCCTTGCCATAAGCATAGCGCCCCGCATGCAAAATCTGCATCGCGATCTTGCCGTCAGCCTCATGAACACGATCTGTCACCAACCGGTGGTTTGCAATGTCCTGATCCGAAAACAAACCCGACGCCCCCGGAAACACCCCGCCTTCGCGATTCGGGGCCATGCCGCCCGTGACCATCAAAGCCACCCCACCCCGCGCCCGCGCGGCATAGAATTCCGCCGCGCGGTTCCAGTCGCCGGTTTCTTCAAGGTTCGTGTGCATCGACCCCATGAGCACGCGGTTTTTCAGCGTCGTGAACCCAAGGTCCAACGGGGCAAGCATATGTGGATAGCTGGTCATGACGGCCTCCCTTTGCGCGTTGGTGCCACGTGCCAAGTTGACCTGTCACGCCCCGACGTCACGTCACGGACGGTTAAACTCCGCCGCGTGCCGTCCGGCCCAAAGCCCGGTGGCGAAACAGGCGGTCAAAAGATAACCGCCCGTCGGCGCATCCCAATCCAGCATTTCACCGGCACAAAACACGCCCGGTCGATCCCGCAGCATCAGCCTATCGTCAAGCGCGGCAAAGGCCACCCCGCCGGCGGTTGAAATCGCCTCGTCCATCGGCCGCAAACCCGCGTGCCGGATCGGAATGGCTTTTAATACGGCGGCCAGCGAAACGGTGTCGGTCGGAACGTTTGGAACAAATTCCCGCATGACGGCCTGTGCCGCAGATGACAGTTTCAACCTGCGTCGCAAGTGATTGCTTAAACTCTGTTTGCCTTGTGTCTTGGACAGTTTCGCAGCAATCGCATCCGGCGTCAGATCGGGTAGCAGATCCAGATGCAGATCTGCCCCCTCCCGCAGCGCAGGCGTGAGCGAATACACACCCCCACCCTCTAGCCCGCGCTCGGAAATCACGATCTCTCCCCGAGACATCTTTGGGCCCGCATGTAAGGCAATGTTCTTCAAAGGTGCGCCGAAATGCCGGGTCATGTGGGAAGACCAAGTCACACGCACCCCGGAATTCGAGGGCGCAAATGCCGATAGCGCAATACCCTGTTGCGCAAACAGCTTTGCCCATTCTCCGTCCGACCCCAGTCGCGCCCAACTCGCCCCGCCCAATGCAAGGGCCGTCACGCGCGGCGTCAGAACGCGCTGTCCATCCGGGGTATCAAACACGAATGTGTTCCTGTCCCACCCGGTCCAGCGCCACCGCGTCTGCCGATACAGCCCCATGCCATCCAGACGGGCCAACCATGCGCGCAACAAGGGCGATGCCTTCATGGCCGTTGGGAAAAGCCGCCCCGTTGACCCTGTGAACGTGCTTTGTCCCAGCCCCTCTGCCCATGCCTGCACATGCTTTGGTCCAAACGCGGTCAGGCTGTCCGTCAGCACGGGTGGAGCCGTGCCGTACGCCTCAAGAAACGGTTCCATGGCCTGCATCTTGGTCAGGTTCAGACCGGACTTGCCCGCCATAAGGAATTTGCGACCCAAAGACGGTTTCGCATCGACCAGTGTCACCGCCCGACCCGCCGTCAATAGAGCATCCGCCGCCATCAACCCGGCAGGTCCGCCACCGATGACCAGCGCATCTGTCATGCCGCGTCCGGAGCGTTGCGCATGTCGACATCAACGCCGCTGTCGGCAAAGCCGCGCCGCGCAATCTCGTGGACCGACCGCGCGGTGGCCGCCGCGTGCTGAATTATGCGATGGCGTGCAAGGAGATCCCACTCCATGGCGATTCCCTTGAAATCTCTTTGATCCATCTCAGCTTGATGCCTTGAGCCACCCGCTTGCACAAGTGCCCGAACCAGAGCCGAAACACCCATGTCGCATTCAGACCCGATTTGTCCTTTGTGCCTGCGCCCGATCCCGGCGGGTGTAAAACAAAGCCAACATCATCTGGTACCCAAGCTGAAAGGCGGCAAAGGCGGGCCGACGATTCTGATCCACCAGATGTGCCATAACGAAATTCACGCAACCCTAACCGAAGCCGAACTCGCGCGTGACTATAACACACCCGAGGCACTGAGGGCACATCCGAAACTGGCAGCGTTTTTCAAGTGGGTGTCGAAAAGACCGGGCGATTTTCACGCCCGCAGCACACGCAGTCTGCGCAAGCAAAATTCCCGCAAACGCAGATAGGTCCGTTTTGGCCCTATTGTTTCGCACGCGAAACATTGAGACCGAAACGGACCTATTAAAGTTCTGTTAACCTTTGGGCATGCCCCTGTTTCCCGCACGGCCGCCCGCAATCGCGGCCAGCCCTCCGACAAGAAAGCCAACTCTGCGCCCATAACGGCCCATCAAAAGTAAAAACGGCCCTGTCACGACAAGCCCTGCAAAGGTTTGCACCGAGGGCGGCAGGGTGGCGAGGGCCGGGTGAGGAGCAAGCAGAACCCCTGCCAGACCACCCAGAATGATCAGCATGGGCATGACAGATCCCAGGATCGTATTGGCCGCGATCAGCCCAACGAAGTTGATGTTGACGCCGGGCTGTTGAGTATGTGGCATGAGCGGTCTGTTCCATGTGTACTCTCGTCACAGCACGATCCTAGCCGCTCAGAGATATGTCCCGAAGGGTCTATTCCAGCTCAGCATCAGCAGCGCAAAACTGACGCTGTGCGTCAGAGTCTTTGGACAGGGCAACACATACGCGCACCGCCGTCGATTTAGGATGCGTTCATCCGTTCCATATGGGCCCGCATTTCCTCGGCCTCTTGCCGCGCGTCGCGCAAGCCTTCCATTGCGGCGGACAGCTCGGCTTCGGTCTGGGCCAGTTGATTGGTCAGTTCGGCCTCTCGCTGCTGCAGATAGGTGATCGCCTGATCGCGGGTTTCTTCGGCTTCGTGCAATTCCTGGCTCATGCGCTCAAGTTGGTCCATGTCGGCCTGACTGACCCGAGTGAAACGGTGCACAAGCCAATTGGCAAACCAGCCCAGACAAAACGCGACAAACAGAATGATCGCTGTTGTAATGACAAACTCAGTTCTGTTCATCGGGTGTTCCTTCGGCGCCGTCAGTTTCGGCTGTTTCGCCCGTTGGCGCGGATTGTTCAATACTCTCCAGCGTTGTCTCGGAATCCGGGGTGGGTTCGGGGCGAAGCAGCTTGAATTCGATCCGGCGGTTGGCTTCGCGGCCTTCTTCGGTGTCATTGCTTGCGATCGGACGCTCTTCGCCGTAGCCGCGCACCTGGTAGCTGGCGGTCAGGACGCGCCGCTCTCGCAAGGCATCCAGCACCGATTGGGCACGATCCTTGCTCAGTTGCAGGTTCATGACCTCGCGCCCCTGGCTGTCGGTATGACCCGCGATGACAAGTGGGATATCCCCGCACAAATTCAGCAGCTCTGCGATTTCGTCCATGATGTCCTGGGTCGAGGCATCAAGCGTCGCCGATCCGGGTTCGAAGGAAATCTTGCGGTCGCCGATGATTTCAACGATCTGCGCCTCGCATTCTTCAGGGGTTGGAATGCCCAGAAGCGGATCAAGCTTTTCCTGATAGGTGACCGAGATCTCGTATTCTTCGGCATTGCCCAGCTTTTCCGCAAGCAGCCCGGCAATTTCGGAACTGGCATTCTGGTTGCCGGTGTTGCCGGACACGGTCAGCGCGTCCGGCGTGACAAGAACCGCCCCGTTGGACAAGCGCGACAAGGCTTCGAGACCCGCCAACACCCGGTTGGACCAGCTTGGCGGCAGAGTTTCATCCACCCGTGCGGTTGTGCGCACCGTGCTGGAGCCGAAAACAGCGCGGGCAAAGCTGTCTGCGGTCTGGCGCGAAATCTCGCTGTTGATGCGCCCGCGCAATTGAACATCGCCTTCCGGGCTGCGGGTTGCGGTGAATTCCGGGATACCTGCGGGCTCTTCTGCGGGCGGTTTCGGCAGGGTGGCTTTGACAACAAAAACACCCGGCAAATCGTTCTCAAGCTCACCGACGACGCGGTCAAACAGGCTTTGATCGGTGCCTTCCAGGGCAAAGACGGTTACATCGACATCGGCAAAGGTGATGCTGCCGCCCCCCAGCTGGTCAATGGCGGTGATTCCCATCGCGGCGGCCTCGCCCCACGCGCTGGTCGGTGTTCCCAGGCCCAGACGACACTCTACCTTGCCCGTCAGACCGGCCGCCGCGGCGGCTTCCAGAATGGTCGTCCGGTCCGCCTCGGTCGGGGCAGAACAGGCGTCAAAGCGGGCACCCTCTGCATCCTGAATAAAGCGCAGGGTGAACGGCGAAATCACCGGACGCGGCGCGGTGATTTCGAGCGCCAGCCGCAGATCATCACCAGCGCGGCGGGCAAGATCGGCTTCGACACGGCGTCGCGTGTCTTCGCTGTCAACCGCCCCTTTGATGGACACGCGGCCCGCCTCGATCGAGATTTTCGACCGATCCAGAATGCGCAGCACCGACACAGAATAATCAAGGGCATTGTCCCAGCCGTCGGGCACCGGATAATCCGCCACCTCCAGCAGGTCAGCCACCGGCACGTCCGGAACGGCCCGTTCGATTCGGGCGACAAGATCCTCTCGGTCGGTTTCGGCGGGCATGAGGCCGATCAGGGAAATGCCGCCATCCGTTCGCAAGACTTCGATTGAAAACCGGGGCGGAGCAAGGCGGTCGCTGTCAACGATGTCGATCTGATCAATCACACGCGCGGTGTCGACAACGCGACCTGCCGCACTTAACGCCTGAAATCGCGCGGCTTCGGTGGGGGCGGTGCCGATCAGGAAAACCTGCAACCCGTTGGTATCGACATCCGCCCAGGTCAGGGCATCGCGATCCAGTTCCGTGCGCACCGCCTGTTCAGAGCTGTTTTCAACGACACCCGCCGAAAACCACGCTGCCGCCAGGCTTAGGACAGCCGCAGAAAAAAAGGCCATTGCCAGAATGAAAACAGAGGATAGGCGCATCGGCATTCCGCGTCAGATGAGGTTGGTTTAGCGATACGCCTCAGGACGCAGGAGTGCAATCATACCAGCACGGCAATGGCGAAAAACAGCACGGGCAAAAGTGCGGCATTTCGGTTGGATCGGAACAGTTCAAGCAAACGATCCCCATCATCCAGTTTAAGCCGCCGCAGCTGCCACAGCATGTGCCAGCCCATCGCCCACGGCCCGACAAGCGCCACCAAGAGCGCAAAGATGTCGCCGCGTGGGGCCGCCAGAATGATGGCGTAGCCCATCAAAGCAACACAGATCACCAAAAACCATGCAAGGTATTTGGGCGTTTCGTCGCCGAACAGCCGCGCTGTTGATTTGACACCGATCAACGCGTCGTCTTCGATATCCTGATGGGCATAGATGGTGTCGTAAAACAGCGTCCAGACCAGTCCTGACGCGTATAACACGACCGCAGGCCATTGAAGTTCTCTGGTATGTGCCGTCCAGGCCAGCAATGCCCCCCAATTGAACGCGAGCCCCAGAAACACCTGCGGCCACCATGTGATTCGTTTGGCAAAGGGATAAATCGCCACCGGAACAAGTGCGACGATCCCAAGCAGAATCGCCTGGGTCGGAAAGGTGATCAGGATCAGCAAGGCGACCAGCGATTGCAAAACGGCCCAGGCCAGTGCCTTTTTCGCTGTGGTTTGGCCCGACGGAATCGGCCGGGAGGCCGTGCGCGCAACCGAGCCGTCAAAATCGCGGTCGGTGATGTCATTCCAGGTACAGCCCGCACCGCGCATCAGGATCGCCCCGATCCCGCAGCCAGCGATGATCCAAAGATCAAAAAGGCGCATGTTTCCGGTGTGAAACATGGCCAACAACGTACCCCAGACGCAGGGAAGATAGAGCAACCACGTTCCGATAGGTCGATCCGCGCGGGACAATCGCAGATAGGGACGTGCCCATTTCGGAGCGCGCGTGTCCACCCAATTGCCCGAAACGGCGTCGGCGACCTGACCCGTGTGGTCTGGTGTTGTCTGCGGGCCGGACATATGTGTTGCTCCATGAGTGCAAAGATCAGACTTTTTGTAGATCACCCGCTTGGGGTGGCACAACCGGTCCCTCTGACGCGGGAGCAGGCGCATTACCTGTTTGGCGTGATGCGTGTGTCGGTCGGATCAAATGTGGCGTTGTTCAATGGTGCCGACGGCGAGTGGCAGGCGCATGTGGCCGAGGCGGGCAAGCGCGGTGGAGTTTTGGTCTGTGAGCAGCCATCCAAGCCGCAAAGCCTGCCCCCGGACCTGTGGCTGCTGTTTGCCCCGATCAAAAAGGCGCGCACCGATTTTATTGTCGAAAAGGCTGTCGAGATGGGGGTGCGGCGCATTCTGCCCGTTCAGACGGCATTCACGAATTCGGACCGCATTCGACAGGACCGGCTGCAAGCCCACGCGGTCGAAGCGGCAGAGCAATGTGGTGCCACGTTTGTGCCGGAGGTTGCCGCGCTGACCAAGCTGGATCAGGTGCTCAAGACCTGGGACACATCGCGCTATATCGCGTTTTGTGACGAAACACTGGCCGGAGATGCGGAACGTCTGCCCTCAAAATCGGGGCCGTGGGCCATTCTGATCGGTCCGGAAGGCGGCTTTTCACCGGATGAGCGGGATCGTCTGCATCATCTGGATCATGCCCATCCGATCAGCCTTGGCCCCCGGATTTTACGCGCCGACACGGCGGCGGTTGCGGCTTTGACCCTGTGGCAGATGGCGCTTGGAGACTGGGCATGAGTTTCGTGCGCCCTGCAGCACGGGCCCATCTGATGCGGTGGCGCGAGGCGCTTATTGGTGCGGCGATCCTTGTTCTGGGTCTGTATTGGAGTTTTGGCGTCACTCCGGGGCTGCTGTCGTGGATCGGGTATCTTGCCATTCTTGTTGGCGCTGCGTTGGGGGTGGCGGGTCTGCAAAAAGGCCGGTCGCGCCATGGCGGTGGCGGCCCGGGAGTGGTTCAGGTGATAGAGCGGCGGATCGGATATTTCGGCCCCCTAACCGGCGGGTTGGTTGATGTTGATGCCATCACGTCGCTGAATTTTGACCCAACGCAGCATCCTGCGACCTGGGTAATCACACATGACAACGGACCGGCCCTGCATATTCCGCTTACCGCCGAAGGTGCGGATGCTTTGTTTGACGTGT
Source organism: Marivita sp. S0852 (assembly GCF_046591575.1). Classification (NCBI taxonomy): domain Bacteria; kingdom Pseudomonadati; phylum Pseudomonadota; class Alphaproteobacteria; order Rhodobacterales; family Roseobacteraceae; genus Marivita; species Marivita sp. S0852. Next base: position 38,007 of record NZ_JBIQWA010000012.1, read on the forward strand.
TTTCAGGGCTTCCCGGCCTCAGCCCCGGTCGGATCGCGTCGGTCGCCCAGCGCGACGGGGATCATCCTGTTGTGCTTTGGCGCAGGGCAGATCTTCAGCAACGCATTGCCCGCCTGCATTGACACCCTGGATAAATCGGCCCAAGGCTGCCCGCAACTGTCGAGCAGCAAGACCGGAGACACGCCATGTCCATTCCACAATCGGGCGGCGGGCCCATCGAACACCACGATCAGCTGGCCGCATATCTTGCGGATGGCTGTAAGCCCAAAAAAGACTGGCGCATTGGCACCGAACACGAAAAATTCGGCTACTGCAAAGATACGCTCAAGCCCCTGCCCTATGACGGAGAGCGCTCTATTCTGGCGGTTCTGGGCGGATTGCGCGACAGGCACGGCTGGGCCCCGATCATTGAAGCGGGCAACCTTATCGGCCTTGAAAAAGATGGTGCGAATATCTCGCTTGAACCCGGAGGCCAGCTTGAGCTGTCTGGCGCGCCGCTTGAGACGATTCACCAGACCTGTGACGAGGTGAACCAGCATCTGGTTGATGTGAAATCAATTTCTGATGAAATCGGCGTGGGGTTCATCGGGCTTGGGGCGGCTCCGATCTGGACCCATGACGACATGCCTTTGATGCCGAAGGGGCGCTACGCGCTGATGGACACGTATATGCAAAAGGTCGGGACGGCGGGCACCACGATGATGCGCCGGACCTGTACGGTTCAGGTCAATCTCGATTTCTCGTCCGAGGCCGATATGGTGCAGAAGATGCGCGTTGCGCTGGCGTTGCAACCGGTCGCCACGGCTTTGTTTGCCACATCGCCGTTCTTTGAAGGCAAGGTCAACGGCCACAAAAGCTGGCGGTCGCGCGTGTGGCGGCATTTGGACGAAGATCGCACCGGCATGTTGCCCTTTGTGTTCGAGGACGGATTCGGGTTTGAGGCCTGGGTGCGATATGCGCTCGATGTGCCGATGTATTTCGTCTACCGCGACGGCGTGTATCACAACGCGCTGGGGCAGTCGTTCCGCGACTTCCTCAAAGGTGAATTGCCTGCTTTGCCGGGCGAGACCCCAACCCTGTCCGATTGGGCCGATCATCTGACAACCATTTTCCCCGAAGCCCGCGTCAAGAAGTTCATAGAAATGCGCGGGGCGGATGGTGGTCCCTGGCGCCGGCTATGTGCGCTGCCTGCCTTTTGGGTGGGACTGACCTATGATCAAACCGCGCTGGATGCGGCGTGGGATCTTGTCAAAAACTGGGATGCCGACACCCGCGAGGCGTTGCGCGTTGCGGCATCGGTTGATGGGCTGCAGGCCAGTGTCGGGGGCATCCGAATGCTTGATCTGGCCAAAGAGGTTTTGGATATCGCCGAAGCCGGCCTTGTGGCCCGCGCCCGCCCCGGTGCCGGCGGGCTGGTGCCAGACGAGACCCACTTTCTCAACGCGTTGAAGGAAAGCGTTGAAAGCGGGCAAACGCTGGCGGATGAATTCCTTGATCATTACAATGGCGACTGGAATGGCGACATCACGCGCATCTATTCGGAATACAGCTATTGATCAGCGGAAGGTCGGACAGCACTGCCCGACCTTTGCCTGCTTAATACCCGATCGCGCACCCGTCTTTGCGGGGATCTGAGGCCCCTTCAAGCACGCCATTTTCATGGATCAGAATCGCCTGTGCGCCGCCGATGGCGACTTCGGGTGTTTCAACGTCATGGCCCATCTCCATCAATTCGCGGCGCACCGCATCAGAGTACCCACGTTCGACCATCAGCTTGCCGTTTTCTGCAAAACTGCGCGGGGCATCCAGGGCCGCTTGCGGCTCCATGCCAAAGTCGGTCATGTTCGAAACCGCCCGTGCGTGACCACAGGACTGATACTGCCCGCCCATCACACCAAAGGGCATGGACACGCGGCCCGCATCGCGCAGCATGGCGGGAATGATGGTGTGCATGGGCCGCTTGCCGCCGCCATATTCATTGGCGTGCCCCGGTTCGAGCGTAAAACCGGCACCGCGATTCTGGAACAAAATTCCATATTTTTCAGAGGCATGGCCCGAGCCGAAACTGTGGAAGATCGAATAGATCAGCGACACGGCCATGCGATCCCGATCCACAACGGTGATGTAAATTGTATCTTTGTGAACCGCCTCACTCAGCGCGGCCGGACCGGCCATGGCTTTTTTGGGGTCAATCAACGCGGCCAGGTTCCGGGCCGTCTCCATCGACAGCATGTGATCCAGCCTGGTCATATGATCCGGGTCGGCCACAAACCTGTTGCGCGCATCATAGGCGAGTTTGGTGGCTTCCGCTTCGATATGCGTGCGCTGCGCGCCGAACGGGTCAAGATCGGCCATATCAAACTGGGACAGGATATTGAGCAAGAGAATCGCTGTCGCACCCTGGCCGTTCGGCGCATGTTCCAGAAGTTCCCGGCCCCCGTAGGTGCCGCTGATTGGCTCTCCGACCGTGGTCGCGACATTGGCAAAATCCGCCTCGGTATGGACGCCGCCCAATGCGCCCAAGGTGGCCAGCATGTCTTCTGCGACCGGCCCTTTGTAAAAACCGTCGCGCCCCTCTTTTGCAATGCGCTTCAACGCGTCGGCCTGTGCCTCGAACCGGAACAGATCTCCGCGTTTCGGAACCGCGCCATTCGGCAGGAAATGCGTGCGCGCGTGACCCTGCAACAGATGTTCGTTTGTCTGCCAGTCCCAGGCGACCCGATCGGCAACCGGCACACCCTCTTCAAGATAGGCAATCGCCGGTGCGAGGCTGTCTGCGATGCCCAGCTTTCCCCAGGAGTCGGACATCGTGCAAAACGCGTCTACCGCGCCGGGGATGGTTATCGCTTCTGGCCCGTGTTCCGGCACAACCGGATGACCGGCCGCGCGCAACTGCTCGGCATTGGCGGCGGCAGGGGCGCGCCCCGATCCGTTGACAGAGATAACATCATCGCCGCCTGCTGGCGAAACCAAGGCAAAACAATCACCCCCAATGCCGGTCATGGCCGGTTCCGCCTGACCCAGAATGACCGCGCCCGCAATCGCGGCATCCATCGCGTTTCCACCGCGCTTCAGGATGCCGATGGCGGCTTCCGCGGCAAGCGGATGAGAGGTGGCGCATATCCCGTTGGAAGCCATCACGGCCGAGCGGCCCGGCTGTTGAAAATCTCGCATGTCGTAATTCCTTGTGACCAGCCAACAGGATGGACAGCCGTCAGGGCAACGTCAATCGGATATCTATGGGAAATCGGGAGAGTGGTATCCTCGACGCCGCACACTGGGTGGGGGCTATTAATGGCGCGGCGTCGAGGTGAAGCTATAAGCAGCTACCCTTACTGTATGACGCCCAACCACGCCCAAAATTCGGAACGATTGCGGCCATTCTGGGACATTAGGCGCAATTGCGGGAACAGACGCCCCTGAAACCCGGTTATTGCGCACAAGTATCGGATAATTCGATTTAATTTAGGTTTGATCCGGCGGTCGAATCGACCGGTTCACAGTTGCAAAACGAGGGTCAGGTGATTGCTGTGGCGCTGGCGCGTATACCGCACATCTGACATGATGGTCCTGATCAAAAACCACCCATATCCACCTTCGGCCAGAAGGTCCGGGTTCGGTGCCGTAGTCTTGGGCGGTTCGGCGTTCGGCATCGCAGAGCCCCAGTCCGTCAGGTGAATCTGCAGCTGCGTTTTCAGATCGACGATCCGAAGGGCGACCATGCCAAAATTCAGACCACAATAGGCATGCTCGGCGATGTTGTTCAGCGCTTCTGCCAATGCGATTTGAACATTGGTGCGATGCGCGTCTAACCCGTTGCGCGACAGGGCCGTATCGACATCCGCCAATATCTTTCGCGTGACATCCGGAACCGAGGGCAGGCACGTTGCAAAGATGCAGCCTTGTGCCGTGTCAGGTGTTTCCCGCAGCACACGCGTGATCCGCTGAGGCATGAATTGCGAATATCGTGTCCATTCGCGTCAGCCGGAATACTTTTTCAACGATCGGCTGCAAGGCGGCCAGTTCGAGGGATTGATCCGGACGCAATTGCTTCATCGACGCGACGACCGCACCAAGCCCGCTTGAATCGATAAATTCCACATTCGCCAGATCAAGAATGATCCGCCCGTCAAAACCAGCCGTGATCGCGCGCATGTCCTCTTTGAACTGAAGCGCGGTCGGAGCATCAATCCGTGTCGCCATGACACGGATCACCGTTGCAGTTGGGGTGGCGTCGACAATCAGTTCCATAAGTCCTCAGAGGTTTGATCTTGTCGCACCCTAGACGCCATTCGTTACCATCCGGTATGCAGGACCAAAGAAATCCACAGACGAGGTGAAACCATGGCCGAAGTTTTGATCACAGGGGCGTCGCGCACACCCATGGGTGGGTTTCAGGGGGCCCTGTCCGATATGACGGCCCCCGACCTGGGCGGTGCCGCGATCCGTGCGGCACTTGACCAATCGGGTGCCATGGCGATTGACGAAATGCTTATGGGCTGTGTCCTGCCTGCGGGCCAAGGGCAGGCACCGGCCCGTCAGGCGGGTTTTGCGGCGGGACTTGGCGATGACGTTCCGGCGACAACTCTGAACAAAATGTGCGGCTCCGGAATGAAAGCCGCCATGATGGGGTTCGATGCCATCGCGCTTGGGCGGGCCTCGACCATCGTGGCCGGTGGTATGGAAAGCATGACGAACGCGCCCTACCTGCTGCCGAAAATGCGCGCGGGCGCACGGATCGGGCATGGGCAGGTGATCGACCATATGTTTCTGGACGGGCTGGAGGATGCCTATGACAAAGGCCGCCTGATGGGCACTTTTGCCGAAGACTGTGCCGAGACCTTTCAATTCACCCGCGCGGCGCAGGATGACTATGCGTTGCGGTCCTTGTCCAATGCGATCGAGGCACAGACATCGGGTGCGTTTGACCGGGAAATAACCCCTGTGACGCTGATCAGCCGCAAAGGGGAGACTGTCCTGTCCGAAGATGAGCAGCCAGCAAATGCGCGCCCCGAAAAAATCCCACAGCTCAAACCCGCGTTCCGCAAGGATGGCACAGTGACGGCTGCGAATGCGTCTTCGATCTCTGACGGTGCGGCGGCCCTGGTGCTCAGCTCTGCTGACATGGCCGGTGACACGGCGCGGGCGCGCATCGTTGGTCATGCCAGCCATGCCCAGGCTCCCGGGCTTTTCACCACTGCCCCGGTGCCCGCAGCGCAAAAGCTGCTTGCCCGGATAGGCTGGTCGCCGTCGGATGTCGATTTGTGGGAAGTGAACGAGGCTTTCGCGGTTGTCCCGATGGCGTTCATGCATGAAATGGGTCTGTCCCGCGACATCGTGAATGTGAATGGCGGGGCCTGTGCGTTGGGTCATCCGATCGGAGCGTCGGGCGCCCGGATCATCGTGACCTTGCTCAATGCTCTTGAAAAGCGCAACCTCAAGCGCGGGGTGGCCGCCATCTGTATCGGCGGTGGCGAGGGCACGGCCATTGCCATCGAACGCGTCTGACTTTCTTTTTGCCTAAAATATCCCGGGGGTGTGGGGGCTGGCCCCCGCAAAGATCGACATGACAGACTACGCAACACTGGCTCAAACCATCCAATCGCTGACCAATGGCGAAACCGATACCGTTTCGCTCATGGCAACGGTCGCCTGTGAGGTGCATCATGCCGATGACCGGTTTGACTGGACCGGGTTTTACCGGGTGACGGGACCGGACATGCTCAAGATCGGGCCGTATCAAGGCGGGCACGGGTACCTGCACATCCCGTTTTCGCGTGGTGTCTGCGGAGCCGCGGCCCGGACCGGAGAGGTTCAGCTGGTCCCGGATGTAGACGCCTTTCCCGGCCATATCGCCTGCGCCTCCTCGACCCGGTCGGAACTGGTGTTGCCGATTTGGAACGGGTCAGGGCGTCTTTTGGGGGTGTTCGATATCGACAGCAATCAACCTGCCGCGTTTTCACAAGCAGATGCGGATGGTTTGGCGTCCATCCTGGCCAGGACATTCCACGCAGTGCCCTGAAACGCAGCTTTGCCAAACAGGAAAATCCGGCGCTGCGTGAAAAAGTCTTTGGATTTTTCACCGACTCATGCCATGAAAAATCATCGAATTTTTTCACGGTCGATCTATGCAGCACGATACAATCCTGCACAACAAGACGCTGGGTGCGGATCTTCGCGCGCTTCGCAAGGCACGCGGGCTGACATTGCAGGATATTGCGGACCGGTTGCACCGCTCTGTGGGATGGGTCAGTCAAGTCGAGCGCGATCTGTCAGAACCTTCGATCAGCGATCTGCGCCGTATTGCCAAACTGCTCGATGTTCCGCTGTCTTTGCTGTTCGGTCAGGTCGAGGCCAAAGCCGACGAGGCAGGTGTTGTCGTTCGCGCGGGCGCACGGCGCCCGATTGGCAATGGCTCAAGCGGTCTTGTCGAAGAGCTTTTGTCGCCGGACCTGTCAGACGATTTTGAAGTGGTGCATTCCACCTTCCAGCCACACAGCCGCGCAGGCGAGGTTATCACCCGGCCAACACAAGAGGTCGGGTATCTGGTGTCAGGAAAGCTTGACCTGATCATCAGCGGCACACGCTTTACGATTGAAACCGGGGACAGCTTTCGCATCAAGGAAGAACCGCACGAATGGATCAATCCCTATGACACACCAGCCGTTGCGATTTGGGTGATCGCGCCACCGGTGTATTGATGCCCGTGGCGGGCGGGACGGGATGTATGTCGGTTTTGCCGATATCCTGTGCCAGATCCAATCACATCACGCGGATTGGCAACAGCACAGTATGGTCTGGGGCTGCGTATGCTTGAGCTGGCCCTGTCAATTCCATTTTTGACCTACATGACCTTTCTGGGGGCGGCTGTTCTGCTGTATCTGACCCCCGGTGCGGACATGATGTTCACGCTGGCCAGCGGGATGCGCGGCGGCGCGCGTGCGGGCATGGCGGCCGCAGGTGGCATCGGGCTTGGCGTCATGGGCCATGTTATCCTTGCCGCTGGCGGTCTTGCGGTTTTGTTGCTCACCTATCCGATTGCCTATGACGCGCTGCGATATGCGGGGGCCGCCTATCTGCTGTGGCTGGCCTATCACAGCTGGACCGACACCAGGGATCCAGAGCGTCGCGAAGGCCGGAGCGACACATGGCGTGCCTTCCGGCGCGGTTTTGTCACCAACATCCTGAATCCAAAGGTCGGGCTGTTTGTGCTCGCCTTCCTGCCGCAGTTTGCCGATCCCACCATCGGGCCGGTCTGGCAGCAAATCCTGCTGCTGGGCACGCTGCTCGCCATTGGTGAACTGGCCACCTACTGCGTGCTTGGCGCGTTCGCCGGGTTTGCCGCAACCCGCATCAAGCGTGCCTCTCGCTGGATGGGCAAACTCTCTGCGATTGTCTTTGGCGGGCTTGCGATCCGTCTTGCCTGGAACTGAAGGAGACCCCCATGTCTGATTTTCCCACCACAGCCCGCGTCGTCATCATTGGCGGCGGCGTTGTCGGCACCTCTGCCTTGTATCATCTGGCCAAGGCGGGATGGACCGATTGCGTGCTACTGGAAAAGAACGAACTGACCGCCGGGTCCACATGGCACGCGGCAGGCAACTGTCCGTCCTTCAGCACGTCCTGGGCAGTGATGAACATGCAGCGCTATTCGCTGGAACTGTATCGCACGCTGGCCGATGAGGTTGACTACCCGATGAACTACCACGTCACCGGGTCGATCCGTCTGGGCCATTCCAAAGAACGCATGATGGAGTTTGAACGCGCCCGCGCCATGGGGCGGTATCAGGGGCTGGATCTTGAGATGATGTCGCTTTCGGACATGAAAGACCGTTACCCCTTCATGGAAACGCACGACCTCGCAGGCGGTCTGTACGACCCCGACGATGGCGACATTGACCCGGCGCAGCTGACACAGGCGTTGGCGAAAGGCGCGCGGCAGATGGGCGCGCGGATCGAACGGTTCTGCCCCGCAACCGGGGTCAGCCGTGATGGCGATGAATGGATCGTGCACACCGACAAGGGCGACATCCGCTGCGAAAAGGTGGTGAACGCCGCAGGCTATTACGCCCAGCGCGTTGGTGAGTGGTTCAAACCCTTCGGCGGGCGCACGGTGCCGATGACCGTGATGAGCCATCAGTATTTCCTGACCGAACCTGTGGCTGAACTGGAGGCATGGTCAAAGGAAAATGGTAAGCTGCCCCTTCTGCGCGATGTGGACAGCAGCTACTACCTGCGGCAGGAAAAGTACGGTTTGAACCTTGGACCGTACGAACGGAACGGCAAGGCGCACTGGATTATGCCAGACGATCCGATGCCCGAGGATTTCAGCTTTCAGCTTTACCCGGACGATCTTGAACGGCTCGAATGGTACATCGAAGACGCGATGGCGCGCGTACCGATCCTTGGCCAGTCTGGCGTGGGCCGGGTCATCAACGGGCCCATCCCATACGCACCCGATGGCCTGCCGCTGATTGGCCCGATGCCCGGCGTGCCCAATGCGTATGAAGCCTGTGTCTTCACCTTTGGCATCACCCAAGGCGGCGGCGCAGGCAAGGTGCTGGCCGAATGGGTCACCGAAGGCCAGACCGAATGGGACATGTGGGCCACCGATCCGCGCCGGTTCACCGATTACACCGATCAGGACTACTGCAACCAGAAAGCGATGGAGGTCTACGGGCACGAATATGCCATGCACTTCCCGTTCCACGAATGGCCCGCCGGGCGAAACAAGAAGCTGTCCCCCGCCGATGGGAAAGTGCGCGATCTGGGAGCAGTCATGGGGGTCTATAACGGCTGGGAACGCGCCAACTGGTTTGCCAAGCCGGGCGATGACACGTCCGAAGAAAGCACCCACACATGGGCGCGCAAAGGCCCGTGGGAACAGCGCGTGAAGGAAGAGGCCGAAGCGGTGCGCGACAGCGTCGGTGTCCTCGATCTGCCCGGGTTTTCGCGCTACTCGGTCAAAGGTCCGGGCGCGAAGGCGTGGCTTGACGGGCTGACCACCTCGCGCCTGCCCTCGCCGGGGCGGGTTGGGCTGGTCTATTTCGCCGACAGCCGCGGACGCATCCTGACCGAAATGTCGGTCTTCACCTATTCAGACGACGAACTGTCCCTGATCACCGCCGCCTCTGCGCAATGGCATGATTTCGAGATCCTGCGCGATGCCCTGCCAGCCGACGGCAGTCTCACCCTGACCGATCACACGACTGAGTATTCCGCGCTCATCGTCACTGGCCCCAAATCGCGGGAGCTTTTCAACAGGTTGGGCACCGATATCAACCTGAACGCGCCATGGCTGACCTTCCATGCCGGTCAGGTGGCAGGCATCCCCTGCACACTTGCACGCGTATCCTTCGCCGGAGAGCTTGGCTGGGAAATCCATGCCAAGGTCGCGGATATTCCGGTGCTGTATGACTTTGTGCTTGGCGCTGGGGCAACACCCATCGGGATGTATGCGCTCAACTCGCTGCGGCTTGAAAAAGGCTACCGCGCGTGGAAGGGCGATCTGTCGACCGATTATTCGCTGCTCGAAGGGGGGCTGGACCGCTTTGTCAAATTGGACAAACCGCAAGACTTCCCCGGCAAAGCCGCGCTGCTGAGTGAAAAGCAACAGGGCGTGAAAAAGCGCTTTGTGACGCTGACGGTCGATGCCGGGGAGTGTGACGCGCCCTATATGTCGTCGCTTTGGCACGATGGGCAGGTCGTGGGCGAAACCACCTCGGGCGGCTGGGGCTACCGCGTGAACACATCCATAGCTTTGGGGATGCTGCGCAGCGATCTGGTCGTCCCCGGCACCGAAGTGGATGTCGAGATTTACGGCGAGATGCGCAAAGCCGTTGTTCAGAAAGACGAACCTCTTTGGGACTCCAAAAACGAAAGGCTGCGCGCATGACAGATATAACGCTTCTTGATGGCGGCATGGGCCAGGAATTGCTGCGCCGCTCGGGCGCAGACCCGACGCCGCTTTGGGCGACGCAGGTGATGATCGCAGCCCCCAATCTGGTGCGCGACATCCACGCGGATTACTTTACCGCCGGCGCGCAGATCGCCACGACCAACACCTACGCCCTGCACCGCGACCGGCTGGAGGGCACAGGGTTCGAAGCGGATTTCGAAAAACTGTACCGCACCGCGCTCGACATGGCCTTGGAAGCACGCGACGCCCATGGTGGCGGGCAGATCGCTGGCAGCATTGGCCCCTTGGGGCAATCCTACCGCGCGGATGTGCAGCCGGACCATGACAAGGCAGTTGCGCTTTTTGCCGAGGTCGCGCGATTGCTGGTGCCGGACTGCGACCTGTTGTTGTTGGAAACGGTCGCCTCTGTCGCCCAAGCGCGCGCCGCGTTGGAGGGGGCATCTGGCAATGGAAAGCCGGTTTGGATCGCCTTCACCGTCGATGACGAAGACGGCACGAAACTGCGATCAGGCGAACCGTTGGCGGAGGCGGTTGCCGTCAGCGGATCGGCCGACGCCATGCTTGCCAACTGCTCGGCCCCGGAGGCGATGCCGGATGCGCTCGACATTCTTGGCACGGCAGGCAAGCCAACAGGGGCCTATGCCAACGCGTTCACGCAGATCACCAAGGATTTCCTGAAGCGCAAACCCGTGGTCGACGTTCTGACCGCGCGCCGCGACCTTGGTCCTGTCGCCTATGCCGACCATGCTGAAAAATGGCGCGACAAAGGTGCAACGATCATCGGCGGCTGTTGCGAAACCGGGCCAGAGCACATCGCCGAAATCGCGCGCCGCTTTATGCAAGATTAACGCCCCACCCCATGCTTCTTCTTTTCCCAAATATGCAAACGCCGTGCTGTGCCACGCGATCGAAAACCGGAGAGTGCTCATGACCCTGCCCACCCACGCCCGCGCCGTCATCATCGGCGGTGGTGTTATCGGTTGTTCCGTCGCCTACCATCTTGCCAAACTGGGCTGGACCGATGTGGTTCTGCTGGAGCGTAAACAACTGACATCCGGCACAACCTGGCACGCGGCTGGCCTGATCGGGCAATTGCGGGCGTCGTCGAACATGACGAAACTGGCAAAATACACCGCTGACCTGTACGACACCATCGAAGGGGAAACCGGCGTCGCCACTGGATTTCGCAAGACCGGGTCAATTTCTGTCGCGCTGACAACAGAACGCCACGAGGAACTGCGCCGCAGCGCTTCGATGGCGCGCGCGTTTGGCGTTCCGGTCGAGGAAATCGACACCGCCGAGATCAAGGCCAAGTATCCGCACCTCAACACAGATGATGTTGTCGGCGGTGTGTTCCTACCCAGTGACGGTCAGGGCGATCCGGCCAATATCGCGCTGGCCATGGCCAAGGGTGCGCGGCAAAAGGGCGTGACCATCGCGGAACGTACCAAGGCCACGGGCGTGGCGCGCGATCGGCGGCGGATCACCCGCGTCGATTGGGAAGCCGAGGACGGATCGTCCGGCACGATCACCTGCGATCATGTCGTCAACTGCGCGGGCATGTGGGGCCGCGAGGTGGGGCAGATGTTGGGTGTGAACGTGCCCCTTCAGGCCTGCGAGCATTTCTACATCGTGTCCGAACCTATTGCGGGCCTTCAAAGCCTGCCGGTGCTGCGCGTGCCGGATGAATGCGCGTACTACAAGGAAGACGCAGGAAAAATGATGCTGGGCGCGTTTGAGCCAGTGTCAAAACCCTGGGCGCTTGATGGCATCCCCAAGGATTTTGAATTCGACCAACTGCCCGAGGATTTCGACCATTTCGAGCCGATCCTGGAGGCGGCCGTGAACCGCATGCCGATGCTGGCCGAAGCGGGTATTCACACGTTCTTCAACGGCCCCGAGAGCTTTACCCCCGACAACGCCTATCATTTGGGTCAGGCGCGCGAGATGGACAATGTCTGGGTCGCTGCCGGGTTCAATTCGATTGGCATCCAATCCGCAGGTGGCGCGGGCATGGCGCTGGCGCAGTGGATGGAAGACGGCGAAAAGCCATTCGATTTGGGCGACGTCGACATCGCCCGCGCGCAACCGTTTCAGGGCAACAAACGGTTCCTGAAAGAACGCGTGACCGAAACGCTGGGGTTGCTCTATGCGGATCACTTCCCCTACCGCCAGAAAACCACCGCGCGCGGTGTGCGGCGGACGCCGTTTCACCAGCACCTGCTGCAGCACGGCGCTGTCATGGGTGAAACCGCCGGCTGGGAACGTGCCAACTGGTTTGCACGCAATGGGCAGACGCCGGAATACGAATACTCATGGAAGCGGCAGAATTTCTTTGGCAACGTCGCCGAAGAGCACCACGCCATTCGCAGCAATGTCGGCATGTACGATATGTCCTCCTTCGGCAAAATCCGCGTCGAAGGGCCGGATGCCGAGGCGTTCCTGAACTATGTCGGAGGCGGTGATTTCTCGGTCCCTGTGGGCAAGATTGTCTACACGCAACTTCTGAACACGCGCGGTGGGATCGAGGCGGATGTGACTGTCACGCGCCTGTCAGACACCGCTTATCTGGTGGTCACCCCGGCGGCGACGCGCGCGGCGGATCAGACATGGATGCAGCGCCATGTCGGTGACTTCCGCGTCGTGCTGACAGATGTAACCGCTGGCGAAGGCGTATTGGCCGTCATGGGCCCAAATGCGCGCAAGCTGATGCAAATGGTGTCGCCCAACGACTTCTCGAACGCGGTCAATCCGTTTGGCACGGCGCGGGAGATCGAGATTGGCATGGGCACCGCCCGTGTGCATCGCGTGACCTATGTCGGAGAGCTTGGCTGGGAGGTCTATGTCAGCGCCGATCAGGCCGGGCATGTGTTTGAATCATTGTTTGAGGCGGGTCAGGATCTTGGGCTCGTGCTGTGCGGGATGCATATGATGGACACCTGCCGCATCGAAAAGGGGTTCCGCCATTTTGGTCATGACATCACCTGTCAGGACCACGTTCTGGAGGCCGGGCTGGGCTTTGCAGTGAAACGCGACAAGCCTCGTTTCATCGGGCGCGATGCGGTGCTGCGCAAGCGCGACGACGGGCTTTTAACCCGGCTCGTGCAATTCAAGCTGACCGACCCGGAGCCTTTGCTTTACCACAATGAGCCGGTCCTTCGGGATGGAGAGATTGTCGGGTATCTGTCGTCAGGGGCCTATGGGCATCATCTGGGCGCGGCGATGGGCTTGGGATACGTGCCTTGCGCCGGAGAAACCGCAGAGGATATTTTGGCATCGTCTTATGAGATCGACATTGCCGGAACACGCGTGACGGCGGAGGTTTCGCTCAGGCCATTCTACGATCCGACAGCCGAACGGGCGAAGGCGTGAAATCTTCGGAGAAGATTTCAGACCTTCTCTAATAAATAGTTGCACGGGGTGATGCTTGTTTCGATCGGACAAGCTGCGTAGACGGAGCACATGACCGACTATGCTCCCCCGGATGTGCCACTGGATATCCTGCACGAAGATCACGAGATCCTCGCCGTCAACAAGCCAGCAGGATTGCTGTCCGTTCCCGGCAAAGGGCCGGATCTGGCGGATTGCCTCATTGCGCGCCTGGCTGTTGCCTATCCGCAAGTCCTGCTTGTGCATCGGCTGGATCGCGACACCTCTGGCGTCATGATCTTTGCGCTGACACCGCATGCCCAGCGCCATCTTGGGCTGCAATTCGAAAAGCGGCAGACCAAGAAAACCTACGTCGCGCGCGTGGCCGGGCATCTGACGCCAAAAACCGGGACGGTCGACCTGCCGTTAATCGTCGATTGGCCAAATCGGCCCTTGCAGAAGGTCGATCCCGATGCAGGCAAACCCGCGGTGACCGATTGGCGTGTGCTCAAGGCGACAGATGAGGAGAGCAAGGTCCAGCTTTTTCCTCAGACCGGACGCAGTCATCAGCTGCGGGTCCACATGCGCGCACTGGGTCATCCCATCCTTGGAGATCCGTTATACGCACCTGACACTGCGGACGCATACCCGCGCATGATGCTCCATGCAGAAGAACTGCGACTGCGGCATCCGGATGGGGGCAAGGGCATGAAATTCCGCGTCAAAGCGCCATTTTGACGGTCTGACCAACCCTACGCGCCGATGTGCATATTTTTGAAAAGAAGAGGGAAAGCCGGGGTTTTCAGGCCGTGCTTATAGAGCGCTTATTCGGGTGCCCAGCCGGAAATGGATTTGACCTCCAGGAAATCCTCGATCCCCCAAACGCCACCTTCGCGCCCGTTTCCCGATTGTTTCATACCCCCAAACGGCGCGCCTGCGGACCGGCTTTGACCATTCATTTCCACCATTCCAGAGCGCAATTTCCGCGCCAATCGGTTCCGCCGCGCGCCATCTGCGCTTTGGACATAATTGGTCAGACCGTATGGCGTGTCGTTGGCAATCTTGACTGCCTCATCTTCGGTCTCAAAACGCATGATTGACAGAACAGGTCCAAATATCTCTTCGCGGGCGATTGTCATGTCATTGGTGACATCGGCAAAAACGGTTGGACGAATATAAAAGCCTTTGTTCAACCCTTCTGGCCGCCCCGGGCCGCCGACGACAAGCCGCGCGCCCTCCTCGATGCCTTTCTGGATCAGGTCCTGTATCTTTTGCCATTGCGCCGCGTTGACGACCGGACCGATATGGTCGCCTTCGACAGAAGCCGGCCCCACCGCAATCTGTGACGCTATGGTTGCGGCCTGATCGACCACGGCGTCGTAGATTGACGCGTCGACAATCATGCGTGACGGGGCATTGCAGGACTGGCCCGTGTTTTCCATCATGTGCATCACCCCGCGCGCCACAGCGGCGTCATCTGCATCGGCAAAGATCAGATTTGCGCCTTTGCCGCCAAGTTCCAGATGCACGCGTTTGAGCGTGTCCGCTGCCGCTTTGGAGATCAGTTTTCCGGCACGGGTCGATCCGGTGAAGCTGACCATGTCGATGTCCGGATGTGCGGAAAGCTGGCTGCCGACACCGGTGCCGTCGCCATTCACCAGGTTGAATACACCCGGCGGACAGCCTGCCTCGTCCATCATTTCGGCAAACAAGAGCGCATCCAGCGGGCTTTCTTCTGACGGCTTGAGAACCATCGTACATCCGGCAATCGCGGCGGCGCCGACCTTGAGCGTGATCTGGTTCATCGGCCAGTTCCAGGGCGTGATCAGCGCGCACACGCCCACAGCTTCGTAAATGATACGGTCATTCGGAGCGTGATCTCCAAGCGGGCGTTCAAATTTGAATTTGCGCGCTTCGTCGATGAAGTTCTGAATATGCCATATGCCTGCACCGACCTGTTCAGACCGGGACAGGTCGATGGGGGCCCCCATTTCAAGGCTCATCGCCTGCGCCATGTCTTCGCGCCGCTGCGTGTAGATTTTGAGCAGCCTTTCAAGCACGGCAATCCGTTCGGCCGGATTTGTCGCCATCCAGGATGGAAAGGCGGCTTTGGCGGCATCGACGGCCGCGTCGGTGTCGGCCTGTCCACCCAAGGAAATAACGGCACAGGGGTCTTCTGTAGAGGGATCAATGACGTGGTGATCCCGGCCATCCACCGGGTCAACCCAGGCACCGTTGATGTAAAACTGACGCTTTGCCAACATATCTCTGTGCCCCCCGAGGTCGCGTTTGCACTGCAAGTGTGACATCCCGGCATTGCAGCGGCAAGGGGGTGTAAGTGCCGTCGGCTTTACCTAAGTAAAACCTGTGAATACCAAAAGAAGGAGCGGCACATCATGGGTCTGCGCATCAACGACGAAATTCCGAATCTGACGGTCGAAACAGATCAGGGCACACTAAGCTTGCATGACTGGATTGGTGACAGCTGGGCAATTCTGTTCTCTCACCCCAAAGATTTCACACCGGTCTGCACCACCGAATTTGGCGCTGTGGCCCAGCTTGCCGATGAATGGGAAAAGCGCGGCACAAAGGTGATGGGGATCTCTGTCGATGGTGTGGAGGATCACAAAAAGTGGAAGGGCGATATTGAATCGACCTCCGGGTCCAAGGCCGGGTTTCCGATCATCGCGGACGAAGATCTGACCGTGGCCAAGGCTTTTGACATGCTGCCGGCCGAATACAGTTTGCCGGATGGGCGGACCCCGGCGGATAGCGCAACTGTGCGCGTGGTGTTCATCATCGGGCCAGACAAACAGTTGAAACTGTCGATGACCTATCCGATGAATGTGGGCCGCAACTTTGCCGAGGTTCTGCGCGCTTTGGATGCGTTGCAGACGGCCGCCAAGGAAAACGTGGCCACACCGGCCAACTGGACGGTTGGGGAAGATGTCATCGTGCCGGTCGCCGTCAGCGATAGTGACGCAATTGCGAAATACGGATCGATTGAAACTGTTTTGCCTTATCTGCGCAAAGCAAAGCTGCCGTCGTAAGCCACGACACGCAAAAACGGGCAAGGCCGCAACCGGGCCTTGCCGAATTCGTTATTCTACAGAAATCAACACCGCTTCGACGCGCCGGTTTGCCTCTCGGCCTTCGGGCGTCAGGTTGCTGGCGCGTGGCGACAGATACCCGACCCCGTCGGCGGCGACCTGTGCTGCCGGAACGCCGCGTTGGACGATATAGGATTGAACGGCCTGGGCGCGGCGCCGCGACAGTGCAACATTTGCCGCCAAAGACCCGGTGGCATCTGTATGTCCTACAAAGGTAATTTCGCGCGTCGGGTTTGCCGTTAGATAAGCCACAATCGCATCAAGAGACGCAAGCGGGCCAGTGCCCAAAGATGCAGACCCGCTGGCAAAGTCGAGATCTGACAGAACCGCATGACCGGCGGTTTCCAATTGGGACACGATGTTGCCGGTGTTTGCCGCGACGGGTGGAACAGCCGTTGCAGACACTGACAGGCCTGACCGACCGGGCGGCCCGATTTCGATCAGCTGGACAAAGACGCTGTCTCCATCGCGACTGACCAAGAGGCTTAACGCCTGGGTGGCATCAGAGGTTTTGGCAGACAGGAAATGAAATTCAGTCAGGTCCACATACATGTCTGGCGCTGGCAGCACCTCGATCCCGAAACGGAAATCGAAACCGCCACAGCTTTGTGCGGTGCAGTCAAAGATGACGTCATATTGCCCGGATGCCAATTGGGTGCGCAGCGGGCCAATGACCTGTCCGGTTGTCATGCCGGCCCCCGATATGCGCCACGCCTTACGCATCACTTCGCCCTCAAGCAGCGCGGTTGGCACGCCGGTGGCTTCGTTCCAAGGCCCAAGCGGCAGGGCATAGGTGGCATGAGGCGATGTTTCGGCCACCGTTTCGCGCGCGCCGATTGGAAGCGACAGGTCGAGTGCAGAAACCGCAGAGCCAATCAGCAGGCATACAGCACTCAGCAGCCCTGTGCCCCAATCAGCGCGATTGCGCGTGATAGCCATCATTCGGTCGCATATCGGTGGCGCTGGCCACTCTGTTGGTCATGTTGAAAAAGCCGGTAACATTCACAATGTCCCAGATATCCCGATCCGAAAATCCCGCATCGCGCAAGGCTTCGCGATCAAACTCCGCAATCTCTGCACTGGTTTTGGTGACTTTCTCGACAAAGCCCAGCATCGCGCGGTGACGGTGGTCAAGATCGGCAACGCGCCAGTTCATGACAAGCATTTCGCCCAGTTTTGGATCGCCGGACAGCGCACGCACAGCGGCACCATGTGCCGTGAGGCAGTAAAAACATTTGTTGATCGCGCTGACGACAACGGCAATCATCTCGCGCTCTAGTTTGCTTAGCCCACTGTCCGCCAGCATCAGGTCATTATACATGGCGGTGAACGCATTGAGTTTGTCGACGTCGAACGCATAGGCCTTCAGCACATTTGGGATCATACCCAGCTTGTCTTGGCACAGATCAAAATAGGTCTGTGTTTCAGGCGGCAGAGGGTCTGCCATTGGTAGGTTCAGGGCGGTGGGAAGGGTGTCTTTGGTCATTCAGGTTCGCCAGGTTGGGGCAAGATGCGATAATGGTAGTGTCCCACAACCTTCATCCCGAGGGAAGTATAGAGGCCCGTTGCACCGGCATTTGCCTGGGTACACAAAACGCTCATCCAGTCAGCGCCGTTGGCGGCAGCCCAATGTGCAGCTTGCCGCATCATCCAGACGCCAAGCCCCTTGCGCCGATGTATGTCCATAATTTCAAGCGCATGCACCATGGCAACCCGCTCGTGGATTGCGCAGAATGCGGCTCCGGCGGGTTGGTCATCTGTCCGGCCCAGCAACCCGGTCTTTGGGCCTGTCACCCTTTCCATGACCGCAACGCGCTCGGGGCCAATGCCGTTTGCGGCCCAGATATCGCGCATGATGGCCAGGGGCTCCCATATGGTAAACGCCGTCACCCGAGGGACAGGCAGTATTGTCAGGTCAGTGACCGGACATGCCCACAAGGTCACCGGATCAATATGTGTATACCCTCGCGCATCCAAGGCCGCATCCAGCGCGTCTTCGCCGTCGCGGATCATGAACAAGGCGTCCTGCCCCAGCATACGCATCGCGGATTCCGCCGCCGCCAGATCATCGGTGCTCCACTCACCTTCTGCGGTTGCCGCGCTTACGCGTTTTCCGCCACCTGCGCCATTGCGAAGCATCCAGGGGCCAGCTGGAGTTTTGTCTGCCGGGGGCCAAGTGGATTCTGTTACCGCATAAAGCGTTTGGATGCTTGGCATCATACGGCAAACACCTCGGACAGTCGGGTCATTGCCGCATCAACCCGTGCGCCATCACTGCCGCGAACGACAACATTCGATCCATACGCACCGTTCAATTGGTAAGGATAAGACCCAAAGGACAGATCCGGAAAGGCTTTGGCGATTTCCGCCAATGGTCCGGCAACGTCGCCCTCTCCGCGTTCGACCCGAAAGGTCTGTGACAGTATCGGCGCACCACCGGTCAGAGTTGGCAGAACACTGGCCACCATCGCCTGAAATACAGACGGCACACCTGCCATGACATGCACATTTTCGATCGAGAAACCCGGCGCGATCGACACCGGATTTTCAATCAATGCCGCTCCGTCAGGTATCCGTGCCATACGTTTGCGGGCCTCATTAAATTCTGTTCCGCGACTGTCATAATAGGCCTGCAGCAACGCGCGCGCATCGTCGCGCACATCAATACCCACACCAAAAGCTGCGGCAACACAATCTGCGGTGATATCGTCATGCGTTGGTCCGATCCCACCGGATGTGATGACCGTGTGAAAGGTTTTGCGCAATGCGTTCAAGGCCAACACAATGGCGTCGTGATCATCACTGACGACGCGCACCTCTTTAAGGTCAATGCCGACTTTCGTCAGCTCTTGTGCCAGAAAATGCATATTCGCATCCCGGGTGCGACCAGATAAAATCTCATCACCAATTACCAGCATGGCCGCCGATGGGTTTGGCATGCGCTGCCTCCTTGATCCGTCGTTTTTACAGGTATAGGCGGGGTCTATGCGCTTTCAAACCCCTCTTGTTCCGGGCATTTTGATCCGGCGATACAAACGCTTTCTTGCCGATGTGATATTGGACGACGGCCGCGAGGTGACCGCGCATTGCGCAAATCCCGGGTCAATGATGGGCCTTGCCGCAGAGGGCACACGCGTCTGGTTGGAGCCGAATGACGATCCGAAAAGAAAATTGAAATTCGGATGGCGTCTGGTTGACCATGAAAATGGCCATTTCACCGGCGTTGATACCAGCCTGCCCAACCGAATGCTGCGCGTCGCTTTGGAGCAAAAACAGGTGCCCGGCCTGAACACGTTTGGTTCATTGCGGGCAGAAGTCCCCTATGGCGAAAAAAGCCGCATCGACTTTTTATTGTCAACGGATGGCCAGCCCGACATCTATGTCGAGGTGAAATCCGTCACCTTATCGCGCCGCCCCGGGCTTGCCGAATTCCCCGACAGCGTGACCGCGCGCGGCACCAAACACCTGAATGAACTGGCCGCAATGGTCAACCAGGGCCACCGGGCCGTTATGCTGTATCTCGTTCAACGCACGGATTGCGCCCATATGACGCTCGCCTCGGATATTGATGCGCGCTACGCGCAAGCCTGGCATGCAGCAACATTGGCCGGTGTTGAAACACTGGCACTGGATTGCCAAATCACTCCGGAAAGTGTGAGCCTTGGAAAACCGATACAAATGATCGCGCCAGACACGGAGTGACGTCGGACCACTGGCACATTGATCCTTTCAGGGCTAAATGTGCCGAAATGAAAATGGGAGTTGCTCTCGTGAATAAAGACGCTGGCGGCCGCCTGACCCGTGAGGGTATCCGCATCTACGACCCTTCTGATTTCGCCGGAATGCACAAGGCTGGCGAATTGGCAGCCCGCATTTTGGACGATGTGGCAGAGCTGGTTTTTGTTGGCCAGACAACGGGAGCCATTGATGATTTCATTCGCACCCGTGTTGAGGAGGCGCAGGCAACGTCCGCGACCATTGGGTACAAAGGGTATCAGCACGCCAGCTGTATCAGCGTAAACCACGTTGTGTGTCACGGCATCCCCGGCGATAAAAAGCTGAAAGACGGTGATATTCTTAATATAGACGTAACGGTTATCGTCGATGGTTGGTTTGGCGATACAAGCCGTATGTATGTCGCTGGCAAACTAAGCCGCAAGGCAGAGCGTCTGATCCAGGTCACCCATGATGCGCTATTCAAAGGCATCGAAGCGGCCAAACCCGGAAACACGTTTGGCGATATTGGCCATGCGATCCAAAACTATGTCGAAGCCAACCGCATGTCGGTTGTCCGCGATTTCTGCGGCCATGGGCTTGGTCGGGTGTTTCATGCGCCGCCCAACGTCCTGCATTATGGCCGGGCGGGAACAGGCCCCCGACTGGAGGAAGGCATGTTCTTTACAATTGAACCGATGGTCAATCTTGGTCGCCCAGAGACCAAGGTTCTGGCAGATGATTGGACCGCGGTCACGCGCGACAAATCCCTGTCGGCCCAGTTTGAACATTCCATCGGGATCACGGCAGACGGGTGCGATATTTTTACCCTGTCACCTGCAGATCGCTTTCATCCGACCTACTCGCCCTGAACGGCCCCGGTTATGCAAACGCCCGACACGCGCGTTTTGTCCATCGGATGCAGCTGCATAAACCGGTTTCAGTTTGATTTTTTTCTTCAGCGCCATCCCGAACGGGCTGGCGCTTTTCCACGCGGCTTATTTGATTGGAATATTGCCTCTCTTGAAGCCACGCTGCGGATTCTGGCAGCCGTGAAAGACGACACATTAACCGCAATCCTCACCGACAGCCGCCGTTTCCATTCAGCTTTTGATACGTTGATTTTCAACACGGCGCTGCCCGGATTTTCGTTTTTTCATGAGACCGAGCCACGTAACCTCTTGCGCGATCGGGAAAAAACTTCGGCTTTTCTGGCAAAGGTCTCTCATCTGGCACAACCATTTCTTTCGCGCGATCCTGCCCTGAAAACGCATCTACTTTGGTCGAATGTGCAACCCAACCTGCCGACAACCGTTGCCAACGTCATTGACTGGGCGGATTTCAGATTAACCACGCCGCGCTATGAGGCGGTCAAAGCCCTTGGTCGCCAGATATTCGGGGGCTCTACGACCTTTTCGTTCCTGACGACATGCAAGGATGTGGAAGGGCCTTTACTTGATCATCCGGATGTCATCAGCATGGATGTGTCCCGCAATGGCGACTTTCGGGGCGATCCGATATTGTTCGACACCTGTCTCCAGAATGCTTTTGATCCCAAAACAACCTGACCACCGGGATTGTTTGTCGCTTTCCCTTACCTCATTGCCCCGCTAAACCCTGATCAAGTGCGGAGGTTCAGATGACAAAGATAACACCACAACCCGGTATCATGGATATTGCGCTATACGTCAGCGGCAAATCCCATGTCGAAGGCGTGTCGAATGTGGTGAAACTCAGCTCGAATGAAAACCCGTTCGGCCCAAGCCCGGTTGCCCAAGAGGCCGTGCGACGGGCCGTACTGGAGTTGCACAGATATCCATCGACCGACCACGCAAGCCTGCGCGGAGCCATTGCCGAGGTTAACGGGTTGGATGCTGACCAGATCATCTGTGGCGTGGGGTCGGATGAAATCATCACGTTTCTTTGTCAGGCATATGCCGGTCCAGGCGATGAAGTGATCCACACCGAACACGGCTTTGCCCTTTACAAGATCTGTGCGCTGGCCGCTGGTGCCACGCCGGTCGAGGTGCCAGAACATGAACGTGTCACAGATGTGGACGCCATTTTGGCGGCGTGCACCGACAAGACCAAACTGGTCTTCATCGCGAACCCGAACAATCCCACGGGCACAATGATCGGTCTTGCCGAAATCGAACGCCTTGCCGAAAATCTGCCGCCACAGGCCCTGCTTGTTCTGGACGGCGCTTATGCAGAATTCGTCGAAGGCTACGATGGCGGTGCCGCGTTGGTTCACGCCCGCGACAATGTCGTGATGACGCGGACGTTTTCAAAAATCTACGGTCTCGGCGGTTTGCGGATCGGCTGGGGATATGCGCCAAAGCCAATCATCGATGTTTTGAACCGCATCAGAGGTCCATTCAACTTATCAGGAGCCGCACTGGCCGCTGCCGAAGCTTCTGTACGTGATACCGCATATGTCGAAAAATGCCGACTGGAAAACACGCGATTGCGCGCCTGGCTGGCAGAAGCTTTGGCCGGTCATGGCGTGCCGTCAGATACCTCCATGGCAAATTTTGTTTTGGCCCGTTTTACCGATGCCGCCGAAGCGGATGCTTGCAACACGTACCTGCAAAACCAGGGCCTGATCGTACGACAGGTCGGGTCTTACAATTTGCCTCATGCGTTACGAATAACGGTCGGAGACGAGGCAAGCTGCCGCCGCGTGGCCCATTGCATCGGTCAATTCAAGGCAGGTGCACGATGACGCAGATCTATAATCGGGTGGCGCTGATCGGTCTTGGTTTGATTGCGTCCTCCATGTTTTGGTCGATCAAACGCAGCGGTCTGGCCGGGCATGTCACCGGTTTTGCACGCAGCGCAGAAACCCGCGACACCGCGCGTCGGATCGGTCTTTGCGATACTGTCTGCGATACAGTTGAAGATGCGGTTAAGAACGCCGATTTGATCGTTCTGGCCGTTCCCGTGGGCGCAATGGCCCGCGTTGCGGCCGACATTGCAGATCACCTCAAACCCGGCGCGACGGTCACGGATGTGGGGTCGGTAAAGCGACAGGTCATTGACGATGTGGCCCCTCATATCCCGGACGGCGTTCATTTTGTACCCGGGCACCCGCTTGCTGGAACAGAACATTCCGGACCGGAATCCGGTTTCGCAACATTGTTCGACAACCGTTGGTGCCTGATCGTTCCCACAGACGGAAGCGATCCCGAAGCGGTGGACAGGTTGATGCGGTTCTGGCGCGGGCTGGGGTCAAACGTGGATATCATGGAAGCCGACCATCATGACCTTGTGGTGGCTGTAACATCTCATTGTCCACATCTGATTGCTTATACAATGGTTGGCGTGGCCGACGACCTGCGCCGCGTGACCGACAGTGAGGTGGTCAAGTATTCCGCCGCCGGGTTCCGAGATTTCACACGCATCGCGGCATCCGACCCGACGATGTGGCGCGACGTCTTTTTGACAAACAAAGATGCCACACTCGAGATTCTTGGTCGCTTCACAGAAGAGCTGTTTGCGCTTCAACGCGCCATTCGACAGGGTGATGGGGACTTCCTACATGACTATTTCACCCGCACCCGCGCCATTCGTCGCGGAATTATCGAAGCTGGACAAGACACAGCCGCGCCCAATTTCGGCAGATCAGGATAAAAATATGCGGGTAATCCGTACCTTGGCGTGTTCGATGATGTTGGTTGCAAATTTTGCGACGGCCGCGCCCGATACATCGCTTCGTCCCGTGGCACGGGATATTCCCGAAGATCTGTCCAAGCCAACCGTGCCGACACTTCGTCCAATGGCCCGCCCAGACATTTTGGAACCGTTGCTCACCTCTCAATTGGCACAACAATTGCAGCGTGAAAACGATCCAAACTCTCGCGCTGACCCGGTAGACATCATGCTGTCGCGCGCAAAAGCGTTTGCTGCTCTGTCACCGCAAGCCACTGGCTTGTCGCTGCGTCCGTTTTTGCGGCCTGACGGTGTTGTGCGCAAGGCCATGGCGCAACGGCGTGAACGTGCCCGAGGTGCCGTATGCAATGACCCGTCAATTCAAGGGGAAATCGTGGGCCTGGTTCCGGGCCGTATTTCCGGGTGCGGGGTCAAGAACGCCGTCCGCGTACGGTCTGTGTCTGGTATCAGCCTCAGCCAACAGGCCATTATGGACTGCACGACTGCCAAAGCTCTGAAACGCTGGGTCGATCAAGGCATGAAACCATCCGTGGGTACTTTTGGCGGAGGTGTGAGCCAGATCAAGGTTGCGGCCCATTATGCTTGCCGCACGCGCAACAACCAACCCGGTGCCCGTATCAGCGAACATGGGAAAGGTCGTGCCATTGATATCTCTGGTTTTAGATTTAGAGACGGGCAAGAGATCACCCTATTGAACGGGTGGGGGCAGCGCACGACAGGGGCAATTCTGCGCGACATGCATCGGCGTGCGTGCGGTATTTTCGGAACCGTCTTGGGCCCCGAATCCAATCGATGGCATCGGGACCATTTCCATTTTGACACGGCACGATACCGCAGCGGATCTTACTGCCGTTGATCTACTGATAGGATCTCACCAAACTTTCCGCGACCAAGGCCCACCCGTTGGCCACGACAAAAAAAGCGAGCTTGAACGGCAGTGATACGATTGCTGGCGGGACCATCATCATGCCCATCGACATCAAAACGGCTGCGACCACCAAGTCAATGATAAGAAAAGGTAAAAAGATCAGGAATCCAACCTGGAAAGCCCGCGCGAGTTCTGACAGCAGGAATGTCGACACGAGGACGGACAAGGGCGTGTCAGCGCTTGGTTCAGACAAATCAAGATCGGTTCTGATTCGGGCAATTGTGGCGAAGGTATCAAGATCCACTTGCGCGGCCATAAAGACGCGGAAGGGTTCAAAACCCCGCTGAAAACCCTCTTGGGTATCGATCTCTTCATTCAACAGCGGTTCAATGCCCTGTTCCCAGGATGCGATAAGAACCGGTTCCATAACGAAAAACGTCAGGAATAGTGCGACACTGACCATCAGCATGTTTGGCGGCGATTGTTGCAGCCCAATCGCCTGTCGCAAGATCGACATCACCGTCACCATGAACGGAAAACACGTCACCGTAATAACGATCCCAGGTGCGATGCTCAGGACAGTCAATAACGCGATCAGCTGCAGCGTCGTCGCCGTGATTGAGCCACCGTCGCCAAAATCCAAAGACAGGCTTTGGGCATAGGCAGGTACTGCCGACATCAGAAATACACACACGCCGATTGCAACGATATGTTTCATGGTCTAGTTGCCCGACTTGCCGAAATCATTCACGTCTATGAGACGGACACTCAATTGGCCCTGTTTTTCGCCAGTTTCCGTAATCTCAAGAACTCCGGACCCAATGAGCCGATCTCCGACGTAAAGATCAACAGGGTCTTCGACGCGTTTGTCCAGAAGCAATACGGACCCCTCCTCAAGCAAGAGCAGATCGCGAACCAGTGGTCGGGCACGTCCAACAGAGACCGTGATTTCGATTGGAACGGTGGTGAACGCCGCTTCGTTGGCGTGCGGATTCTTGGATGTGTCTTGCTCAGGCATGTGCGTGATCCTCTGTCTGATCATAAAGGACCGCGTGAACCGCTTCGCCGATTTGATCTGCCACATTCTTCAAGTCGACGGAAATCTCTTTTGATCCCAAACGAAGCTCTGCCTGTCCCTCGCCAACTGATGGCGTTTCCGTGACAGAGATTGGTAGATTGCTCGCCGCTTCGTTCAAAAGTTGAGAGACTTGATCACCCGCACCGGGGGCGACGGCAATTTCAATACGCACCGTTCCCGTATCGCGCGCCAATTGTGAAAGTTGATCTGCAATATGGCCGCCCAGTGTATCACGCGCGAGAGACGGCAACATCTTTTGTAGAATTTCATCAAACAGCGGACCAAGGTTGGATAGAATTTGAGCATGTGCCTCGTGATAGGTGAACGATAAATCCTGAAGATTTTGCGCAAACCCATCCGACAGGCTTGCGCCATCTTCGATTTTTGCCTTGATCGCATCATCCCAACCCGCACGATACCCTTTGTCAAACGACTCAAGCCGTTCGTTTTCAAGTGTTTCGTCGGAAAAAGTTGGGTGATCGGACGACACGGCAGGAAGGCCGAAATCTTCAAGAAAAAGCGTCAAGTTGTTCATCGGGCATCTCGGGTCTGAGCATCGTCCAACCAGCTGCGCAACACTTCAACGGTTTCCGATTGCCGCTCTTCTATAAGAGACTTCAGGCGAGAAACCGCATCTTCGGTTGTTGGCAACTGACCCGGCGCGGCAGTGTCCGCGAGCACTGGCAGTGAAAGGTCCGAGTTCTCCGGCTCAATTGTACCAGTTAAAACAGGAGTATCAGCCTCTATTTGGGTGTCCGGCGCAGCCAGGGTCCCAGTCAATGGTCCGGCCGGATTCCGGGATGACAACAGCAATGGCCGCAGAACGAATAGCCCAAGAATCAACGCCACAACAGCAAGGACCGCTATTTGAACTAATGACATTGCATCAATATCGCCAGCGTACCAGGGCAAGTCCAAAGGGACGGAGCCTTGCTGCTCAATGGGTTCAAGCGGCATAGAGCGGACGGTTATGACATCGCCCCGCGCCTCATCAAATCCGACAGCCGAGGCAACCAGATCACGCAAAGCATCGATTTCTGCATCTGGCATCGGAACAAATTGCTCTACGCCCTGAGCATCTGTTTCAACTTCACCATTCAGAAGAACCGCAACTGTGAGACGCTTTATGGCACCAGGGCCTTTGATCAATTCGCGTGTTGTTTGCGACACCTCATAATTCAAGCGCTCGCGCGTTTCTGCCGTTTGACTGGTTTCTTTCTCAGATTCGTTCGCATCCCCATCAGGAAGATTCGATGCGACGGTCACAGCACCGGAGCCGGAATTCTCGAATTGATCGGTCCGTTCCTCAGTATCGGAGCTGATGACAAATCTGCTGCTTGGATCGAAGCTCTTCTCTATAATAGATTCTGTATCTTTGACAGAATCCAGGCTGACTTCGACCACCGCGTTGCCCCGCCCCACGCGCGCTTCGATCAATCGCAACACGCGTTCTCGTAAAAGCTCAGTTCGTTCAAAATCGCCAGAAACACCTGTTATCGAGTCATCTTCTGATAGCAAGCCCGCCTGCGAATCAACGATCGATACATCTATCGGTTTTAAGCCCGCCACCGCAGAAGCAACCAGATGACGTATTGCCTGCGCCTGACTTTTTCCAACGACGCCCGCCCGGCCAGAAACATAAACTGATGCGCTCGGTACCAAATCACGGCGAAAAGGGTTATCGCTTCCGGTCGCGATATGCACGCGCGCCGAGACAATATCCGGTGACGAGACTATGGTGCGTGCCAACTCTCCCTCTTTTGCGCGGAGATAGGTAGCATCAAACATCTGCGATGTCGTTCCAAAACCTGTTAACGCATCGAGTAATTCGTACCCCTGACCACTTCCCGCCGGCAGTCCTTCGCTTGCGAGCGTGAGCCGAAGTTCATCACGCAGTGATGCGTCGACAAAAACAGATGTTCCACGCACCTCGAAAGCTGCACCTGCCTGCTGCAAAGACTGCACAACTTCTCCGGCGGATGCTGGATCAAGCCCTGAATAAAGCAGCGACATGCGCGGCTGGGTCGCCAGACGTGACATACCCAAAAGCGCGAGGAAAATCGCAATTGTTGCCCCAATTACAATAAATTTCTTAGGTACTGACAAATTGCGCCACATTGGCAAAAGTTGGTTCACCGATAACCTCCGAACCCAAAACGTTCTGTTTCATCATGATCGGTTATGACGGGCGCACGTTAACAATCGGTTAGTGCCTGTTCGTTAAACAGACTTCCAAACCTGCGAGTGGAGAGGACATGGCAACTGATGAAACTGCTGACCTGCAAGGCCAGGAAGACAGCACTCGAAAAACGTCCAAGCGTCCAATTTTTCTTGCTCTTGCGCTATGCCTAATAGGGTTGGGAATCGGCTATTTCAGTGTATCAAACGGATTACTGCCGATCGGTTCCATGCAGCCGGCGCCCAATCTCTCGAAAGAATCATCTCCTGAAAGACCAGACGTCGCTTTTATCCCGATCCCAACTTTGATTGTGTCCTTACCAGCAGGAGCAGAGCATGATCATTTGCGATTTTCTGGCCAAATCGAAGTTCCGTCCGAATTCAAGGAAGACGTAGAATTTCTTATGCCTCGGATACAGGACTTTATGAATGGGTATCTACGTGCACTATCCGCCGAAGATATCGAGGGGGAAGGCGCACTTTTTCGTATCCGTCTTCATCTTTTCAGGCGCATCATCATGGTTATCGGATTGGGTAAAGCCAATGGTCTTCTAATAACGGAATTTATCCTAAAGTAAGGAAATAACATGGATATGGTGGCGGACACTCTTCTCGTTGCCGGAGCCTTGGGCGCTGGTATATATTGCTTCATATTATCAAGGCGCCTTACGCAATTTAATAACCTGGAAAATGGTGTAGGGGCAGCCGTAGCAGTCCTCTCATCTCAAGTAACAGAACTACAAACCGCATTGGATGCAGCACGCAGTACGGCAAACCATTCAAGCGACACCCTCGTCGAAATTACGGAGCGTGCAGAACAAACATCAAAAAAACTGGAACTGATGGTTGCAGCTTTACATGACTTGCCACAAGTTTCCGAGACTTCGGTACCCCAAAAGTCATCTGAGCCAGTATTTTCCAGTCATTTTAGAGAAGCAAGATGAAAAAACAGAAAAAAAATACTCCGAAAAAGAAAAGCACGCTCGCTATTGTCGGGAGCTTACTTCTCTTATCCGCGGGCTTTAGAATTGCAACAGATGCAGGTCAAGTTATTGCAAGCGAAAGCTTGAAAAGCCTTACAGATAGCTCAGCTAACGCTAATAGTATTACTGATTTGGCAAGACCAGAACGTATGGAAAGTGTGTTAAAAATAATACAAGAACGCGAAGCCAAATTAGAAAAGCGCGAGGCTGAAATTGCCGTTCGTGAAGAGGAGATCGCCGAAGCAGAACGTACGATTTCAGAAGAACTCGAAAAACTGGAAACCGCAGAAAAGCGTTTGAGAAAGACCATCACGATGGCATCAGAGGCTGCTGAGAAGGACGTAGCTCAACTCACACAAGTTTATGCTGATATGAAACCTAAACAAGCAGCGGCCCTGTTTGAACAAATGGAACCAGGCTTTGCCGCGGGTTTCCTTGGGCGTATGCCAACGGATAGCGCAGCACGTATTATGGCGAATATGACGCCTGAGAAAGCTTATGTCGTGAGCGTAGATCTTGCCGGTCGGAACGCAGATATACCAATGGAATGAAATAATGAGTCACGCGCCCGACCCACAGTTTGGTGACCCCGGCAGGATTCGAACCTGCAACCTGCCCCTTAGGAGGGAACCGTTCATAGCGCTATTCCTTCTTTGATTTCTGTTGTTTGGGTGTTTGTACAGGGTCTTCCTGTACATGCTTTGTACGAAAACGGGCCCTGACATCGGCCTCATCAGTCTCCGCATGGGCGTAAATGCGCATCGGCAAATTTGGGTCTGACCAGCGTCCAGCCTTGGCCGCTGTGACCGGATCGACGCCTTGCCGCACGACCAATTCAGTAAAGAACCCGTGCCGCCCTGCTGGGTGCGCTGACAGGTACTGGATGCCCGCCCGCTTGCAGATCGTCTTCCAGCGCGTGTTGTAGCCTGTCGAGCTGCCATAGCCGAAAACGCGCGGCTTCATGAATTTGCCGGTCTTGCGGTTCTTGGGGCGCTTTGGTGGCAAGGCCAGCAGTTCGTCCATCATCTCAGGGGAAACGGTGATCCAGCTTTCTGGATGCCCCTTCTGGGCCTTCACCCTGACTTTGTTCTCAGCTGGCCTCAGATCGTCAGGCTCCAATGATACGGCCTGATCGATCCGCGCCGCCGTCTCGAACATGAACCGCACCAACGCGGCATTGTACGGATCGGCAGCACCACAAAACGCCTCGATCCATTCCTTGTCCGCTGGGGTTCGCTCCACCCTGCTGATCTTCCCACGCCGCCTGTCTTGGGCAATTCGCTCGAACTTGTCATAGGGCTTCACCCTAATCAGCGGCGTACCCTCCAACTCATGCGCGTTGTTGATCACCGCACTGGCGGGTGTCACAATCTCGCGCCACCACGTATCGGTAGATGCCTTCGGCTTCAGCTTTGGCCCCAACCCTTTTAGCAGCGCACCGGATATCGCTCTTAATGGCGTATCGCCAATTTCCTTAACAATATCGATCAACTGCTTGGCCGCTTTTGGAGAGGCATTGTAGAGCATGATCGCATCTGAAAACGTTTTGCTTGGTTCATCCCCGAGCAAATATTGACGGATTTGATACTCGGTCTCATGCGCTAGCCAGTCCCGTGCGCCTGCTTCTGTAGTCGACCCAGTGCTGTCGCGGTATTTACGTGAGATCGGTCTGCCGTTGTATTCGATCGTCCCGTAGACATAGTAGTATCGGCCCCGCTTGTAGATTTTGGTCGGCATGACGGGCCTCTCTCAAATATGGTATCAATCTGCGCAGGCGTGATCAGCATGGTTCGCCCAAGGCGATAGAACGCGCCCGTCTCGTTTGCCCGCTCCCGCAGCGTTCGCTCGGAGATATCGATCCCCATGCCGGACATGACCTCCACCCATTGGGCGGGCGTCTTTCCAAGTCCCAGGATTTGAGAACCATCGGTTGTGCCTTGGATAGACATGGATCAACCCTCCCTGCGCGAGGCCGCTGCTCTCGGTTCGGCTTTTACCGTGAACTGCGCCACATACTTTTCCCAAGCCCCGTTGGGGATTTTCGGATTCCGCTTCCCAGGCGCGGTGAAGATGTGATCCAGCATGTCCTCGCGGATCAGGTAGCGAACGTTGGTCACGGGAATACCGACGCGCTCAGCAAGTTCTTTCGGTGTTTCAAGGAGTTTCGTCATGCGTCACCTCTGGCTGTCTCGACCACAAAACGAAGCAAACGATTCTGTTTTGCCTTCAGGATGAAACAAAAGTACTCTCAACATGTGAGAAGCAAGCGCATAGCCACGTATTATGGTCATATCTTATATAAGTAACCATATTCGTGGTCAATGCAACTAATATTAAGGTTGCGAATGACTGTTGAAGGCCTGGGACATCGATTGTCGGCGATAAGACGCCAAGAAAAACTGTCCCAAGAAGAGATGGCAGAGCGTCTACACGTCAGCCGGAGCGCATATCAGTACTATGAAAGGGGCGAACGCGACCTACCCGGATCGCTGCTCCTGAAGGTGTTCCAAGAGTTCGAAGCCGATCCGCTATGGGTGCTGGAAGGCGACGTTGAATCAGGATTGACCCGGCGTGAACGTGAAATGGCACGGGCCTATCGCAAGGTCGGTATGGCTGTCGAGCATCGGATCAATGAACGCGGCCTATCAGTCCCGGATGAGAAAAAGTGGGATGCGATTGATTTCCTCTTCGCGGAGTTCCTCAATCAGGACCCACTAAATACAACCGAAAACGCACCCGACACGCAACGAGTAGACCGCATCCTGGGGCTGGTTGCATGATGTCCAACGATCGGTTGCCATCAAACGTCCACGTGCTGAAGCCGCGAAAAATGTCGCTTTCAGATCGCCTAGATTTGTTCCTCGACAGACATGCGCTCACACCAGAAGACGCGCCAGTCAGACGTGACCCTACCAGACCGAAAACTCCAGGAATCAATGCCATTGAGTGTTCCTCCTGCGGGCAAGCTGAGTATCTAACCCGAGAGCACTGCCGGTGTGGTCACTACCTTCGTGGTCAGTTGGAAGACGAGTTCCTGGCTTGGGTGCGCCAGCTCACGGAAGAACACGAACGTCTGGCAGAGAATGTAGGGCTTAAGGTGAGTAAGCTCCGCTATCTTTATCTGATTGGCTTGCCATTCGTTGCCGTCCCGATGCTGTTTCTGGCATTCATTTCCGAAGGTCTTTCCCTCATGCCTATGGTCTGGATGGCCCTTGGCATTGCAGTGATGGGTGTCTGCGCCGGGATGGAGCAGCGCCTGCAAAAAACCGTTGAAGCCAGCCAGCGCTTCCTCATCGCCCTAAGCTTAGAGACATTCCTGGAGCAAAGGGCCATTTTCCCATGCGCTCACATCCAGAGAACGTGGTTAGGCCACGCTCAAGGCCTTCAGAATGATTAGCCGCCATCGCATGAGTCATTTGAAGGTCCAGTCGAACTGCAAATAGGGGCAAGAACTGAATGTGAAACGCATAGAATGATCCGAGGTGTCTTTGCCCACTGTTGCATGCTCACAGCGCATGTGACAGGCTTGGCTTGGCCGAAATCTTATGAACTATAGGGTCTCTGAGGGGACTAGCGCAGGCCCGACAGAGAGAAAAATTGGCTGACAGTTATTTAGACCTGGCTAGGAAAGTACTACTGGTTGAGCGTTGTCCGCTTTCAGCCAAGGATATCCTTGACAAGGCTCTTAGGTCAGGCGGATTACCCTCTCACCTATACGGGCGCACTCCGCACAAAACGCTTCAAGCTAGACTGAGCGAAGACATCCTTAGCCGACGTAGCAGGAGCCAGTTTTTTCGCACCGAAGCAGGTAAGTTCTTTCTCCGTGAATTCTTAGCCGATCCCAGAATTCCGACCGAGATGAAGACGGAATATCCAGCCCCACGAAGAAGTCTCCAGCTGGAAAACAGGAGT
Organism: Marivita sp. S0852; assembly: GCF_046591575.1. Taxonomy (NCBI): domain Bacteria; kingdom Pseudomonadati; phylum Pseudomonadota; class Alphaproteobacteria; order Rhodobacterales; family Roseobacteraceae; genus Marivita; species Marivita sp. S0852. The sequence continues at coordinate 70,810 of NZ_JBIQWA010000012.1, forward strand.
GTGTTGGCCGTATCCCGGAAGGGATGGACCACCAAATTTGATCGAAAAGCACTAGTAAGTGCGGAGACTTTTCGCAACAGGTTCGATAGTACTGAGCTTGAATACTTGAGCACTGAAGAACTCAAAGAGGAACCAGACTACCTACCAATAATGAGTTTCGTTCTGGTTCATCGTAATTTGTGCGTTTTATCCTACGTGATTGGAAGACTTAGAGCTGGTGGTGACTCGCTGAATCGCCCGCGAAGCATAGGCTTTGGTGGCTATGTTCTAGAAGACCATCGTGACATTACATACGATGCTTTCTTTGGAATACTGGAATCAGGGATAACCATTTTGGCTGATGGCGTTGGCATGCCTTTGGAAGTGGCAGAAAAAGCCCGTTATGAGGGCGAGCTGATTCCAAGAACCTGCGTCATTTCAAAAACTCACCTTGGAGAAGACGCGATTTTCGTCATTTCTGACTACGAATGTAACGGAGCTTTTGATCCCGGCAGGCCAAACTTGTCATTTACTGGACTAAAATGGTTGGAAAAAAGTAATATGCCGAATGATCTGTCAAATTTTGACCCTCTGTCATTTTCAATGCTTTGCAACACGAGAGATGAACGGTTGTCAGCGTTTCCATAGCAAGTATGCGTAGTTCCCGAATTCTTGAAAAAGCAGAGGCTGACCTTCTGGTCTATTTGCTTTCCCTGACTGGGCAACCAAGGACCGTTAAGTCCTCATTGCAAAGACTTTGCGAACTTCTCGAGCAAAGCGTCGTAATTCGAGAACCCACCAGATTTCGCAGCACTGTCTTAGGCCTACTTTGGCATGACGATGTCTTAGTGCGCAGGTGGGCAAGCAAAGCGATAACGCTACTTGGCCTGGGAACGGGGACAAGCGTGAATGTGCTGTACAGGTGCCTTGGTTCTGAGGCCAACTTCGAGAATCGAGCGTGGCTTATTTCAGCCGTCGGAAAGCTAGCAAGTCAGTCCAGCGTAAGGAATATCTGCGAAGCCGCGGGAATCGACTACTTAAAGGAGTACGAGCTGGCAGCCAGACTCTTCAGCGATCAAAGGTTTGAGAGCCTTGGAAGCAAGTTTATCGATATTGAGACCGATACAAACCACGCGCTCTTGTGGCTTTCGCTTTCTGAGGGCTACGAAAAGGCACCGGAAAATATAACTCACGCAAGTTTTGAGAATGTAGAAGTGGTTAGACAACTTAATGCACATCATGACCCAAAAGTTGCTGAGTACTCGGTCTGGTCGCTTTGGCAGCACCCCGATAGAACCGCCAAGGATCTGTTCATCGAAGAGCAAAAGTATTCTGAGCAACCGGAAGGAGTTCGGCGCTGGATATACCGTCTTCACGCTAAGAGTCCCCTAGAACTTCTGAAACGTACTGATTTTCTTCAGTCGTTTTACCAGGATTCCTCCAGAAATGCGCGAGAGGGACTGGCATTAGGTTTGAGAGGAGTTCAAGTCTGGACGGCGCAAAACGACATGGTCAAGTGGTTTACCAATGAGGAAGATGAAGTGATCTCGCATCTTCTTTATGAACACATGGCCCGGAATTGCGAAGGTGAAGAACGGTTTGAGGCTCTGGTGGTTTCAAAGTACAAAGAAGAGGCAAGTGATGGACCGTTTCGAAACCGGATGCTGGCTGCTGCATCTGGTACGCCGCTACTAAACAAGCTGCGTATTATTGACTTAGACGATAGCGCTTCCAAGTTAAGGTCCGACTTGGGAGAACCCACGAAGCAATTATTCTCAACTGGAGGAAGTCCCAAAATGGTAAATGTTTATGGCAACGTCGGCAACCTATCGCTCGGCGATCAGAAGATTAAGGCCGAAAAACTGGTGCAGGAGTTTTCCACATCTGGAATATCTGGTGAAACAATCGCAGAAATCCTCAGTGTAGCTGGCGAAAACCTCGACAAAACCGAGAGCGAAAGCCTCGCGAACGAGATGAACCAACTTGCGGAAAACTCAAATCAAGAGACCGCTGCCTCACTAAAAGACAGGCTGACCAAATTGGCCGGAACAGTCACAGCAGGAAGCAAGGCTGCTGCTGCAATTGACAAGTTCTTGGAGGTAGTGAACGGGATCGCAGGATAGTGTCAAAAGCGTGCTGCAAGATTTATTTGTCGGGAAGCATACGCAAAGGGGAGGAAGACGCACGATCTGATGACTATTTTTGGACAGACACAGATGTTGAAACACTGACCAGAAACGTTGACGCAGACGTTGAGATTCTAAATCCTGCCTTGACCAGGATAGATCGGCGCGACACCAGACTAAATTTTGGCTGCGACCTTTTTCTTGTTTCTATCAGTGACTTGATCATTGTTGACCTTCGGCGCAAGAAAGGAATCGGCGTTGGAGCGGAACTGATGCTCGCGGATCAACTAAAGATCCCAACATTTGGCATTTTAGGTCGATCTTCAGAATATCAACGAGACGTTCTCACTAACCTCTCTGGTCAAGACATAAGAGACTGGACTCACCCGTTCGCGGAGGGGCTATGTGACGAGTTGTTTGAAGGCATCAACGCTGCCTGCGGTAGGCTTAACAAACTCTTAGATGTCAGAGGAGTTTCAAGCGCATATAGTGAAAAATCTGAAGCCGCTATAAAGTACTTTCGGGACCTATCTCCCGAGATTGTGGAGCAATATGAGTAGCGGCGGGATTAGTAAGATTGACTTGGGTTGCGGGATTTCTCTTCTACAAGATGAAGCTGAGGTTGGCTCAGAAAGGACGTTTGTCTTCTTGGACAGACTTCTGCTGCCGTGTAGCCTCCCCGATCTATCAGTTGAACAAATCAAAGTAATAAACAGATATCGCGAAAGCATTATGGCGCATGATGAACTTGGAGATCGTGCGTTGAGTTCCAGAAAGATGTTTCGTCTGTTCATGGAAGCACTTGAGCCAGACCGGGTACTAGAGATCGGGGGAGGAAAGTTCCCTGTTTATTTCGAAGAGCGCGCAACTTCCTATTGTGGCGTTGATGTCGATGACGAAGCAATAAGTACGATGCATAGTTTAGGACTTATCGCACATGAGCCGTCGTCATTCGTTCGATTGAGCGGCAGCAAATATGCGTCGACTTTTGACATGGTCTTTGGGTCGTTCTCCTTTCATTTCAACTTGGACGAAACCTTTCTGCAAGCAGTACTTAGATCAATGAATCCGACTAACGGTCTGATAACATTTAATTTCATATCTCAAGATAGTGTGGACATGCTTGGGAAGCTGTCCTTCTTTTGTGCTAAGGGGCTTAACTTGAGGGTGCTAAAGGCTCCCAACTTTGCGACGCGCGAGTATTTAGCGATTGTATCTTCGAATACGAAGATATTGCGGCATCCGGTCTTTGACCAAGTCGAACAAGGAACCTTGGAATGAAGATTGGCTTTTCCGGTTTCTCTGCAAGCGGAAAAACTTCAGCCGCACATGAACTTGTCGCGAATATTAAGAAAAGATCAGTTACTTGCGCTTTCGTTTCAGGAGCGGCGAGATCAAGCAGGAAACTTACTTCAGGTGACCTCAGTCTCGACATGCATCTTGAAGTGATTGGCCGACAGCTCGTCAAGGAAACGAGCGTATCGAACGGAACAGAGTATGTTGTTTGCGACCGAACCATGCTCGATTACCTGGCTTACGGTGAGTGTCGAGGTTTGTGTGAATCGGAGCACAAAGAGCTGTTCCTATCGATGAAAGACTTCTGCAAACGCTGGATGCGAACTTACGATGTCATCTTTATCGTGGATGGATCTTTTGGAAACCGGGACTTGGATAATGCCAGGGTGGCAAACGATGTTGTGGAAAAAGACTTCATGCATAGTTTGAACAGGATGGTAGATGCCTTCGAAATCCGTGATCGGACTGTGCAGGTCACCCCCGCTGATTTGTCGAGCGAAGCTTGGGCTTGGGTTCAAGGAAGCTTGGACGGATTCGAAAATGCTCCCTGAATTAGGTTTGGGGACCAAGAAACGTTCGCCTCTCTGATGCCAAGCATCAGGTAGGACAATTGCCGGTTATCGATCTCGGGTAGGTACTGATTTTGTATCACAACTTGACACACGTATCATCTAATGATACGCATCATTCATGATCCAAAGCACCAAGGGCAAACTCGCCGCCAACGCTGTGAAGGGCAAGTACGGCAAAGGCTTCCCGGGTGACTTGGTGAAGCGCACTCGGGCGATGCTTTCAGCGCTGGATGCTGCGGTGGTTGTTGAGGATTTGCGGTTCCCGCCCGGCAACCACCTGGAAGAACTGAAAGGGGATCGGTCCGGGCAACACTCCGTGCGGATCAACGGGCAATGGCGCATCTGTTTTGTCTGGACGCCGAACGGCCCCGCCGATGTCGAGATTGTGGACTACCATTGAGAGGATACGCTGATGAGCTTGTTTGAAGACCCGATGCACCCCGGTGAAGTCCTGAAAGAGCTTTACCTCGATCCCTTGGAGATGGGGGCCATCGCGTTTGCGCGGCGTCTGGGCGTGCCTCGGACGCGGATCGAGCGGTTGATCAAGGGGACGACCGGGATCACTCCTGACACGGCGCTGCGCCTTGCCCGTGTGTTCAATACCACCCCGGCCTACTGGGTAAACTTGCAGACGAACTATGATATGGCACTGGCTACGAGAGAGATTGACGTGTCTGACATTGAACCTCTTGTTGCTGCCTAGCTAAGGTCGGTTGCGCAAAGGACCAAACCAACCAATTGTGCTGCATGAACCGTGATCAAGAGAGATAGTTCTCACCGAGGCCAGAACCGATAATGTACCGGCTCACAAGCCTGGAAACAACGCTGTCTTTAGTGGCGATGCGCCTCAGTGAAGTGTTCATTTTGCGTAGCCGCTGCATAAGTTTTCCACGCGTATGTGACCGACAGGATCAGACAGCAACAAGCCACGATCAAGTATCCAGATTTTCCTTTCTTGCAATGCGCGAAGACAAGAAAATAGCCTAGGGACATACCGAACAAAGCGGCAATATTAATGAGATTTACCATTCTGACTCCTCCGATGTGAGAATCAGAAATCCGAAATTCTGTGCTACCTTCGCAAAGCATCGGCAGAAATGTCGCATGACAATCGTTGCGACATCAGATGCGACATTGGGCGAATTTGGAGTGATTATGACCAGTAAAAGAGAAGTCAGGCCGACAATACGGGGCACGTTCGGACAAATGCTGAAGTATTTGATCGAAAATGACATCCACCCAACGGTCAGTGATGAACGCGATCCATGGACGCAAGATAGACTTGCTTCACGTCTAGGCCTCAAAGATAGGGCTCAAATTGGCCGGTAGGTTGGTGACAAACTGCTGCCGCCAAAGAATAGATTCGACCAATTGGTCGAGCTATTTTTCGGGAAGCCTGATCAGCACCCCCATGAGCTCAGAGAGCTATTTGTGAAAAAATATCGAAGAGCAGAAGAGTCACAGAGACGCTATGGAAATCCGGCGCTGTTTGCTCAATCGAGTACTTTGCTCTTCTGGAGCGCTTTAGAAGAAGCTTCCAATACCAACTTTGATTTGGACGCCTTCCCAATAAAGGCAAAAGATGTGACTGAGGCTATCTGGCTGCTCGAAAACAAGTTGCTGAACTGGGACGGAGGAAGAATTCGCCAAGCAGTGGTAGACGCTCGAGCACTTGTGTTCGACGCTAAGTATGGCGACCTGCAGAAGGACGATGATGAACGCCATAGCCTTGGTATCGATGCATGGACCGAAGAGTTTGAAACGCTACTCACCGTAAGCGGTGCGCCGGTCACACGGGCTTGGGATAGTTCCAGGGAAGCAACTTGTTGATGTCGTTTTGTTTGTGTCCGCCAGCGATGGCTGTCAGGACAGTGGACAGATAGCCATGGGGCTCGATCCCGTTGAGTTTACAG
>NZ_JBIQWA010000013.1:0-60742 GCF_046591575.1 Marivita sp. S0852
GCAGGCAGCGCCAAGCGGACAGTCTTCGACTACGCACAGATCACCCTCATCCGAGACGCCGAAGACACATTCCGCATCGAAGTCTGGCGATCATACCTCCCGCATGTCCACGGCATCCTGAACATCGCGGCGAGGGAATTGACCATCGGTCTGTAACCTTCCCGAACGCTTATGTTGTGCCGCCTCCTGTGATCAGGGCGCGGTCCCACTTTTACGTCTGAAAGGACCTATTCCATGCTTAAGACACTGAACACGTCCCGTATCTCTGACACGGCCATCGCCGATGCTGTCAGTCACGAGCTTGACCGCCAGCAGACCCAGATTGAACTCATCGCATCCGAGAATATCGTCAGCGCAGATGTGATGCGCGCGCAAGGTTCTGTTCTGACCAACAAATACGCCGAAGGGTATCCGGGGCGTCGTTACTATGGTGGCTGCGAACACGTTGATACCGTGGAAGAAATTGCCATTGATCGTCTGAAAGAGCTGTTTGGTGCAGGTTTTGCGAATGTCCAGCCGCATTCCGGCGCGCAAGCCAATCAGGCGGTGTTTCTTGCGCTGCTCAAGCCCGGTGATCGGATCATGGGTCTGGATCTGGCGCATGGGGGCCACCTCACACACGGCTCGCCCGTGACGATGTCGGGCAAGTGGTTCGACGTGGTCAGCTATGAGGTGTCCGAGGATGATCTGCTGATCGACATGGACAACGTGCGCAAGGTGGCACTTGAGACAAAACCAAAGCTTATCGTTGCTGGTGCCTCTGCCTATCCGCGTCACATGGATTTCGCCGCGTTCCGCGCGATTGCCGACGAAGTGGGCGCATACCTGATGGTGGACATGGCGCATTACGCGGGCTTGATTGCGGCGGGTGAATACCCTGATCCGGTGCCGCACGCGCATGTCGTCACGTCCACAACGCATAAAACACTGCGCGGGCCGCGCGGTGGGATTATCTTGACCAATGACGAAGCGCTCGCCAAGAAGTTTAACTCGGCCGTGTTCCCCGGCAACCAGGGTGGCCCGTTGATGCACGTCATCGCGGCCAAGGCCGTGGCGTTCGGTGAAGCGCTTGATCCGTCGTTCAAGCAATACGCCAAAGACGTGATCGCCAATGCGCGCGCGTTGTCCGAGGTTCTGGTCGAGGGCGGTTTGGGCGTCGTGTCCGGCGGCACTGATTGCCACATGGTTCTGGTCGATCTGCGCCCCAAAGGTGTGACAGGCAAAGCGGCGGAAATCGCGCTTGAACGGGCCGGGCTGACCTGCAACAAGAACGCCATTCCGTTTGACCCGGAAAAGCCATTTGTCACCTCTGGTGTACGGCTTGGCACCTCGGCGGGTACAACGCGCGGATTTGGTGAAGCAGAGTTCCGTAAAGTTGGTGAACTTGTGCTACGGGTGATTGACGCGCTTGCGGATAATCCCGAGGGTGATGCCACTGTTGAAGCGGCCGTGCTGGAAGAGGTGAAGGCGCTTTGTGCCGCACACCCAATCTACGCAGAAGGCGTGTAATCCTATGTTCCTGTCGGTGTTCGATATTTTCAAGATTGGCGTTGGCCCATCCTCGTCGCACACGATGGGGCCAATGACGGCAGCCGCGCGGTTCCTTGACGATCTGCGTGGCGGTGCCGAGAAAATCCCCGGGTCGGGTACGCTTACCCGCCTCGGGGCATCTTTGCACGGCTCTCTTGCGTTCACTGGCAAGGGGCATGCCACGGACCGTGCTGTGGTTCTGGGCCTGATCGGGTATCTGCCTGACACGCTTGACCCCGACGCGGCCGAGCAGTTGGAAGCCGAAGTGCGGCAAACCAAGCGTATCAGCCCCCCGGGGCTGGGCACGCTTGAATTTGACCCGGATACCGATCTGGTTTTCGACTATGGCCCGCCTTTGCCCGGCCATGCCAACGGTCTTGTGTTGCGCGCGTTTGATGAGCGTGGCAATCCCTATATGACCCAGACCTATTATTCGGTGGGCGGCGGGTTTGTGGTGACCGAAGCCGAGCTTGACGCGGAAAAGGCGCATGCGTCGAACGACCTGCACGACGAGAAAGCGGCAATGGGGTATCCCTATCCCTTTGGGTCTGCGGCGGAAATGCTTGAGATGGGGCGCATATCGGGCCTGAGCATTGCCGAGATGAAGCGCGCCAATGAGGAAGCCCATTCCGGCGGTGGTTTGAACAAGCGTCTTGATCATGTTTGCGAAGTGATGGATGCCTGTATTGACCGGGGCCTGCGGATGGAGGGGATCTTGCCCGGTGGGTTGTCGGTCAAACGGCGCGCCAAGGCGATCTATGAACAGCTTTTGGCAGAGCGGGGTCTGAACCAAAGTCAGCCTCATGTCGCCAATGATTGGCTGTCCGTTTACGCAATGGCGGTGAACGAAGAAAACGCAGCCGGAGGGCGTGTGGTGACATCGCCCACCAACGGGGCTGCGGGCGTTGTGCCTGCCGTTATCCGGTATTACCGCGACCATTGTCTGGGTGCGAGCCATGAGGGCGTGCGGACCCTGATGCTGACGGCGTCGGCCATTGGCGGGCTGATCAAACACAACGCCTCTATTTCAGGGGCTGAAATGGGATGTCAGGGCGAGGTGGGTTCAGCCTCGTCGATGGCCGCGGCAGGGTTGTGCGCCGCTATGGGCGGCACTAATGAACAGATCGAAAACGCGGCGGAAATTGCGTTGGAGCATCATCTTGGCATGACCTGTGACCCGGCGGCAGGGCTTGTTCAGGTGCCGTGCATCGAACGCAACGGGCTTGGCGCGATCAAGGCGGTCAGTGCGGCAAGTCTGGCGCTGCGCGGGGATGGAACGCATTTCATGCCTTTGGACAATTGTATCGAAACGATGCGCCAGACCGGGCATGACATGTTGACCAAATACAAGGAAACCAGCCTTGGGGGTCTTGCGGTTAATTTGCCGGAATGCTGATCCCCGACTGACCATACGGCATTGCGATGCTGAACGACAAAGGGCCAGAGACATCTACGTCTCTGGCCCTTTGCAATTGAACTATCTGTGTCAGGCGGTTGTGCGGTCGCCTGCCAAGACGTGGTAGATTACGGCACCCAAAATCGCGCCAATCACCCAGTTAAAGCCAGACAAAACCGAGAACCATGGCACCCACACCGTCGCAACCGAGAAAATTGCCGCGATGCCGAATGCTTTGACCGCTGCATTGTTCCAGCCATTGCTGTAGTGATAGAGACCGCCGTCCATATTATAAAGATCCGCCTCGCTCAGCTGCTCTTTACGGTGGACATAATAGTCGACAATCATGATGCCAAAGATCGGCGCGAGCACCGCACCCAGCGTATTCACAAAGCCGCTTATGCCGACTTCGCTGATAAAGCTGACCCACAAGGCACCAATAACCAGAGCAAAAAGGGAGGTGATCAGACCTGCGGTCCGAAAGCTGATCTTTTCGGGTGAGATGTTCGCAATGCCGTTCACCGCCGGAATGAAGTTGGCAACAAGGTTGATGCCAACGGTTGCAGCAAAGAACGTGATGGCGGCGATGATACCTAGCAAAACGCTGTCTGTGCGCTCTACAATCTCGGTTGGATTGATGATCTCTTCCCCAAAAACAACGGCTGCACCGCCGGTTGTCAGAAGCGCAAGCGCCGAGAACAGGATCATATTGAAAGGCAGGCCGGCCAGATTGCCCAAAACCATTGTCTTCTTGTCTTTGGCGTAGCGTGAAAAATCACTGAAATTGATCATCACGGCGGCAAAATACGCGACCATCGTGCCGACAATGGCGACAAAGCCCTTCACTTCGGTCCAGAACGTGCCTTCGGGATTGGCGAAAATGGTGGCGGTCGCTGACAAAAGCTGACCGTCAGAGCGTTGCCACAGGACAATCACAAGGCCAATCATCACGACGTAAACGAACGGGCCTGCAATGTTCAAAAAGGTCTCGACCCAGGTCATACCGCGCCAGAAGATGACGATGTGAAAGATCCAGACCAGCAAAAAGGAAAACCAGTCAATGCCGGTCAGGCCCAGAAATTCTGCACCGCCGCTTGCCCCGGTGATCGAGCGGATCAACAGTGCAATCGCGGTTGAGGCAAAATAAACCTGAACGCCGTACCAGAACACGGCAACAGTTGCGCGAAGAATTGCAGGCAGTTTCGCCCCCTGCGTTCCAAGGCTGGCGCGCGCGAAAACCGGATAGGGAATGCCGTATTTTTCGCCCGCAGCCCCGGACAGGTTCACCATCCACATGACAAACAATCCGGCGGTGATGAGCGCGGCGAACGCCGTCCAGCCCCCAACGCCAAAGGAGATGAACAACGACGCAACCAGCGTGTAGCCAAAGAGCGATTGGACGTCATTGGCCCAGATGTTAAAAATTGCGAACCACCCCCAGGTTTTTTCATCTGCCCCAGCGGGGTTCAGCGTGTTGCCATCGGCGTCCATTGTCCCGCCATGAATGACGGGCGTGGTGTCTATTGAAGTCATGTGTCCCTCCCTCTGCCAGGCATCCTGCGTGGCATCTCACTGTTTTTGAGGATCATTGAAAACTGATCTTGCAACTAACATTTTACTAAATATGTTAATTACAACACTATCGCAAAATTCAGCAGACAGTTTATGGATATATTTGAAAATACCGAAGACCCTGTTAGCAAAACCCCGTCACAGCCCGCACCGCTTCTTGAAGAAAAGGCGCAGCACGCGCTTTGGGCGGCATTGCGACAGGGTACGTTGCGCGGCGGTCAATTTCTTTCAATGTCTCAACTTGTCGACATTCTTGGATGCCCGATTGCAGCGACCCGTGACGCCGTCAAACAGGCCAGCGCACTGGGTCTTGTGACAACATTGCCCAAACGCGGGATTCAGGTGATGGATGTCAATTTCGTCGCCATTCGCGAAAGCCTGGATTTCCGCATGTTGCTTGATCAGGAAGGCGCGCGGCGGCGGATTGCGGCGCGGTCACTTGATGGGCTGGACCGGCTTCGGGACCGACATGATCACTTGTGGCAAGAGGCGAACACCGAAGGTGCCGGCGATCTTCCGCCTCGGGCGATTGAAACGGATCTGTCATTGCATGATTTTCTGGCGGATGGGCTTGAGAATGCGCAGCTTTCCGCAGCTTATGACGTCAACCGTGTGCGCATCGCCATCATTCAGAATATACGCCCGTTTCTGAAAGACCGCATCGCCTCTGCAATGCAAGAACATCTGGCGATCATTGACGCGCTGGGACGCTGTGATGTGGACGCGACCGAATTGGCGATCCGGTATCATTATGACCAAACCCTGAGATGGTGGGGCGTACCCGCGTGATGCGTGCCACCCACGTGCCGCTTTAGGCCTGGATTCCTGTGCAATTACAGCCGGTTTTGAAAAAACTCCGGGCCGGTGACAGGGGATATGCCCGCATCAAACACGGGGTTCAGTGTATCCGCATTGAGGGTATAACGCCAATGCACACAAGACCAAGGATTCTATACCGTGACCAACATCCTGTATGACGCGTTGATCGCCCCGCATGCGTTTTCTGACCGTTCCTTTCTGGAATGTGATGATGGCAGCACGATACCTTATGCGGAATTTGTGCGTCGGGTTGCCCAGCTTGCTCATGTTCTTGTCAATGCAGGTGTCGGCCCCGGTGATCGCGTGTTTGTGCAGGTGCCAAAGCGGTCCGATACCATCGCGCTTTATGCGGCAGCCGTGCAGGCGGGTGCCGTTTATTTGCCCGTAAACACCGCTTATACGCAGGCCGAGCTGTCCTATTTCATCACCGATGCCAGCCCGCGTGTCGTGGTGTGTGACCCAAAGGACGAAGCGGTCCTGTCAAATATCTGTGCCCCGGTCGGTGCCTCTGTGCTGACGCTTGGGTCGGATGGGACAGGCAGCTTGATCGCGGCCGCCGATGCTGCCCCGGATCATTTTGATACCGTGCCCAGAGGACAGGATGATCTGGCCGCGTTGCTGTATACATCCGGCACAACCGGGCGTTCCAAGGGCGCGATGCTTTCGCACAAGAACCTATTGTCGAATGCGCACAGTTTGACCGAATTATGGCAGATCACCGATCAAGACCGTTTGATCCATGCCTTGCCGATCTTTCACTCGCATGGGCTTTTCGTGGCGCTGAACACCAGCCTTCTGGCGGGGGCGCGGGTGCGATTCATGGCGGCGTTTGATACCGATGACATCATCGCTGAATTGCCGAAATCAACTTTGTTGATGGGGGTGCCGACCTTTTATACCCGTTTGCTGGACGATCCCCGCGTCACCCAAGAGCGTTGCGCGAACATGCGCCTTTTTGTGTCCGGCTCTGCGCCGCTTTTGGCGGAAACACATACCGCTTTTGCCGACCGCACCGGGCATCACATTCTTGAACGGTATGGCATGACCGAAACCAACATGATCACGTCCAATCCCTATGACGGGGACCGGATTGCCGGAACTGTGGGGTATCCGTTACCGGGCACCGAAGTGATGATCACCGATCCTGAAACCGGGGCCCCGGTTTCACCGGGACATATTGGTATGATCGAAGTGCGGGGCGACAACGTGTTTCAAGGCTATTGGAACATGCCGGAAAAAACCGCAGCCGAGCTTCGGTCCAGCGGATTTTTCATCACCGGGGATTTGGGCATTGCGGCAGAAGATGGCAGGATCAGCATTGTCGGACGTCAGAAAGATCTAATCATTTCCGGCGGGTACAACATTTACCCAAAAGAAATCGAAGACGCGATCAATGATATAGATGGCGTACTGGAAAGCGCGGTTTTCGGTGTGCCGCATCCTGACTTTGGCGAAAGCGTTCTGGCAGTTGTCATACCCGATCCGGGTGCATCCGTGACCGAGGACGCTATCGCGAACGTCATTGAACCCAAACTCGCGCGGTTCAAACACCCCCGGCGTTACATCCTGCGCGACGCCCTGCCGCGGAACACGATGGGAAAGGTGCAAAAGAACGTGCTGCGCACGGAATATGCCAGCTGACGCAAAACCGCGCGCGTGCGTCGTGCGTGGGTGATATTATTCAGACAGCTTCGATGACGGGCATGGTGCCAAGGCGCGCCAGGCGTCGTATTGAGACAGGAACACGCGGCCGTTCATCTCTTCGATGAAATGCGATCTTTTGAGCCTGTCCATAACCGGACCTTTCACCTCGGACAAATGCAGGCCGATATCCATGTCTTTGAGGCGCTGGTTGATGGCCTCAAGGCTTTCAAGCGCCGAATAGTCGACAGCGTTCACCGCCGAACACATCAGCACCACATTGCGCACGTCGCAGCCATCGGTCACGCGTTTCTGGACCAAATCCTCAAGAAAGCGCGCATTCACGAAATAAAGGCTTTCATCGACACGCAAGGTCACAAGGGACGGGTCCGTTTCCACCTCATGACGGTGGATGTTGCGAAAGTGCTGACTTCCCGGAACAAGGCCAACTTCGGCCACATGAGGGCGCGATGTTTTGTAAAGATGCAGCATTACCGAAAGCGCCACACCCGCCGCAACCCCCACCTCGACACCAAGACCAAGCGTCAACACAATCGTGGCGGCAACCGCGCTGAAATCGGCCCGGGAATAGCCCCAGGTTTTCCGCAGGATTGACAGATCAACAAGGCTGAGGACGGCCACGATAATGGTGGCTGCAAGCGTCGCGTTCGGCAAATAATAAACTAGCGGCGTCAAGGCGACAGCTGCGATCGCCAGGCCAATTGCAGTGTAGGCCCCGGCCGCCGGTGTCTCGGCGCCTGCGTCAAAGTTCACGACCGACCGCGCAAAGCCGCCCGTGACGGGATACCCGCCGGTAAAGGCGGCACCCAGATTTGCCGCACCCAGGCCGATCAATTCCTGATCTGGATTGATCCGCTGGCGTTTCTTGGCCGCAAGCGTTTGTGCAACCGACACCGATTCAACAAAACCGATGATCGAAATCAGGATGGCCGGCATCAAAAGAGCGCTGATCAGATCGGGCGACAGGCCCGGCATCGTCAGCGGCGGCAGGCTTTGGGGAACCTCGCCGACAATCTTGACCCCGCCATCGGCCAGACCAAACAGCCAAACTGCAACAGTTGTTGCAACAACAGCCGCAACCGGCCCCGCTTTGGTCAGGATATCGGCAAGCAATGCAGGTGTGCCCAGCGTTTTCAGCGTTGGTCTCAGGTTCTTGCGAACCCAAAATAGGAACCCGGTGGACGTTACCCCGATGACAAGGGTGATCCAGTTCGTCTCGGACAGATGCCTGACAATCGAAAAGACCATCTCCGGCAAGGTATGCCCCTGGGCCGTGACCCCCAGAATATGCTTGAGCTGACTTGTCGCGATCAAAAGACCCGACGCGGTGATGAAGCCGGCAATCACCGGATGGCTTAGGAAGTTGGCCAAGAACCCAAGCCGGAACACCCCCATAAGCACAAGAAATCCGCCCGAGAGAAAGGCAAGCGTCAGCGCCGCAACCGCATAGCCTGCGGTGCCTTGTTCTGCGATCTGGCCAATGGCCGACGCTGTCAAAAGAGAGACAACAGCCACAGGTCCGACGGCCAATGCGCGGCTTGTTCCGAATATCGCATACAGGATAATCGGCGCAATTGAGGCGTATATACCGGCTTCGGGCGGCAGACCCGCCAGCAGCGCATACGCCAATGATTGCGGGATTAACATAATCGTCACAATCACCGCTGCGATCATGTCATTCGAAAAAGCCCTGCGATCATAGGTGCGCCCCCAGTCAAGAACCGGAATATAGCGGCGGAGTCGGTTGATCATTCTATGGTCCGGATAACTGGCCATGCTGGCCTGATTTCGTCAAAGCGGCAGCACGCGGATATATCTCCGCATGCCGTGTCGCGCTTTGGTGATTGAGGCCGGGCGTTTGATGCCGATCAAAGCCCGTTGACCGGCACTTTGAGCATTGGATTGCCATCTGCGTCGGTCGGCACTTCACCGGCGCGCATATTTACCTGAAGCGATGGAATGATCAGCTTTGGCATATCCAGCTGGGCGTCTCGCTCGGTACGGAACTTTACAAATTCCTCTTTGGTCTTGCCGCCACCCACATGGATATTGTGCGCTTTCTCGTCTCCTACCGTGGTTTCCCACTGAATATCGCGGCCATTCGGGCCGTAATCATGGCACATGAAAAGCCGCATGTCGTCGGGCAGAGCCAGCACTTTCTGGATGGACTCATACAGCTCTTCGGCACTTCCGCCGGGAAAATCACAGCGGGCTGATCCACCGTCAGGCATGAACAACGTGTCACCAACGAAAGCCGCATTCCCCATGACGTGCACCATGCAAGCCGGGGTGTGACCTGGCGTATACATCGCGAATGCCTGCATGTTGCCCACCATGTAAGTGTCGCCATCCTCGAACAGCGCATCAAACTGGCTGCCGTCGCGCTGGAATTCCGTGCCTTCGTTAAAGACCTTGCCGAAAACGTCCTGCACCACGGTGATCTTGGATCCGACACCGATTTTGCCGCCAAGCCGTTCCTGAATATACGGCGCGGCGCTCAGATGGTCTGCATGAACATGTGTTTCAATGATCCATTCCAGCTTGAGCCCTCGCGATTCAACCTCGCGGATAAGGGTATCGGCATGGTCAAAGGTGATCCGCCCGGCGGCGTAATCGATGTCCATCACGCTATCAATGATCGCACAGGCGTTCGAATTTGGGTCTTTGACGATATAGCTGATGGTATTGGTGGTCTCATCGAAAAAGGCCTGAACGTCCGGTTTGATGTCCATATTGACAGGATAAGCAGTCATCTTGCGTGTCTCCTTGTATCTGCGTCAGGTCGCGGCCGATGCGCGGCGCGCGGCGGTGGCTTGAAAGAATTTGGCCAAAAAGATCCCGGCAATCATGGCGGCGGTAAAGGCGAACACCTCCCATCGTCCGGTGCCAAGAGCGGGCAGCGCACCTCCGGGGCAAAACCCAGATATGCCCCAGCCAATGCCAAAGACCGCAGATCCCCCGACAAGTTTTGCGTCAATCACACGCGCACCGGGAATGTTGAAGCTGTCCTCAAACACTGGGGCCTTGCGCCCGAACACCAGCTTGTAGCCGATGAAAGTTGTGACCAAAG
This sequence comes from Marivita sp. S0852, assembly GCF_046591575.1. NCBI lineage: Bacteria > Pseudomonadati > Pseudomonadota > Alphaproteobacteria > Rhodobacterales > Roseobacteraceae > Marivita > Marivita sp. S0852. The sequence goes on from NZ_JBIQWA010000013.1 coordinate 10,050, forward strand.
CACCGCCCATCACAAAGATCAGCGACGGGTCCCACGTGCCAAAGACGTCAAAAAAGTTAAGAACCTTGGCCGGATTTGCCATGCCCGAGATGGCGATGCCGACGCCAAAAATGACGCCAATCAGATAGGTTACGATCAGTTTCATATGCCTCAGGCTCCGATCACATGGCGGATAATGAAAACGGTGACAAAGGTGAACAGCATGAACGTCACTGTTGCCACAATGGATCTGGGGCTCAGACGCGCCATGCCACAAACACCGTGACCAGATGTGCAGCCCGCACCAAAGGTCACGCCGACCCCGACGATCACCCCCCCGACAATCAGGGTCAGGGTGGAGATTGGCACCTGGATTGCGGGCATCTGACCCGACAGAAGCCAAACAACCAAAGGCCCGGTGATCATGCCGGCCAAAAGCGCTGCGCGCCATGCAAAATCCTGTTTGGAGGACGGCTGAAACAACCCGGCAAGAATGCCAGTGGCCCCCATCACGCGGCCCAGAAGCAGCATGAGCAGCGTCGAGGCAAGGCCAATCAGCACACCGCCACCAAGCGACATCCAGGGTGTGAACGCTGTCTCGATCATTGGCAATCCCGGCATGTTTTAAGTCCCACAAGCGCGTAAAGCGGACAATTGCCGACAAGCGCGGTCACCGCAAACACAGCCGCAACCGCCAGTGCAAGCCAGAACAAAAGGCCGCTGGCCAGAACCGACGTGCCAAACGCCAAAACCAGCAAAGCAGCGGCGACGGCCAGACGTGCGATGCGGTCTGCTTTTCCCATATTGGTGGTCATGTCTTTCTCCATCAAGAATCAATCAGGAGACCATTGCACGATCCGCAGCAGGAGTTTGGTGACCAAGTCACCAAACCTGACTCTAGAATAAACAAATTGCGTCAGGACTGCGCGCCAGAGGATCTTACCAACCGTTCCAGCCCGTCAACATCCACAAGGTGGACCTCTCCGCGGGATTGCTCGATCCAGCCTCGGCGCTGAAATTCCGCGAGGGTCCGCGAGATCACTTCGCGGGCGGTGCCCAGCTCGGTTCCAAGAATCGCGTGTGTGGCGTGAACCACGTTCTTGTCATCCACCAGTTCCAGCAACCGCGATGCCAGCCTGACATCCATACGTTGAAACACGATATCGTCGATAAGCGTAAAAAGATCGGTGATCCTGCGCGAATAGGCGGTGAAGACAAATTCCCGAAACACCGGGGATTTCGCGACCAGATCGTCAAACGTCTTTCGCGGAATGGCCACCGCCTTTACTTCGGTCTCGGATGTGCCTTCGGCTGCGTAATCTTCGAAGGCCAGCATACAGGCGGTTGTCAGAACACAACTTTCACCCCCGTGAACACGGTACAGAAACACGTCCCGACCTGTTTCTGATTTCTGCTGTACCTTGACAGTGCCTTCCAACAGCAACCAAAGATTGTCTGCCGTTTGACCGGGTGCAAAAATCTGAGTGCCCGGAGGAACGGTGACGATCTGGCTTCCTGTTTCCAAGTCTGTTCGGATATCGTCTGGCAAGCGACGAAGACCCTTGAACGTATCAATCCATGTGTCGGTCATATGGCACGGCCCCAAGCTCCACATTTCAGCCAGGTGTGCGCGTTTTCAGATGAAGAAACACGCATGTGGCTGACATGTGTTTTTTAGTTCGCAATGTTCGGGAAATACCAGTCGCGCATATCGACCTGTTGCGCCATGCGGGTTTCCGCCACGGCTGTTTGTGCGACGCCGACCCAAATGACCGGATCGGCGTGGCGCGTTATCAATAGTTCAGGACGCGGGTGTCGTCATCCATAAGCCGGGCAGCCATTTCAGCCGGGTCCGCCACACCGATGCCGTCCAGCAAGACCGACGCGTCTTCGCCACGACCGGGCAAATAGATCGCGCAGACCTCAACCGTGGCCCCGGTTTTTTCGCGAATGGTTTGCATCAACCCTTGTGGGCTCAAGTCTTTGGGCGGTTGAGCGGCGGTGGCCGTCTCTGGCGCGTCACGCAAGGCCAGATCTCCCGCAGGACCGCACAGCATGATATGCGTGTCTGCACCTTGGCTGGCCGCCTGCATGGTCAGGACCATCGACATAAGCTGTGTCTGCGCGTCTGGCGATGTCACGACAGTGACCAGTTTGGGCATGTTATCCGCAAAGGCTGAACTTGCCGCAGTCGCTGCCAACACAGCAGTGAGAAGTAGCTTTTTCATGAGAGATATCCTTCGATATTGAGTTTAGTCGGGTTGGCAAATATCCCCGGCCATGGCGGCCCGCACAGTGCGTATGCCAAGGACGAGAATGATGAGACAAAGAAGAACCAGAAGGCCGTTCGCGGCCATGTGGTAGCCTTCAACGCCGCTCAGAGCCGCAAAGCGAAACAGCGCGGTCGTAAGTGCGGCAAGTGGAAATGACAGGGCCCAAAACGACAGGGCAAACGGCAATCGCACCAAAGCCGGAACCTGGATGGCGACGAGGGCTGCGAAAAACAGGCCAAGATTCAAAAGCACATGCGCCATTGCATCAATCGTACCGCCGGTCAGTTCGATCCAGGCCAGAAAGGCGATGGAGGGCGGCGCGATGAGGATCACAAGGGTCGGGCGCAGTTTGCCGGGCAGGGGGTCGTGAAAGATCAATCGGTTGAACACCAGCGTCAGCAGAATGCTCCAGAACAGAACCGCGATTGAAAAGAAATACCAACTGATGCCAATGAAGCCGAGATGCATACCGCCCAACGGCACAATCGCATTCGCAACAGCCGGGATGAACCAGGCTGGTGACATCATCTCGGGTGTAAACGCTCTGTGCGAAATCCACGCGGTCACGATGACAAGGGTCAGAACGGCCTGAACACCGGCACCAAGCATCCAAAGCGCCGCAGAGATCGCGGGCACCTGCCCTTGCAGAAGAATTGACAGCAACAGAATTGAAATGTTTGCAGCCGGAAAAAACGACAGTTTGACAGGATGACTCCACTCGCCAGCGACATGCGCCGGAAAACGGATGGCCTTGACACCGTAAAGCGTGATCAACGCCAGAAACACCGCAGCACTGATCCACATCACACTCATCGATGCGGCGCCAAACCCCCCAGCACGAAGCGCCAGCGCCAGCCCGAACAGGCCCATCGTGATGCCGAAAATCGTGATCGGGAAATGCGCAAGCCGACCGAGTGTTTCGGTGCCCGCTGCGTCTTTTGTCATGTCATGTGCCGAAGCCATTCCTGCTGCCTTTCTGCCAACGCCCGTTTCAAGAGGCCGTGCGCACCAAACGGTGCGCAACAATTCATGTCTGCATGACCTGTGTGATGCGGTCGTCTTGGGTTAGGAAACGCCTTCGCTGCGCCGTTTGAACAGCAGAGATTCCAAGGTGTAGACAAGGATTGCCATGCCAATCGCACCCATCACCGCAATGCCAAGAAAGACGATGTAATCCACCGGGCCACCCAGATCCGCAAGATGTGAGTCGGTCATGACCATGACGAACCAAACGGCAAGCACCGCGCCCACCGGCATGGACAGCTGAGCAAAGAGAAACTTTTTCCAGCTGACCTCTCGGTCCCGGACAAGGACATAGACGTATCCAACCGTCACCAGCACTGCGGCACCCAGCATGGTCCAGAACAGGCCCTGACCGAATATTTCTTCGAAAACTGCGATCATCGTTCCAAAAGTAAGGTCTTCCATGTCTGTTCCTCCTTATGCGCGCCCACGCAGCATGGCATTGTAGGTTGCTTTCAACGCCACCTCTTTCATCAGCCAACTGATCCATAACTCTTCAAGCGGCGCGATAAGGCCGGGGAAGGACGGGACCAGATTGTCGTGGTAGTCGAATTCGACCAGCATCGCGCGGCCGATCCGCGTGATCATTGGACAAGAGGTATAGCCATCATAAGCCTCAGTGCCCTCGCCGCCCTGAATCGCGGCAACAAGGTGATCCTCGACAACCGGCACCTGCCACTTGACCGAGGCCGCCGTTTTGCCTTTCGGGACACCCGCGACATCACCCAGGGCGAAAATCTCGGGATATCGCAGATGACGCAGGGTCTTCATATCGGCCTCAACCCAGCCCTGATCTGTCCATTTGTCAGCCCATGCCAGCCCTGACTGGACAACAAAGTCCGGCGCGCGCTGGGGGGGGATCACGTGAAGATAATCATACTCGATCTCTTCGGAGCCCGTGTCCGTCGCAAAGGTTGCACGCTTGGCGGTTGCGTCGATAGAGGTCAGCGTTCGGTTCATCATCGTGTCAACGCCGCGATCCTCAAACAGCATGCGCACCTTTTCCGCCACAATCGGAACCCCGAACAGCGATGATTGTGGGGCTGCGTAAACCATGTTGACCCGACTTGCATTGCCCGCCCGCCGCGCGATGTCGTCGATCAGGAATGTATGCTTTAACGGCGCACCCGCGCATTTCATCTCGGTGGCGGGGCGGGTGAACAGACCTGTTCCACCCTCTTGCGTAAACCGACTGGCCGCTTGCCAGGTACGGGCTGCATACTCGGGCCCGGCATAAAGCGCACCGATCCCGTTTTCACCAACCATATCAAGGCTGAACCCCTCGATAGCATCATGATCAAGGACCAGCCCGGGTGCCACGACAAGCCAATCGTAGCCCAAGGTTTCGCCGCCTTCGGTCGAAACGGTCTTGGCTTCGGGATCAACCGCCGCAACACGGTCACGCAGCCAGGTCACATCCCTGGGCAACCATTCTCCGGTGTCAGACACCACATAGCCCGATGGCTTTAGCCCAGCCGCAACAAGCGACAGGCCGGGTTGATAAAGATGGTCGGTGCGCGGATCAATCAAGGTGATCTGTGCGCCGTCAAGTCGATCCGTCAGGCGATTGGCAAGGCTGGTTCCCGCAGCCCCGGCACCAATGATGACGATCCGGGCATTGGTCTGAAACGGGCTGGCTTGTGCAGACGCTTTTTCAGAGACCAAGGTGGCAGCAGCCCCTCCCATCACAGCAGCAGATAGAAATTGTCGTCTGTCCATGTCTTTGTCCTCCGAAAACCCGCTCTGACAGTGTTCGAGCCGCGTATCAGCACCCCACATGCAAAGCTCTTTATTCAACTTTACCATTTAGGAACCGGAACACTCGGTGACATTGTCACAAACAAATGGGACATTTGAAAATGGTGCGGCTGTGTGTGGCTTATCCGGATGATGTTTCCCGCCTTGAACGCCTTCAACGGACACTCTTGGTTGAACTACAGATCTGGTCCTGGAAACGGGTCTGCTGGCGCAATCTCGTGATGATGTCTGTTTACCGCGCTGCACAGCGAAAAAACGCCTTTGGCAATACGCGACAAGGCGGCAGGGGCGGTGATCAGAATGCGGCCGCGTTGCTGCTCGATCCACCCTTTGACGGCAAACGCCCGAAGCCTGCGCGACACGACTTCCCGTGCTGTGAGCAAGTCCTGCGCGATCTCGGCATGGGTTGCCCGAACCGTACATGCCTGCGCGTGGTTCAAAAGCCAATCCGCAAGGCGTTGATCAAAGCCCAGTACGTTTTTTGACGACAGCTTGGCGAAAAAGATCGGCAAGCGTCTTGCATGCCCGGCGAACAGCGCGCGGCGGAATTCCGGTTGGCCATGTACCAGCAGGATCAGGCTGGTCGGCGACAATTCGATCCAGGTTGACGGAGCCGTACACAAAGCGCGAATGGAAATCTCGCGTTCCGACAGAATGGCCGCGGTGAGCGGCATACAATCCTGCCCATCCGTCGCCCTGCATTCAGCCCAGGCCATTTGGCGCTCAGACGTGCGAAACCGCACCGAAAGCCGCCCGGACGTCAAGAACACGAATGCGCGCGGACGGCCGCGCCACCGAAAAGCAATGTCACCTTCCTGAGCAATGCGTGTCACACCACCCGCATCAAGAAGCGCCCGCTGCAACACAGGCATCGGTTTGACCGCTTGCTGATGTCTCCCCCCTAAGTGCGTGTGCATTTCCTCTAATCCCGTGCCAAGGTTTGACCTAAGACAGGCACCCCCGCCACGGGCAGGGCAAACAAGATATACCAAAGCGCGCTGTGCATAACGGGTCTCCGATCATGATGCCGTATTCTGCCATTAAACTCGCAAACCCGACGGTGACATGATCACCAAGTGCATCATCTCTAAATCAAACCGTTAGCCCGAAGCGCTTTCCCCATCATATATTAAAACACATAATCTTGATTATAGGATGAATGGGCGCCGGCCCGGGGCCGCTTTTGTATCATCGAATTTACCTTGATATCTGTCGATCTTGCAGACCTGAGTGCGTCCGAGGTCTTTATTTCCGCGATATGTAAACGGCACCCGGTTTTGAGGGGTCGTCAATATCAAACCCGGCCAATTTCAACTAATCCGCGCGCATTTGACGGGGAATTCTCAATTCCCGATCCCAAACTTTGCCCAATCAAGCCATATTTCGCACATATTCCCAATTTATGAGAATTTTTAACTATTCTTATCAAGGTCTCCACCATGACAAAAGACAACACGATAGACTTGGCTCCCCCGTCGACTGATGAGCTGCCGAAAGGTACAGAGCTCATGTCGGGGCAGTACACGATCACCGGGTATCTTAACCACGGTGGCTTTGGCATCACATATCTCGCAACCGACAGTCTGGACCGCCAGGTTGTTGTCAAAGAGTGTTTCCCGGACACCATGTGCCGCCGCGTCGGGCAGGATGTGCATGCACGGTCACAGTCTCATGCCAAAGAGCTTCAGGCGGTGATTAAACTTTTCCTGAAAGAAGCGCGCGCCTTGTCGAAGTTGAACCACCCCAACATTGTTGGCGTGCATCAGGTTTTTGAAGAGCATGGCACCGCATATATGATCCTTGACTATGTCAAAGGGTCGGACTTGCTCAGCTATATCGAACAGCGCGGCCGCGCGTTGATGCCGACCGAAATCGGCCGCATTCTTCGCAAAACGCTGGATGCGGTGGGTTTTGTCCACGAGGCAGGTCTGTTGCATCGCGATATATCGCCGGACAACATTATCCTGACGGATGATCATGAACCCATCCTGATTGATTTCGGCGCTGCGCGGGAGCAGGCCACCAAAACAACCCAGGCGCTGTCTGCTCTGCGCGTGGTAAAGGACGGATATTCGCCGCAGGAATTCTACCTTGCCGGCAGTGCCCAGGGGCCGTCCAGCGATCTGTATTCTGTCGCAGCCACCTTTTACCACATCATTGCGGGCAGCCTTCCGCCTGACAGCCAGGTGCGCCTGACGGCCCATGTTGGCAAGGCATCTGATCCTTATGTGTCATTGAGCAAGGTTGTTGACGGCTACGATGGCAATTTCTGTGCCGCGATCGACAAAGCGCTGGCCGTGTTGCCGAAAGATCGGTTCCAGACCGCTGCCGAATGGTCAGAGGCGCTGGATTCAAAGGCGTCCGGGTTGCGGGCGAAAGCCGTTGTCAGCGCGCAGCGTATGTCGAAGATCCATTCCCGCCGCACTACACGCAAAACGCGGGTCACAAGCAGGCAGCAATCCAAGCTGCAAAAGCAATCCAGCGGGCTGTCCGTTGGTCGGATTGCAGCCGGTGTCGCGGTCTGTGCGCTTGTTGCCGGTGGTGCGTTTGTGGCGCTTTCCCCGTCCCCGGAAGCGTCGACGCCGATGATCAACGCCGCAGCGAAACCGGCGGCTGAAATCGACCAGACCGCAGCGGTCGTTGAAACGGCGGCTGTGCAACCTGTAATCGAAGCGGTAGCTGCGCTGCCCGTCCCGGTTGTCGAACAGGCCAGTGTCACACCGCCCACGGTGCAAACAACCTGGGCTGACGGTTGGATCACATTGTCTACACAGGCCGAATTGCCGTTTGCGTTGGATGATGAGGGTGTGTTGCTTCCGGCCGACGCAGAGCGTCTGGCCCTGCCAATTGGGTCACGTCTTCAGGCGGTTGGCGGCATCCCCGTTACCGGACGCGATACGGCGCAAAATGCGATCCAAACGCATCTTGACGGCACAGATCAAGCCACCGCCCGGGTTGCCTTTGATTGGGCCGTCGAAGGCGAAGAGGTCACGGTGCGCACATTGGCGGACGTCCCTGTATCGTATGAAACCAGTTTCGAGAACGGTTTGCGCTTTGCCGTACATCCTGCCAACGGGGCCTGGGTGACATCGGTTGTCGATGTTCCGCAATCCGGTGTTACCGGTCTTGCCGTGGGTGACGAGGTTATTGGACTGATGAGCGAGAATATTCGCCTGTCGGACATCACATCCTTGGCGGAAGTGACATCAAACGCGATATCGAACGCGCGTTCAGAGCTTGATCTTGCGATCCGTCGCAATGGCACGCTTTGGAACGTGAACGTCAATTTGACGGCAACGGATGCGGCTGGATAACACTATGAACAAGCGATTTGCTTTTACATCTGCACGGTGGACCAAATCCGTCAGACCGTCAGACACATCATCAGCGGTGATGTCCCGCTTTGATGTCGGCAGCGCCCTTGATTGCGGCAAGCGGGATTATCAACAAGACACGCTTGTCGCCGATTTTCCTGCAGGTGACGATTATGGCATCGCCGTTCTGGCGGATGGCATGGGTGGCCATCAGGGCGGCGAGATTGCCAGCGCGCTGGCCGTCGGAGAGGCGTTTGCTGAACTCAAAACCCGCTCCATCCTGTGCCGTGCGCAGACCGAAGATGTCACAGAGTCACTGCGCAGCTCGGTTCATCGGGCGAACACGGCATTGGCCGATTATCTGTCAAATGCACCCGAAACCCGCGGAATGGGTACGACGCTTGTCGCCTGTATGACCGTGGGGCCGGATCTTTATTGGGCCTCGGTCGGTGATTCACTGCTGTATCTGTACCGCGATGGAAATCTGGAGCGGCTGAACGCGGATCATTCCATGGCCCCCAGTATCGATGCCATGGTGGCCACCGGCATGCTGGATGAAGAGCAGGCGCTTAATCATCCGCAGCGCAATCAATTGCTTTCGGCGATCTGCGGGGCTGAATACAAATATCTGGATTGCCCCGATACACCGACCAGGCTTAAGGCAGGCGATATTCTGGTTATGGCAAGCGATGGACTTCAAACGCTGTCAGACGCGGATATTTGTGACTGTATCGAACATTTTGAAACAGCTTCCGCAGCAGATATCTCAAAAGGCCTGTTGGAAACTGCGTTGAATGTTGAACACCCGGAACAGGACAATATTTCCGTTATTGCGTTGAAAGTGGAAAATGACGGTGCAATTTCGGAGAAATCCAGAACTGCGCAAAAAGGTACTACGCAAAAGTCGCAAAGTAGTATTTCCAAAAAAACCACTGACGAAGATATCGAGGAAGCCTCTGATCTGCTGAACGAGGCGTTTTTCGGATAAAGCCGAAAACCACAACCAGCACAGTCAAAGCCCCTGCGTGATCCACGCGGGGGCTTTTTCTTGGATTATGAGTTTTCTCAAAAATTCCTATAATTTTCTGGAAATTAACACATTTCATGAGGATTTTGTCTTAGTTTCGTCACCTTATACGGGCAATTCTTATAAAAATGGAAATTGAAAGCGAGAGACCCTGTAAATGATTGTTTATTCACACCGCTTTTCCGGCGTTCTCCAGCAGATGGTGTTAGAGCTTGGATTAGATATGGTATTGTCAGACGACACATCACCAGTTTCCCTTGCGGATAATGAGGCAATGCTGGCGGATGTTGCGAATGGGCTTGGAATTGAATTGAAGAAAGTCGCCGCTGCGAATGGCAGTGTGCTCTTCAAATTCCAAAGGCGGGCGTAATGGTCGCCAAGCCTTATATCGATGGCAATACGCCAAACCGTGCGGGTGTTCCGCTTGCCCGGTCTCAGCGTCTTGCCAAGCGCGCCGGAGAAGAAACAGGTCGCGGAGCGCCTGTTCTGATCACACTCACAGTCGCCTCTGCTATTGCAATTGGTGGTGCTGGCTATTTCTACGGACAACCTGGTGAAGCCGGGATTCCAAAAACCGAACAGATGGCCGAAATGGTCGCGGCTATTGCACCCCCTGTGGCAACGCCAATAGACACGCCGCTTTTTTTCGCCGATGCGGTCGAAGACGCACCAGCAGATGTCGAACTTGCCGCGGTTGACCTGTCTGCCCCCGACATGGAGGCTCTGATCCAGCCGGAGGTGGCGGAACCTATCACCGCCCAGGCGATAAGCTATACGCCCCCGGCTGGTCTTGCCCCTTGTGTGGCGCGCATCGAGGATCGCTTGAACGCGCTTCACGGTGTGGCAAATGTCAGCACCGACTGGGACACAAAGCGTGACAGCATTCGTGTCATGGCCCAGGCGACCCTGGATTGCGACATGGCGCGCATGCAGCTTGATGGCGATATCGAGCTGGCAGCGTCTGGCTTTGCCAGCTTGCGCGTGGAGTGGGACCGCGACGATGCGGCTCTTAACCTGAAAATCGTGGACAGTGTTTCGCAGGACGCCCAGGTGGTTGCCTATAGCGATGATGGTCTGCCCGTCGAATTTCTGATCGACTAAAAGGAGGCTAATCCAATGGAATCATTGCCGGATCTTGATACAGTCTTGAGCACACTCAATACGGGGTGGACGAATTTAACCGACAATGCCGCGGTATGGGCCGGTGTCGCACAGGCGAAAGGGGCCGAATTGGTCTCTACCGGGTCGGTTATGGGCGGCGACCTGTTGTCGAAAGCCATGATGGTGGACTTGCCCGTGCCAGACACCGCGTTGCTTGCGGCCTTTGCCCTACTGGTTGTTGCCACATTCCTTATCGCGCAGCAGTCCAAAAACAAGGTACGTGGCGAAATCGAAGATCTGTATCAAGCAGAACTTCTTTTGGCCAACCGCCGGGCCCAGCAGGCCAAAGGCGAACTGCGCCGCGCCGAATTGTTGATCGAGCGCGAACGGCAGAAACGCCGCCGCGAAGCGTCCCGCGCCCATCAGAAAACCCGGCGTCCGACACCCAAGCTTGTCGAACCCGTTTCACAAACCGCCTGACCCAAACTTTAGAAAATTGACCGGAGCAAAACAATGAACCTCACTCGTCTTGTCTACTACAGCCAGCGTAACCCTTCGATCACGATCGATATGTCGGAACTTCTTGAAGTGTGTAAGCGCAACAATGCCGCGATGAACGTGACCGGTATTCTGCACTACAATGGCAATCACTTCCTGCAGGTGCTTGAAGGCGGTCGCGCCGAAGTCAGTGGCATTTACCACCGGATTGCATCCGATCCGCGCCACGTGAACATCATTCTGATGTCCTGCCACGATGTCCGCGAACGGATCTTCCCGACCTGGTCAATGGGTCTGCACGAAGGGATGGGCGATGAAACCCGCGAAATCTTCCTGCGGTATTTCCCAAGCAACACGGTGAACCCGGAAGCGATCAGCGTCGACAGCCTGTTGGACTTCTTGCAAGACGTGTCCAGCGAATTGGCCTGATCGCCAATCCCAAGTGCTTCGACACAAAAAGCCCGGCGCGTTCTTTCCCTCAGACGCGTCGGGTTTTTGCATGTCGAATGTCACACTCCAGACCGCGCTTTGAACCAAGGCGTTTTGTGCTGCAGGTATCAGCGAAGCGCAGATTGCCAGGCGGTCAGGATTTGCGCCGCGTCTTCGGTGCGTACCAAGGCAAGGCACTGCCGATCCCCGATCACCGCAACAAGCGTCGATTGCCCGTCAGCGCCCCACTGGTCAAGCAGACGCATATGGGCTGACTGATCCTCGGACAGAAACGGGCCATGGGCGTGATCAAACGCTTTCCATCCCGAATCCAGAATAGCTTCCAGATTGCCAATGGCTTCGGGATCACCGGTCACGCTGTCGATTTCCCACTCTTTCAACGCGATCATGGTTATGGCAAGCGGCGTCACCCGATCCAGAAACTCTGTCATCGGATCTTTGTCATCCTGCACCTGTTCTGAGCTCCAATTGGCTTTTAGCGTTCGGATACTCACCCCGGAACCCAATCCGGTTCCAGCCCCTGACACGCGCTGCCGCTCGACGGTCAGTGTGCCTTCACGGGACAGCAGCGTGTTCAGAACCGATCCCAGCTGCGCCATGGCCTGCGGTTTTTCGGCATCGATGGGAGCCCCAATCAGCTCTGCCGGAGCAGTCAGATCATCGGTTGCCGCGACCAGCATTTGCACACGCTTGCCGCTGATCCGCAGGGTTGCAGAGCTGTTGCCAACCGAAAATAGCGCATCCCGCTCTAGCATCGTGTCATCAATCGCCTGAAGCAGCAGCGTCATGCTGTCAGACGCCCCGGCGCGCCCCAAATGAAGCGCTTTTCCGTCAAAGGTGTCGTCGGATGTGAGCGCCGCCAATTTGCGGGCAAGTGGGTCTTTTTCGTCCATGCGCCCTACCCTCCAGAAGCAATCTGCGAAAGACATTTCCTGGCCGCCGGCAAAAGACCGTCCATATCGGTCTGAAGCGTGCAAAGGCAGATCAGGCCATCATTGGGTTCGTCAAAATCCCTGAGAAACAGGCGAAACCCGGTCTGGGTGCCGACAATCCCGATATGCCCGCCATCCAGCATGAGCGCAGCTTCTTCGCACAGCGCGTTCAGGCCATCCTGGGCCTGAGTGTTGTTTCCATTTGTTGCCAGAACAAGCTGGGTAGACAGATCTGCATATGCAAGCGTCTCGCAGCCTTCAAACGTCTCACAAACGGCATCCAATGCCTGTCGAACCATCGCGCGCACACCTCGTTTTTGCCCCGCGTCCTAAGTAAGCCAAACGTCGGGACAGCGAAAGTCCTATCACTGTCTCAAGGCATGCGTGCGGTCCTAGTCCTGGGAATTCGATTGGCCCTCTTGAAAGATCGACCGCAGTTTCGGCCCGCTGTTCGACATCGGCACTCTGGAGGTGGTCAATGCGGCCAGCTCTGAGGCAGACATGGTGCTGGCTTCTGCGCGGATGCGCGGGCGTGGTTGGCGGGCACCTACATTCTTTGGTTTGACCCGCCGCGGAATAACCCGTTCGGGGCTGACCGAATTGTCAGGTTCCGCTGTTTGCGCGGCGTCAAATGCAGATGGCGTTTCGTTCTTGAGTTCGGGCTGCGGTTCAGGCGCAGGCGAAGCTACGGCCGCAACGGACACAGGCGCGTCTTGTGACGGCAGTTCCAATCGGTCCGTTGGCTGCGATGCTTCGACTTTGGCAGCTGGCGGTTTGACCGTCTGATGTGTTGCGAACAACGTTTTTTCGGTTGTTGCAACAGTGTCGGTCAGGTCTTCGACCATTTTCAGGAAATACTGCAAGAAATCCAAGCCGCCGCTGGCGTCGAACGCCGCGTAATCATCTTCTGCCGCCAGGGCCGCTGTCAGCGACACCGGGAAGGTTGCGGCAAACAGCCCGTCGGTTTCCTTGGCAAGTCGCGCCAAAACGCGGCGACCGTCCCGTTCTGTTGTAAGTTTGTCAAATTTCGTAACAAGCAGAATGGACCGCGCGCGCACTTCTGCAGGAATTGTCTCCCAGACGGACGCCTCGGATTGGCGCCAGGCTTGCGTGGCATGGGTACACCAGACCACCGCGTCGACCTCGTCGAGCATCCGCTGCCAGACATCTGACGACATATTCGGGTCCGAAATTCCGGGAAAATCAATCAGATCGCAAAGTTCCAGCACCTCGGTTTTAAAGAAAAGCCGGATCACCCGCGTTTCTTCGACCGGAATACCATCAAGATCTTCAATCGAAATCGGCTCTTCATGGCCGTCCACGTCAACACGATACGGCGCAGCCGTGCCTGCCGACATCCACACCGGAGACAGGCGGGTCGCGGTCACCTTTTCCGGCAACGGACGCGCGCCCAAAAGCAGGTTGGACAGGGTGCTTTTGCCTGAGCTGAATTCGCCCATCAAAGCGATACGGGGTTTACGGTTCTGCGTGGTCATTCCTGGTCTCCGGGGTCATTCGTGTTCAGGACGGTTTTAGGTTGGCCGTGTCGGGCGGGCGGGCCGTGTCGGGCGGCCCTCTGGTTCGTCTTCCGGCTCGGGATCATCGACTGCAAACTCCTCGAACAGAATGTCGAAAAGTGCATCGCGCTCTTGCTGTTCGGTGATGCCGAAAAGGCCGTTCAATTCGTCCAGAGAGATATGTGATTTCTGGCTGACATCTGTGAGAATCCCGCATTGCTCGGACAGAAAATCAATTAGTTCGGCAATCGCAATCTTGCGGATGTCCTCGGTTTGCGTGACCTTCATGTCATTGATCATCGGCGCGGTTTCCGCCTCGATCAGCTTGTAAAACTCATCAGCATAAGACCGGTAGCCCTTGCGGCGCTGCCACCAGCCCGACCACCACGATCCCTGCATATCAAGCGCGATGGTTTGCCCGAGCGTGGCAGGCGGCGGGAAGGACGGGGGTTGCGGCGGAGTGATCCGGAAACCGTCCACCGTCGCTGACAGCATGTTCTGATATGTCTCGGTGATCGAAGACGCACCCGCCAGAAAAATATCCTTGGTCGCCTTCTCGGCCTTTCTGCTGAGCATGTGGTAGCTGGACCGCAACAATACCCGCAGGCCATCGGGTGAATACTGCCACAATTCGCTTGGGCCCTTGCGTTCTAGATGATCCAAAAGCGAGTCGACTGCGCGATCGAGGAACCGTTTATGGGCCTGATCGACCCTTTGTTCATAGCTGTGGAACAACGCGTCAAGCTTGCTGTCCAGCTCTGCCACCAACCGCGCCTCGTTCTGGCGCAGCGTTTCGCGCAGGGTCTCGGTGTCCATCATGTCCAGCTCGGCATCGTCCAGACGCAGGGATACAACAGAGCTGGAGGCCTGAAGCCCTTGCAAATGGTTCAGAGCGCGGCGCCGCATGGCGCTCAGCATCTCTTGACCTTCGCCAGCGGCAATCCGTTCTCCGATCTCCTCAAAAAGCCTTGGAATGCCGGACAATTCCCAGATCCCGGCGGCGTTTAACGCCTTATGAGGCGTTCCGATGCCCTGGGCATAATTGGCCAAGGCATTTGCGCTGTCCGGAACGATCTGGTCTATCAGATCCTGAATGGCCATGTTGCCCCAATAGGCAGAGCCAAAGATAATCTTGAGGTCTTTGGGGCCGTTATGTTCTTCCAATGTGCGCTGGATCGAGCTTTCGATTTCCTGCAATTCCGTTGCCGGATTTGCCAATTCGTCGATCCGGTTCACAAAAATGATCACCTCCCGCGATGTCACGTTCGAAATCAGCCTGATCAGTCCCAGATCAACCGAATTCAGCGCCTGCGTCGCAGACAGGACGACAACGCAAATCCGGCTGCCACGCAGCGCGTTGATTGTCACCTGTTCGCGCATCATGAACGTATCATTCACGCCCGGCGTGTCGCGAATGCACAACGGCAACGGAATGGCCGGCGCGTCCAGATACAGGTCGGCCGATTTGGTAATATCGGCAAACTGGCCTTGCAAATCCTGCAGATCGGCATCGCCGAAATCATCGCCCATACAGACATATCTCTGTAAAAGCGCATCATCGAAATATTTGAAATCGTGGGTCTGCCCCAGCAATAGTTCAAATTTGCGGCCCAGTCTGGCTTTGGATTTTTCGCGCATTTCCAGAACCTGCTGGCGCACTTTCTGGTTTTCCTCATCGGCTCCCGCGCGGCTGGACAGCTCGCCAAGGCGGCCACCCTTTTCAACCAGATGATCCCATTCATCCTGATCGAAAAACTGGAATGATGCCTTTGGCGCACCATCTCGTTGCGGCGTGTTCACATGCAGCGATGTCACAACAGACGTCCAGGGGTTCACATCCGCGGGCAGCAGGTCAGGCATCCCGACCATCGTGTTCACCAATGACGTTTTGCCCGACTTGATCTGGCCGATCATGGTGATGGACGGCTTGAATTCGGTAAGTGACTTGATGAGTTTCTCGGCCTTCTTGGCAACCTCGGGCCCGCCAAAGCTTTTGAGATCCTCGATAGAGTGTTGCACATCGAAAAGATCGTCTTTCACGGATTGCAGCGGCTCCATCCCGATCTGCGAAAAATCACGCTCAAGACCTGTGCGTGTGGTAGAAAGGTCGGCTGTCACGGGCTCGCTGGCCTCGACGCGAATGCATTCCGCTCTCATGCTGTCCTCCTTTTTGTTATTGGCTCAGAACCCTGCGCAACGCAGATGCCGCCCGGTGTCGTGCTGATCGTGTCAGCAATGGGATACTGTTTCATTGATGGTGTTCAGGCGGCCAGTTCGGCTTGTATCTCGTGTTTCAGTTGGATCATCAGGCTCAGCGCATCCAGCGCGACGGTATCGCCCTTCTCAAGCTTGATCAGCTGAACAAGGTCTGCCGCATCGTTTGCCATGTCGCAGGTATGCTCCAAAACCGGATCGTTTTCAGAGCTGGCCTCGGCCAGATAATCTGCAATCCAGGTCACGGTATCGACCGATACATCGACAACCGTTGCCTGGTTGATCTCGTCGTTTTCCAGTTGATGCGCCAGCGCGTTGCCTTCTGCGATCAGTTGATCCACCACCTGTGTGCAGGCGGCGCGTGCCGCAACGCTCAGGGTCGGCGCGGCCCCTGCGACCAGATCGGGATCTGCCGTTTGGCTCTCGTCTGGATCTGTCGGCGCGGCCTCGGATGGAACCGTCTTTGGCGCGGTTTCTGGCGGCGCGGCGGTGTCTTCTGTGGCATCCTGCGCAGGGAGGTTTGGTGCGATATCCTTGGCCGGGGCCCAGGTTTCGGGATCAAAATCAATTTGCCGCAGAAAGATGTCAGCCGCGTCAGCCGCGGCGCGTTGTCCGATCTCGACCTCTCGCAAAATGGCCGAAATAAGCGCCATGCCACCTGATGCGCGCAACGCCTGCTTGTCCACTGTGCCATCGGCGTGCCGCGCATTGACCGCTGCCAATGTATCAATCGGAAGGGTTTTATAAAATGTCTCGCTGCCAAGCGTCTGCGCACGATCAGAATATTCAGACAAGGTCCCGTTCGCGGCAAGCTCATCGGTCTTGGTGAGCATGAGAAAGGAATGATCCAACAAATGGTCGGGCAGCAAAGTCCAAAGCGTTTCTTCAACCGGATCACAATACTGGGTACACCAAAGCGCGATATCCGTCCGCTTGGTCGCCCATTTCACGGCCCGTTGTTGTTCGGCAAGATCGCTCCCGACAACCACCTCCATCATCGAAAGTTTCCGAAGCGCGGGCAAAGGCAGTGACAGGTCAACAAAGACAGGCTGACGCTTGGCGATGGCGTTCAGATCAATATCGTCCAGAACTTCGATATCACCATTGGGCATCGTGCATTTTGCTTGCGGGGTCTCGCCGTACTGAAAGGACAAGGTCGGCAGATACAGACCATCCGGGATGACATTTTTGCCCAGAAGCAGGTTCATCAATGTGGATTTACCGGCATCGGGAAGGCCAAGAACCGACAGGCGCAGCACCTGCTGCATATTGGCAAGAATTTCCCGCCCCTGCGCGGCAAGCGCATCGGACAAGACACCCGAGTCCAGCGCCTGGATCAGATTGTCCTGGCTTTCCTGCACAACATCCCGAGACGACATTACTTGCCTCCTACAACCATTTTGAAGGCCTGAGCCCCGCCGCCTGCCGCGTCCGTCGCCGCAAGGGCCGGTTGCCCGGCGGCCGAAGCTGCCACGTCCTCGGCGGGTTTGGCCGCATCAAGATTGACCACGCGCGTGACCTTTCCGCTTTGGTCGGCCACCACATCAATCGGCTTGGGCGCGATCGTCCGCTCCATCGGGGTGTTGTGATTCAGCTTGATCACCGCCAAAGACACATTGTCCTGATCAGGATCGGCAAGCGCCTCAATCGCCTCAAGCAGATATCCCGCGATCTCGGCACTGCTGCGTCGGCGGTATTTCTGAAGAATTTTCTGGATCTTGGAATCTTCCAGGTATTGCAGCCCGTCGCTGGAGACGACAACAATATCGCCGACCTTCAGTTCAAAAGGCGTGCGCGGGCAATCCGTCCGCGTCACTTTTTCACCAATCAACACAGAGGTCAGACAATTGCGGTCCGGATGGTTTTTCGCCGCTTCTTCGTCAATCAATCCTTGTCTGGCCATGAAATCAATCTGCGGGGCCATTGAATGATCTTCATTCAATTGCTGCAACTTGCCGCCGCGCAGGTGGTAAAGCGGGCTGTCACCGATCGACAACCAGAACATCCGGTTTTCGACCAAAACAAGCGAAACAAGCGTCGCGCCCATGCCACGGGTTTTGGGATTGTACCGGATATATTCGCGCACCGAAGTGTTCGCCTCTGCCGCGACCTTGGTCATCAGGTCGGGGATATGGCGTTCCTTCTGAACGAAATTCGCACTTTGGAATTTCAGTTCGCTATAGACCTCTGTCACGATCAATTTGGACGCAACATCACCGGCCGCGTGGCCGCCCATGCCATCGGCAAGGACGACGACACCGGTGTCTGTTCCGAACGGGAAATCTGTGACAATAGCGTCTTCCTGATAGTCGCGGCCGCCTTGGCAGATCGCGGACGCCACATCAAATCTGGGTTTAGGCGATCGCCACATCATCGCTCTCCTCTGGGTTATCGGTATCAGCCCAGTTGAACTCTTCTGTGCACAACGGCACGAAATGCAGCTCGGTCTCACCGATCTTGATCTTGTCACCCGCTTTGAGCGTCTCGTTCGAGATAACGGGGCTGCCGTTCAGGCGGACAATGTTCTTTTTGCCACCATGGCCCAGCATGAAAGCATGAGTTTCGGTGTCGTACACAATGGCCGCATGATTGGTGCGAGAAATTGAATTATCGCCAAAATCAAGCTGGATCGCCTGATCATCACCGCGTCCGATCTGGGACATGCCGGGTTCAAGCGTGAAACACTCGCCCCGGCCCGGCCCATCGGCAACCAAAATCCAGCCAACCGGAAACTTTGTGCGTTCCGCTGGTTTGGTGGGCGGTGCAGCGTCAAACATCGGAACAATATCAGCAGCACCGCCATCAAAGCTCAGAACGCGCGTTGCGTTCCGGCGACGGCGGATCGGCTGGGCCGCAGGGGCCTCGGCAGAGTCTGTGTCGTTTTCGTCTTCGATATCCCAAATGTTCACCGCTGTTTCCGAAGCCTCTTGCGCCATGATCGCCCGCGCCTTTTCCAGAATTGCGTCGGATTGTTCGTCATTTGGCCCTTGCTCTTCGGACCCCAGCGAAGTCAGTTCATCAACCACCTTGATCTTGGCTGTGCGTTTGACCGATGGGTCATCATCGAAAGACGACTGCGCTGCATCTTCGCCAAACCCGATCACCTTTTCAAAGGCCGGAACATCGTCGGAAACAGCCTCGGGTTCTTTTGATTTGCGGGACATGATGTCTCTGATAAATTTCATTTTTCTGCCTTTCGTTTCGCTTGCATCACGGGAGGTGGCGCACCTGGTGCCTAAAACAGGAGGACGCGCTACAAGTCTTGGTTGGAGCTGGGCGTGCGGGTCTGGAGGTCCGATGCGTCGCTGATCTCGCTTTCGGAGGGTGTGATCCCCGAACCCGCCAATCCGCCCACCACAATCAACGCAACCACAGCCGCGGCCGCCGCCATAAGCGGGACAAGAAGACGACGCTTGGCAGGTTTCGCTTTGGCATTGGGGGAAGATCGTGGCGGGACAATCTGGGACACCACCTGCGCTGCCGTTCGGGTGCCTTCCATCATCTCAAGCCATTGTTTTGCCGATTGCAGACGATCTTGAGGAAGTATCGCCAGCGCCTTGTCGATGGCGGCAAGGACGTTGCCGTCATACCCTTTGACGCGACCAATAAGCGGGACAAACGGGTCTTTTTCCCCTGCCGCGATAGCCGCCAGCCGGGTTTGGCTATTGGGCGGAATATCACCGCTGATCAGATGATAGAACGTGGCACCAAGGGCATACAAATCGCTGGAAGGCGATTGCTGGCTGCCCTGGACGTAAAATTCCTGCGGAGAATAGCCGTCTTTGACAACGCGCATCGCTGACAACACACGGCTCTTTTTTGTTGCCTCTTCCCGCGCAGACCCGAAATCAATAAGCACCGGCCGCAGGTTTGCATCAAGCAGAATATTGTCAGGGGAAATGTCACGATGCAGGATGTCCTTGTCATGCACATATTGCACAGCCTGCAAGGTCTCTTTCAAAAGATGGACAATCTGCTCGGCGGTCAGGCTGTGGGTCGCCTCCTCGATTGTATCAAGAAGGTCGCGGCCTTCGACGAAATCAAGCACCATATAGGCGGTTTCATTGTCTTCGAACACCTGATGAACACCCACGATGTTGGGGTGTTCCAGTTTTGCAAGCCGGCGCGCCTCTTGCACGAACAGCTGCACAACCGACCGCAATTCCTGTGATTGCGACTTTGACCGCGCACGCACCGTGTTTCGCGTTCTGTCACAAAAGGACGACGGGAAACATTCTTTGATGACAACTTTGCGATCAAGGCTGTCAGAGGCAAGATACGTGATCCCAAATCCACCGGAATTCAGGTATTTCAGGATCTTGTATTGTCCCTGAAGCAATTCGGTTCCGGGGGCCAGCTCATCAAGATAATGCTCTTGGCTATCATCTTCTATTTGCGGTGCATCGGCCATTTTCAATCTCGTTCCAAAGTTCTTTTGGGCTGTCGTGCGATCTGCACGCTTTAGATTTTTCTAGATTTGAAACTGGACAAAACCGTGTCATTGTTCAGGTGTTTCTGCGAAGTCACAGAAATTTTCGAAATAAAAAAAGGTGATGTGCAGTAACCTTGTGTTAACTTTCAGAACGCAAAGCACGCAAAGATCGACTCACACACACGGTTTAGCCAAGTTGCTCTAAATACATATTTTTTCTGAATGTTTGGCCAACTTATAAACGAGCCCTCGTTCAACATTCTTGCATTTATGTTGTAAAATCAAAACCGGCAATTGTGCAGATGTAGCGAAACGAAACGGCGCGATTAAACGATGGCAAAAATGTGTTTCCCAGAGTTAATAATTTAGCAGTCTATATCACCGGTTATGATATTGCTTATCTAAAAACTGTAACTTGGTTTATCAGAATTCTCTCACGCAAAACGAAATCCCGCCTATTCGGCGGGATTGACTTATTCAGTCATGTTCATATCAAGTTTGAAAGCAGTTATCGAAAACCGCACGGTTCAGCACCAACACGAGGTGCCGACCCGTGTAAGCCTTAGCTTTGATTGGCGGCTTCGATCCACACCTCGACCCGGCGATTGATGGATTGACCCTGCTGCGTCACATTACAAGAGGTCGCGGCCACTTCTCCGAACCCGGCGGTGGCAATTTCAACATGGGCAATTGCGTCGCCCCCGGTGTCGCGCAGGGTATCCGCAACCCGCGCTGCGCGTTTTTCTGACAACTCGCGATTGCTGTCAAAGGGGCCAACATTGTCGGTGAACCCCACCAGCGTGATATTCGTGCCCTCGGGCTGATCGGCAAGATAATCGACAAGACGTTCCATATCGATCACGGCCCGCTCATCAAGCCGCGACGACCCGGATCGAAAGCGGAACGTCGTGGACAAACGGTCATAGCCGGCCATCTGATCCAACATCTCGCGCATCACGCCTTCTTCATAGGCGTCCGTTTTCGCCTCAAGCAGCATCCGCGCGCGTTGGCCATCCATGTCCTGCGGGCGGCGGGTGATGCCAAGATCAATGAACCCGGCCTTGGCGATCACGCTGTCCGCATCCTCGGACAACGCGAACTCAAGAAAATCGTCCGCCAGCGCATTGTCCAGATCGGCGCGGTTGTAGAGATACAGGCGCCGTTTCAGCGGGTATTCCTCGGTTTTGGCCGAAAACGCATCAGGTTGGTGAACGATGCCACAGGCGTTGACAAGGTTCATCGCCTTTGCACCACGCTGGTACGCATAGGGCACAAAACCAATCGCAGCCGGGTCTGCATTTACCAAAGCGGCCATGTCTGTGTTGCTGTCTGCAATGATCTCTGACGCAGTATTGGTGACACGGGCACTGCCAAAGATCGACGCCTCGAACGTTGTGCGCGCGCCGGTGTCTTTGGCGCGGCTGACCACCTGAATGGGCAGGTCATCACCGCCCAGCTCGCGCCAGTTCGAAATGCGCCCGGCATAGATATCACGCATTTGGCCAAGCGTGATCTCGGACACGGGGTTGGACGGATGTGTAATGATCACGATGCTGTCCACCGCCAGGATATGTTCCTGGTTTGGGTCAATCATGTTGCCCGCACCCGCTTGTTTCAGGGCGCGTGCTTCCTCCGGCAGAATGCGACGCGACGCCATGCCGATATGTGCCTCACCTGTCATGAGGCCCTCAAACGCATCATCTGTAGAGGACGGGCTCACAAGGTAGCTTCCGATCTTATCACCAAAACCGGACTCGCTGACAAAATTTGCCAGGATCTGTTCGCCCTGCGGAGCTTTGACAATGGCGGCCTCGGCATCAAGATGGGCGGCGTATCCGGACAACAACAGCGGCATCAAGCCGTCGCCAATCGCGTCAGAGCCGACAAATTTCAAATCGGCAGCGTCGGTATCAAATGTCGGGCAGGCCGCCCCTTCGCAGCGCACACGCGCCGCTGCCACACGCAAATCGCCAAGTGCGGTGCGGATCACGTATTCCGTGCCGGTAAAGTCTACGAATTCGCCTTTCAGATCGACATTGCCATCAGCGGATTTCAAGACGACATCACCTGCATTTGCCGCATGTGGCAACAACGACGCCGAAGCGACAAGTGATGCAGTCAGGGCCGAGCGTTTCAGGCGGGACAGTAGGTTTGACATCGTGAACTCCATTCAGGTGCGCGATCGGCGCAAAATCGTCAGTATTCGGGAAAAGATCAGAGGTTGCGCTGCCACTCTTCGGCAGACCGGACGCGGTCTTTGGGAAGAATGGACAAGGCACAATCCAGCGCATTGCAGAACGCCATATCGAAATCATCGGTCAGGTGGCTGAGCGGGATGTACGGGTCTGGCTTGCCCGCAAGATGGGCAGACAGGCGGGCCTGCCCATCGACGGGCATCACCCCGGTGATAAGATGATAAAAGCTGGCGGCCAGAGCATAGAAATCGCCGGTTGTGTCCTGCTTGCTGCCCGACACGAAAAACTCATGCGGTGCATAGCTGCTCTTGGAAATCGGCAACTCTGACCGTGAACCAGCCCGGCGCGCCAGCGTTTTGAGCGTCGCGCCAAAGTCGATCAACACCGGTTCATTGGCACCTGTGACAATGATATTCTCGGGCGAAATATCGCGGTGCAACAATCCCGCGCTATGTACCTTGTCCAGCGCATCCAGTGTTTTGTTCAGCAGGTCGCGCACATTGTCGGCGCTCAGTTGCGGCCAGCTGTGTTCGATAATCTCAAGCAGGTCCAACCCGTCAATGAACTCGACCACGATATAAGCCGTTGCGTTTTCCTCGAACACCCGTTCGACGCAGGCGATATTGGGATGCTGCAGTTTCGCAAGCGACCGGGCGTCCTGAAGAAACAGGTACAGCGTCGCTTCCAAAACCGGAGCAGCAGCGCTATCGCGTGGCACAACGTTTAGACCGTGACGCTCGCAAAATGCGCTTGGGTAACATTCCTTGATGATGACAGCACGACCATTCCGATCCGCGGCCAGATACGTGATACCAAAACTGCTCCAGCTGAGCAGCTCTGTAATCGCGTAATATCCATCATGCAAAAGGCAACCGGGTTCCAGAACCTCGCTTGCAGTTTCAATGACGGGCCGTTCCATCAACGCTATAGACATGATCATTTCCTCACAATCAGAGATTTGATTCTCTTATTCTGAGAAATTGAGGCAAATTCAGGAGATAATTCGTCAACCTTAAGGGCGCGCAAGCCTTATACCTGCCGCATTTCATGAGACGTGAAAATTTGACTATTATTATCAAGCACTTGACAACCCACTCTCAGATTTTGGAAGCCGTCCGGAAAAATTGTTTTTTCTGATAAATCAGCTCTTTACCTTGGGTCACGTTGTAAAAAAACACCGCATCGCAACCGTATTTACGGCCGAACATGCGCGAACGCGCAAAACTCTTCATTTCCGAGCCGAAGGATCGCATATTAAAAATCACCGCCGCCGAATGCGCGGCAAACGCCGCAACAAACGGAGTCGCAATGGCGCAAGCACAGCAAAATGTCGTATCCATCGACGTCTATGGCTTTCTTGGCCGCCGCCTACGCGAATTGCGCACCGCGCGCGGTCTGACCCAGGCCGAGGTTGCCCGGACGATCAATGTCAGCCCGCAACAATACCAGAAATACGAAGACGCTCAGAGCAAATGCAACCTGACCTATGTGATCGCACTGGCCGATTTCTATGGCGTTCACGTCAATTCGATCCTTCCGGTGGATGCCCCCTCCACTGACGTCGCCGACCCCGCGCCGATCCCGGCCGCCCCCCCTGCCCCGTCGCCGGCCAAACAAGAGGCCGATGCAGACTTGCCACAAGAAGCCGATTTGCTTGCACGTCTGGTCAGTTCGTTTGTTCGCCTGACGGATGCCAACGAAAAACGACGTCTGGTTCAACTTGTCGAAGCCATTGTCACAGCCCACGAGAAGTAACCCATGAGCTCTTACGACGACACTTTTGATGATTTCATCGACCAACATGTCGACACCGGATTCGGTGAAGAAGCCAAATCAAACTCGGCGGTGATCTGTCTTGCCGGGTCTGGAAACATCGTGATCTACGCCTCGGAAGAATTCGAAGCCCATACCGGCTATAGCGCAAGCGAAGCGGTGGGGCGCAATCTGTCATTCCTACAAGGCCCGGACACCGAAGCCGAGGCCGTCGAGTATTTCCGCGAACTGATCAAGACAGGTTCGGCAGGCACGGTCAGAATCACGAACTACCGCAAAGATGGCACGCCGTTTCTTCACGAATGCGAATTTCGTCCGGTGAAAGACGAAAACGGGACCGTCACCCATTTCGTCACCATCCAGCGCCCAGTCTAAGTCCACCCCCCTGCCCGGTGTGTACCTGTTGCCCGTGCGGCACGACAGTGAGCCAACGGCCATGCCCCCCCACATGCAAAGCATTTCGCAATATTGCACTGGAACGCATTGAACAGCGGTGCGTTTTCGTTAGGCTATTCACAGAAGTCTTATGCAAACGACCGGCGCGAGGCGCACGCCACGTGCAACCATAAAGGGAGATCTTTGATGACCCGACTGACCCTTCTGACCACCGTTGCAACATTCTTGACCACCACGGCCTTTGCCGCCGATATCCAGCCCGGCGATACCCTCGCGGACGACCAGACCTTCAAGGTTTCGGTGCTGGATCAATTCAAAACGATTGACCCGCAGCTGATCGAGGAAACGATCGGCAACCATATCGCCCGGCAGCTTTTTGAAGGGCTGACGCGGCAGGATGCGGATGGCAACGTCATCCCGGCCATCGCAACCGACTGGACAACCGACGACAACCAAACCTGGACATTCACCCTGCGCGACGACGCGCGCTGGTCAAACGGCGATCCGCTCACCGCACAGGATTTCGTCTACGCCTGGCAGCGCGCCGCTGACCCGGCGACCGCATCGCCCTATGCTTGGTATGTCGAGCTGACCAGCATCGAGAACGCAGCCGAGATCGTGGCCGGTGAGGCCGATCCGGACACGCTGGGTGTCGAAGCGGTGAACGAACACACTCTGCAGGTCACGCTGACCCAGCCGCTGCCGTTCTTTCCCGCCATGACCACCTATTCCACCCTGTTCCCGGCCCATCAGGCAACCATAGAGGCGCATGGCAAAGACTGGACGCGACCCGGCAATCTTGTTGGCAACGGGGCCTATATGCTCAAGGATGTGTCGGTGAACGAAGTGGCCACTCTGGTCAAAAACCCGAATTACTACAATGCCGATGACGTGGTGATCGAAGAGGTTCAGTTTTTTGTCGTCAACGACCGCAATCAATCCCTGACCCGCTATCAGGCCGGTGAATTTGACATGATGGATGACCTGCCCGCAGGCACTTATCCGCAGCTCAAGGCGGATTACCCGGACGAGGCCCATTCAACCCCACGCCTGTGCAGCTATTATTATGCGTTCAACTTCACCGATAGCGGCCACGAAGCGTTGCAAGACGTCAAGGTGCGCAAGGCAATGTCCTATGCGGTCAATCGCGAAGTGATTGTCAATCAGGTGCTCAAGGGCGGGCAGTCTCCGGCCTATAACTTCACCCATGAAGCAACCGCCGGGTTCGAAATGCCTGACATTTACTATGCCGACATTCCGTACGGCGAAAGAATGCAGCAGGCCAAGGCCCTGATGGAAGAAGCCGGCTACGGTCCCGACAACCCGATCGAACTTGATCTGATCTACAACACCTCCGACAACCACAAGGCCATCGCCACGGTGATCAGCCAGATGTGGAAACCGCTGGGCGTGAATGCGGTGCTGTCGAATTACGAATGGCAATCCTATATCGACATTCGCGGCGAACAAAATTTCGATGTGGCGCGCTCTGCCTGGTGCGGCGATTACAACGAAGCATCGACTTTTCTTGATCTGGTGACAACGACACATGGATCGAATGACGGCAAATATTCCAACCCAGAAGTGGACAAGCTGATGCGCGAATCCCGCCAGATGGCCGATCCAAACGAAGCCTACACAAAGGTTGAACAGATCCTTGCCGATGACATGGGGATCATTCCGATCTACCACTACACGCAGAATTTCATGCTCGACCCACAGATCCGTAACTGGCCGATGAACAACGTGGAAAACAACTGGTACGTTCAAGACATCTACCGCGCTGCGGCTGAGTAACATCTGATCCCAAAACACTGTCATCCCCGGGTCACGCCCGGGAATGACACGTAAAACCAACTGTGGCACAGCCCCCCTATGACCGCTTTCATCATCCGTCGCCTTCTGGTCGCCATTCCAGTGCTCCTGCTTCTTGTGGTGCTGACCTTCGTGCTGATGTACGCGGCCCCCGGATCGCCTTTTGCAACCGAACGTGGTGTCCCGCCGGCGGTGTTGGCCAATCTCGAACGGGAATACGGCCTGGATCAGCCGTTTATCGTTCAGATCTGGACCTACATCACCAATATCGTGACGCGGTTCGATTTCGGGCCAAGCTTTGTGTACCGCGATCAGGATGTGAACGATCTGATCGCACAAGGCTTTCCCGTCACCCTGACCTACGGGCTTTGGGCCTTTGTTCTGGCAACGCTGGTCGGCGGCCTGCTGGGCATTGTGGCCGCACTCAAACAAAACTCATGGCTGGACTACCTCGCCGTCGGCATCTCGGTCGGCGCGCAAGCGCTGCCGAATTTCGTTCTCGCGCCGATCCTTGTTCTGATTTTCACACTTTGGCTTGGCTGGCTGCCCGGAGGCGGCTGGCAAGGAGGTCAATGGCAATTTGTTGTCTTGCCGGTCATCGCCCTGGGCACCTCTTTCATGGCCTCCATCGCGCGGATCGCCCGCGCCTCCATGCTCGAAGTGCTGTCCTCCAACTTTATCAGAACCGCCCGCGCCAAAGGATTGTCCCAGCGCACGATCATGCTGCGCCACGCGCTTAAACCAGCGTTATTGCCCGTGATCTCGTATCTGGGACCGGCCTTTGTGGGAATGATCACCGGATCGGTGGTGATCGACATCTACTTTTCCACCGGCGGCATCGGGCAGTTCTTTGTCGCCTCGGCCCTGGCGCGCGATTACGGCGTGATGATGGGCATCACCGTCCTATTGGGAGCTTTGACCATTCTGTTCAACCTGCTTGTCGATATCGCCTATGCGTGGATCGACCCGAAGATCCGCTACTGATGCGGGGCGCTACGCTCACCGATGCGTCGCATCTGGCGCATGCTCCGAAGGGGCGCAGCCTGTGGTCTGACGCCCGCGCACGGTTCTTTCGCAACCGTGCCGCCGTGGCCGGGTTGATCGTGCTCGCGCTGATTGCGGCGTTTGCCACGATCGGACCAATCATCGCCCCCTGGGATTACGAGGAAATCGACTGGGCCGTGCTGGGCCAGGTCGAAGAATTGGGCCGCCCGTCGCTGGCAAGCGGGCATTGGTTCGGCACCGATCAACTGGGCCGCGATCTTTTTGCCCGCACCGCCCAGGGCACACAGATTTCGCTGATGGTGGGCCTGGTCGGCGCGCTGATCGCGGTATTCTTCGGCACGCTGTACGGTGCAATTGCCGGGTATTTCGGCGGTCGTGTCGATGGCACCATGATGCGTATCGTCGATGTGCTGATGTCGATCCCTTACATGTTTGTGCTGATCCTGCTGCTGGTGGTGTTCGGACGCTCGATCCTGATGCTGTTCATTGGCATCGGCCTGATTTCCTGGCTCGACATGGCGCGCATCGCGCGGGGGCAGACTCTGGCCCTCAAAGGCAAGGAATTTGTCGAGGCGGCCATCGCCACCGGTGTGCATCCCTTCCGCATCATCCTGCGCCATATCGTGCCCAACCTGCTGGGCGTGATCATCGTTTATGCCACTCTTTTGGTGCCTTCGATGATCATCTACGAATCCTTCATCTCGTTCCTTGGATTGGGCGTTCAGGAACCGCTGACGTCCTGGGGCGCGCTGATCAACGAAGGCGCGTCAGAGATGCGCAATGGCACGATCTGGCAATTGCTCTTCCCTCTCGGGTTCTTCGTGGCCGGGCTCTTTGCGTTTTTCTTCGTGGGCGACGGGTTGCGTGACGCCCTTGATCCGAAAGACCGCTAATGCTGCTTGATGTTTCCGATCTGAATGTCGCCTTTGACACCCCCGACGGCACGGTGCGCGCGGTCAATGGCATGTCCTTGCGGCTCGACAAGGGCGAAACGCTTGCCATTGTCGGAGAAAGCGGGTCCGGCAAGACGCAGCTGGCCTTTGCCATATTGGGCCTTCTGGCGCGCAACGGCTCGGCGCGCGGCTCTGTCCGGCTTGAGGGCGAAGAGGTGCTGGGCCTGCCCGAAAGCAAACTGAATCGTCTGCGAGCCAAGCGTATGGCGATGATTTTTCAAGATCCGATGACCTCGCTCAACCCGTATCTGCGGGTGGGCGACCAGATGGCCGAAGTGCTGACCCTGCACCACGACATATCCAAACGCGACGCGCTGATCGAAAGCGCCAAAATGCTTGAAGCGGTGCGCATTCCTGACGCGCAGGGGCGGCTTTCGATGTATCCGCACGAATTTTCCGGCGGCATGCGACAGCGCATCATGATCGCCATGGCGTTGCTGTGTCGCCCGCAACTGCTGATCGCGGACGAGCCGACCACCGCGCTCGATGTCACTGTTCAGGCCCAGATCATGGATCTGCTCGAGGACATTCGTCTGGAATTCGGCACCGCGATGATCCTGATTACCCATGATCTGGCCATCGTCGCGGGCAGTTGCGACCGCACTTTGGTGATGTATGGCGGTCAGGTGATGGAAGCCGCACCCACGGATGCGCTTTTTGCCGATCCACTCCATCCCTATACCGCCGGTCTGCTGGCAGCGGTGCCCCGGCTGGATGTGGCACAGGAGATTTTGCCAACAATCCCCGGCGATCCCCCGGACCTGACGCAATTGACAGGCGGCTGCCCGTTTGCCCCACGGTGCCCTCTGGCGCATGACGCCTGCGCGACCATGCCACCGCTGGTCGAATTCGCACCGGGCCGCGTCCGCGCCTGTCACGCCCCACCACAGGAGGTGTCATGACAACGCCGTTGCTCTCTGTTCAGGGGCTGGATGTGACCTTTCCCATCATGCCCCGCGCCGCCTGGCCCTGGACCAAGCCTAAGGGCCTGCAAGCGGTGTCACAGGTCGACCTGACGCTGGACCGGGGCGAAACCCTGGGTCTTGTCGGGGAAAGCGGTTCAGGCAAATCCACCCTGGCCCGCGCAATCATCGGCACAGTGCCGGTCACCGCAGGTCAAGTGACATGGAAGGGCAAGCCGATCACCGGGCTTGACGCCTCTGCCCGGCGCAAACTGGGCCGCCATGTGCAAATGGTGTTTCAAGACCCGCTTGCCGCGCTGAACCCGCGCATGACCGTGGGGCAAATCGTGGCAGAGCCGCTTTTGACCCACATGCCTGACCTTTCGACAACAGAGCGTCGAAACCGCGTCGGCGCGATGCTGGAGCGGGTGGGTCTTTTGCCGTCTCTGGTCAACCGGTATCCGCATGAATTCTCGGGCGGACAATGCCAGCGTATCGGCATCGCGCGGGCCTTGGTCACGGAACCCGAATTGCTGATTTGCGATGAACCTGTTTCGGCGCTTGACGTGTCGGTGCAGGCGCAGGTGGTCAATCTGTTGGCCGATCTGCAGCGCGACATGGGGCTGTCGATGCTGTTTATCGCCCATGATTTAAGCGTAGTGCGCCACGTCTCGACCCGCATCGCGGTGGTCTATCTGGGCCGTCTGGTCGAGACCGCCCCCGCCGAAGATCTGATCGCGGCCCCCCGCCATCCCTACACCAAAGCGCTGATTGCCTCGATCCCCGTGCCGGACCCGGTGCGCGAACGCGCCCGCACACGCACCGCGCTCGAGGGCGAACTCCCCTCGCCGCTTGATCCTCCGTCTGGCTGCGTGTTTCGCACCCGCTGCCCTATCGCGCGGCCTGCCTGCGCTGAAAAACGCCCCGCTCTGATCGAAGAGGCCCCCCAGCACCATGTTGCCTGCCCGTTTCACAACGACGCGCCAATAGAGGCAGAAACGGCCTAGAAACAGGCACTACACGGCCAATAGAGCCTATTCAGCTGGATCTGACGACTTCAGCCGCGCCATAGCGGGAATGACGGTTGTGTCCCCCACAGGCTCGTGATCGGGCAGCCCGTCTCGGGACAGCAAAATGGCAATGGGCCGCAATTCCTTGATGTGGGAACACACAATCATGATCGACACCATGATGGGAACCGCCAGAAACATCCCCACAATGCCCCAGACCGCCGCCCAAAAGGCAAGCGACGCGATAATCCCAAATGATGAAAGCCGCAGCGTCCGGCCAAGCAGAACAGGGTCAAGCACCTGTCCAACAACGAATTGAAGGAACCCGACGATAAAGAAAAGCGATACACCGATAACCGTGTCTCCGGTTTGCACATAGCTGACCAGCGCCACGATAAAGGTTGCAATAATCGACCCGACATTGGGGATAAAGTTCAAGACGAAGGTCAAAACCCCCATGGCAAACGCAAGCTCCAGATCGAACAGGGTCATGGCACCATACACCATGCCCCCGGTCAAAACGCTGATCACGGCTTTCACCACAAGATAGCGGTTCACCCGGTGGATGATCGACGAAATGATCATCTGCACCCGCACCGCACTTTCCTTGTCTCCCATCAGGCTGGTCAGTTTGGTGGAAAACCAGATCCTTTCCAGAAACATAAAGCCCACAAACAGGGTCACCAGAACAGCACCGGATGCAATATTCCCAGCCTGCCCTGCCAATGACGTCAGATACGGGCCAAACCGGATGCCCTGCAGCCACTCCAGAACCGAGGTTTCAACATCTTCACCCATCCAGCTAAACAGCTCGGCCACCGCCCGTTGCGCGGGATCGGCATATTGCAGAATGGTCAGAACGACAGTGTTGGCCTGGGTCAGCAAAATGGCCGACGCCATAATGAGGATCGTCGCAATCAGGAGAACCGCCAGCGTTGACGCGATCCAGATCGAAACCTTGGCGCTGCCGATCCTGAGCTGCTGAAAATAGCCAATCGCATCAGACGTCAACGAAAACAACATGATCGCGATGGCCAATGAGATCAAAAGGAACTTTGCCTGCACCAGAAGAAACAAGATCACCGCAAAGGCAATGATTCCAAGAAACCAACTTTGAAGTTTGCTGACGGTAAGAAACGCGTCCTGATCAGGATCAGTTTTTTTCGGCATTGTATGGCGGCTGGTCCGAGTGAATCATAACAGAACGTATGCACGCTACAATAGCGCGCCCCAAGCGGAAACCCCACTTTGTGACACACCGTCTATGATGTCGAAATCGAGACCTGTCGAAAATCAGGCACTTCCAGCCGCAGCGCCGCTTCGATCACGTCCATATAATGCCCATCCACATAAGATGCGATAAAGCGGCTTGGTGCCGTAACGTGTACCGTTCCAGGACCGGACCAGTCATAGTCAAGATCGGCAAGCCAACTGGAATAGACCTCCGGATGCGATGCGTTCAAGGATCGCTTCACCGCACTCCATGGGTCAGAGATGTCTGGCTCACTTGGCACCGCGTGCCTGACGCGCAAAGGCACAACCTTCTGATCTTGCGGCTCAGGAATTTCTTCTGCGGCCATCCTTTTTGAAAAATCAGACCCTATTGCGGCCCAAAACGGCTCTGACATCTCAATAATGCGGCTGAGGTTCAGACGATAGGACGCCACCCTGCCCCGGACCCCTGCCCGGACACAAATCAACAGCTTTTGCTCAACCCAGAACTTCACCTCACGCTTGGCGGTCCTGTCCGACACGCCCCAAAGCCGCGCCATCTCGGCCTGTCCCATGCTCACCTCATTGCGCCGCCAATTGTACCGTGCCGTCACTAACAAGGCCAAACGCGGCATCGAAACCTGATCGCGGTTTGACCCGTGAATGCCTATCAACCCAATCGCTGATAGAATATCGTATTTCATGACGGCAGCGGTCGGCCCTGTCACGGGTCGCGCTGCAGGAAAAACTCTGCTCATCTCTTGCCTCATGCGATCACTGTGCTCAGCGATTCTTCTTTGAAACAATCAACACATGTTTTCCCGTATTTTGTCAATGACGAGGAAAAAACACGACTTGGGCCTTCATTTGAAAATCCAAAAAAGGATAAGGTCAAATGGTGTAGTGTGACAGCCAGAGTGTCACCCAATTCGCCCCTGCATGTCACCCAAACGCCGTTTTTGGTGACGCACGATGTCACTGAATATGACTTTAAAGACCCAGATTTGCAGCCTTTTGCCGGAATTTTCCGATTTTTCGGGAATCCGTGTTTTACTTTTGCGCAAAAACTGAAATCGCGTTATTCACGGAATATAAGCAAATAACAAGAGGCAGATCATGCGGGATCACTCAGACCTATTGGCAATGAACGAACGCAGCCTGGCACAGCAGGCCGCCGTGCGCCGCGCCACCTTTAGCCCAGGCGAGGTCAAAACCCTCCGCCCCTTTTCGATCTGGGAGATTTCCCAGTTCATGTTCAACGTACCTGCGGACACGCTGCGCAAGAAGCTGTCCGAAGACCCGTCTCTGCCCCAGGGCGAAACCGAAGCCGACGGGCGACAGCGCTGGTTTTCGCTGACGGAAATCAACGAGCTGCGGCGCCGGATGCGGTTCCGTGGGAAATCGCTTAGCCCGAAACGGCCCAGCGGTCGGGCAATGCGGGTCGCGGTGTCGAATTTCAAAGGTGGTGTCGGCAAAACCGTCGTCGCCCAGCACCTCGCAAATGCCGCCGCTTTGGACGGGTATCGCGTGCTTTGTGTCGATTTCGACCCGCAGGCGACGCTGACCCATTCCATGGGGCTGACCGAGGTGAAGGAATGGAACACGGTTTGGGGGATCATGTGCCGGGATCTGTGTCGCGAGGCAGACCGGATCATGGACAGCTATGATGACCCGGATGAATGCCCCTACCCGTCCTCGGCCGAACTTCCGGAAGACGTACAATCCATCGGTGCCCAGCGGTTTCAGGACTTTATCCAACGCACCTGCTGGCCGACCATCGACATCATCCCAAGCTGCGCCAATGCGGCCTTTGTCGAATTCGCATCGGCGCAATACCGGTCGTTGCACAAGGCGTGGTCGTTCTTTGGGTGCATGGCGCGGTATCTTGATGAATTGCCGGATGATCAATATGACATCATCATTTTCGACTGTCCGCCAGCGATTGGATATCAGTCTCTAAACGCGGCATTTGCGGCTGATATTCTGTATGTGCCCTCTGGTCCCGGCTATTGGGAATATGACAGCACAACCAGCTATCTGGGTCAGCTGGGCGATGCGATGGCCGATATTTCGGACGGGTTCACGCAACTGGCTGCGGACGCCGCGATAACGCTTCCGAAACAATTTGCCGACATCCGTTTGCTGATGACCCGCTTTGAAGCCACCAATCCGCTACATGCCGCCATGATGGACGCGTTTCGCAACGTGTTCGGGTCGGATGTGTGCAATCATCCGATTGAAATGACCCGCGCGGTTGAACAATCGGGGCGGTTTCAGATGTCGGTCTATGAACAGGATTACAGGCAGATGACGCGTGAGACGTGGAAGCGCGCGCGGCAGAGTTTTGATCGCGCTTATGATGAATTCCTCGACACCGTTCTGAAAGCCTGGACCAACAACAATGCCCAGAACAAGGCAACGAAGGAGGCCGCGGAATGAGCAGCAAAAACAAATTCGGATTTGCGCCCTTGGACACTGCCCCGACGCCGGCCCGGCGGGAAAGATCGCCGGGCCCGATGGGGGCTGCGGTGCGCGACACGGCAGAAAATCTACAAGAGGCGACCGAAGCCAAGGTGGAACAGCGCCGCCGCAATGCGGAGGATGCCAAAGCGTTTCGCGCGGCTCAGGAAGACGGGCTGGTGCTTGAACGGTTACCCGTGGGTGACATCCAGACCGATGATCTGCCCCGTGATCGTTTGCAGCTTGAGGTGATCGCCCAATCGGACGAGATGGAGGAGCTTAAATCCTCGATCCGAGAACGCGGACAGAAAGAGCCGATCGAGGTTTATGTCGGCGCAGATGGCGCGTTTCAGCTTAAAAAGGGATGGCGCCGCCTGACCGCGCTGCGCCAATTGCTGGGTGAAACCGGTGATGATGCCTTTGCCGAGGTGGTCGCGCGCGTCGAGCGAACTGCCGAGGACCGCATTTCGCGCTACATTGACATGGTCGAAGAGAACGTGGTGCGCGAAGACCTGTCTTTTGCAGAGATGGCGCAAGTTGCGATCACCGCGTCGCTGGACAAAGCCGTGGGTGAGCCGGACCCGAATGAACTGGTCAATCGCTTGTATGGGTCGCTGCACAAAACCAAGCGCAGCTATATCAAAGGCTTTGTCTTTATGATGATGGTTTTGGGGGACAGCCTGAAGTTTCCCAAAGCGATTTCCCGTAACCTTGGTGTCGAAGTGTCTCGGGCGATCACCAACAAAGCGGCGGTGGAGGCGCTTCGGATCAAGCTGGAAGCCGTGACGACGCCGGACGCGCAGAATGATTTGCTGTCCGCTTTTGTGAAAGAGTCAAAAGCATTGGCCACGTCGGAAAGCGCTGAAAAGCCGCCGCGTCAGAAGTTTGAATTCTATGTCGGAAAGACCAAAGTCACCGCGCGGGATGGGGAGTGTCGGATCGTCAGTGACCGGGATTTTGCCACCATCCCGAAAAGCGCCCTAGAGCGTGCTGTTGCCGCGTTCGAAGAGGCGTTGACGGCACAGCCGCGTGTGCGCAGCCTTGAGTAGACAGGGCGGTTACCCACGGGTAACCCTGCCTAATTTTTAAGCACAGTTACCCATGGGTAACCATCAAACGGCCGCCAAATCAGCGGCCGTTTTCCTTTTTGCCCCACATTTTCAGAGGTCAGCGTAATAATGGCAAAATGTGATGCGTTTGCCGAAGTCAGAGCGCTGCGGTCAGATTTTCCCAGGCGTCCAGCGTCGCGGCGTTTGATGTTGCGGCCCAGCGATGCGCCACAAGATCCATCTCAAGACTGCCCAGCTCTGTGTTAAGATTGCAAAGATCCCCGCGTGAAAGGGCAGGGCGGGCCAATGCCTCTGGCACCCAAGCGACGCCAAGACCCGATTGAGACAGCTGCAAGGCGGCTGTCGACAGGCCGGTTTCCGTCACGACACTGATGCTGCATCGGGGATCAAGGGTGGGCAATATATGCCGCGCGATGGCAGCGCCCAGAAACACTTCGGCGGGATATCCGATGATGCGCAGTGCGCCATTGTGAAACTGTTTCATCAGATCGCGCCTGTGGGATGCGGCGCAAACCGGGATCAGCAGTTCAGAGCCGATCTGCGCTTCGATCAGGAAAGATGGCGGGTCTGAAACGGGTTCTGACCTGATCCGATAGGTCAGGGATATCGCCACTTGTCGCCGGATCAAAAGCGTTTCGCATTCGTCCCTGTTGGCGGACCGCAGGCGGATATGGGTGTGGCTGGATTCGGCTAGGGCGGTGATGATCTTTGCGCCCATTGACGTGGTGATGGCGTGCTGGCTGGCAATAATCAGCTGCCGAACGCCGGTGCTTTGTTCCTGTCGCATCTCGGACAGCAGCAGCCGCTGTTCTCTGGCGAGTTTGCGCAGCGCCGATTCGTGATCATGAAGGATGGCGGACGGCCCGCTGGGTTTGACACTGCGATCAATGAGTTCGATGCCTAAAACGTCTTCCAGAACCTTGATCCTGCGAGAGAAGGCAGGTTGTGTTACATTGCGCAGGCGCGCGGCATCCGCGACGCCGCCGCTGTCCAGCAAAGCAATAAGGTCTTCAATCCAATCTATGCGCATTCTGACCATCTTTATGCAATTGACGCATAATAACAGCCGATTTTCTATTTGACGAGCGGTAAAACATGCATAACTGTCCGCGCAACCGTCTTGAAAGGATGTCTGATGCATTTCTCCCGATTCCCTCGCGTTAACCTTGCCCATCTTCCCACCGCGCTGGAGCCGATGGATCGGTTGTCAAAAGAGCTGGGCGGCCCGCGGATCTGGATCAAACGCGATGACTGCACCGGGATGTCCACTGGCGGTAACAAGACGCGCAAGCTTGAGTTTTTGATGGCAGAAGCGGTGGAGCAGGGGGCCGATCTGGTCATCACGCAGGGCGCGACCCAATCCAACCACGCACGTCAAACAGCGGCCTGTGCCGCCAAGCTGGGGATTGCCTGCCATATCCTTTTGGAGGACCGCACCGGATCGAACGATCCCAACTACAATCTGAACGGCAATGTGTTTCTGGATTTCCTGCACGGGGCAACGGCAGAAAAGCGCCCCGGCAGCGGGCTTGATATGAATGCCGAAATGGAAACGGTTGCGGAAAAGTTCCGCGCTGAGGGGCGCAATGTATACACCATCCCCGGTGGCGGTTCCAACCCGACGGGCGCGTTGGGCTATGCAAATGCGGCGATGGAATTGGTGACCCAGGCCAATAATATGGGCCTGCGGATTGACCGTCTAATCCACGCGACGGGAAGTGCAGGAACACAGGCGGGTCTGGTTGTAGGTCTAAAGGCGATAAACGCGAATATCCCGCTGCTGGGCATCGGTGTGCGTGCGCCCAAGCCAAAGCAGGAAGAGAACGTCTATAATCTGGCGGTAAAGACAGCCGAAAAGCTGGGCTGCCCCGGTGTTGTGTCGCGTGAGGATGTAGAGGCGAACACCGATTACGTGGGCGACGGCTATGGCATCCCGACAAAAGAAGGATTGGCCGCGATCGAGATGTTCGCCCGGCTTGAGGGGATTCTGCTTGATCCGGTTTATTCGGGCAAAGGGGCTGCCGGTTTGATTGATCTTGTGAAAAAAGGCGCGTTCGAGGGCGATGAGAACATCGTCTTCCTGCATACGGGCGGCGGTGTGGCCTTGTTTGGCTACACGGCAGCGTTTGATTATGACGCGCCCGCACCGGCAAGTGCTGCGGAATAGGCTCTTGATGCAGCCGTTTACCGGAAGTTTTACCCAGCAAGAACCCATCGCCGAAGATGCGATAGCGGCGGCTGTCGAGGTGCTGAAATCGGGGCGGCTGCACCGGTACAATACGGTTGGTGAAGAACTGGGCGCTGTGGCCGAGCTTGAGGCGGCCTATGCGGCGTATCAGGGGTCGGCATATTGTCTTGCCTGCACCTCTGGCGGCTATGCCATGGCAACCGCATTGCGCGCCTTGGGTGTCGGGGCAGGGGACGTTGTTCTGACAAACGGGTTTACGCTTGCGCCTGTGCCGGGCGCGATTGCGGCGGTGGGGGCCGAGGTTGGGTTGGTCGAGATCACCTCTGATCTGGTCATCGACCAGGGTGATCTTGAACGCAAGATCCAAACGATGTCACCCAAGGTGGTGCTGGTGTCGAATATGCGCGGGCATCTGTGCGATATGGAGGCGCTTGTGGCGCTTTTGGAGCGTTACAATGTGCCGCTGATCGAGGATTGCGCACATACGATGGGCGCGTCCTGGAACGGCACTAAATCGGGCAGTTTTGGCCTTGCGGGATGTTTTTCGACCCAGACTTACAAGCACATGAACAGCGGGGAAGGGGGGCTTCTGACCTCGGATGATCCGGAGTTTATGGCGCGGGCGATTATGCTTTCGGGGTCGTATATGCTGTTTGACCGGCACGGGGCGGCACCGGCACCGGATGTGTTTCGCGATATCAAGCTTGAGACGCCGAACATGTCGGGACGATTGGACAATCTGCGCGCGTCGATCCTTTTGACCCAATTAGGCGGTTTAGAGACGAATATTGACCGCTGGAACGCGCGCCACGATCTTGTGGCGGACCGCCTGCGCGGGGTGCGCGGTGTGTATGTTCCGCAGCGTCCGGTACAAGAGCGCTATGTGGGGTCATCGTTTCAGTTCCTGATGCCGGATGCGACGCCGGATATGATGATGCAGGTGGTCACGCAGGCCAAGAGGTTAGGGGTCGAGCTAAAGTGGTTCGGCGCGGACCAGCCGGTTGGGTTTACTTCGAACCACCAAAGCTGGCGATATATCTCGCCGCAGGATTTGCCGATAACAGACTCTATTCTTGCCGGACTCATTGATATGCGCATTCCATTGACATTCAGTCTGGAGGATTGCGCACAGGTTGCCGACATCATCGTGCATGTGATTGCTGATGTGACCCGGCAGGGGGCGGCGTGATGCGCATAGTGGGTGTTCTGGGTGGTATGGGGCCAGAAGCCACGATTTATTTTATGCAGCGCGTGGTTAACGCCGTTCCTGCGCGCGATGACGCGGATCATGTTCCGCTGATTGTTGATAACAACACGCAAGTGCCGTCACGAATCAAGGCGATTATCGAGGGCACAGGAGACGACCCCGCCCCGGTGCTTGTGCAGATGGCGCAGGGTCTGGTTGGGGCAGGGGCCCAAGCGCTTGTCATGCCGTGTAACACGGCCCACTATTATGCCGAGCATGTCGAACGCGCGACCGACGCGCCGTTTCTGAACATGGTAACACTGTCGTGCGCCGAGGCGGCACAGACTGCGCCCGGTGGTAAGGTTGGGCTGCTTGGATCACCGGCCTTGCGCCAGGTGGGAGTGTTTGAGGCCGCGCTTGCGGCAAAAGGCCTGGCACCGGTCTATGGCCAAGACGACCGGCGCGTTTTGGCGACAATCCGCGCGATCAAAGCGCAGGGGCCTTCGGAATTTGCAGCCCATACGCTAAGCGACGTGGCCGCCCAGATGGTTGAGGATGGTGCCGACGTGATATGTATCTGTTGCACTGAATTTTCGCTTTTGGCCCGCGAAATAACCGCTAAGGTAAACATGTTTGATGCGCTGGATGTTCTGGTGAACGCGACGGTGCAATTTTCTACAACGGATCGGGCATGATCCGATGTAACGCGGAGAGACACAAAAGAGCAAAAGGCCGCGTCTCTTTGAAAAAACCAAGTCCAATAGGGAAAGGACACTCCTCATGAAACTGACCAAGACAAAAGCGCTGACGACATCAGCCATCGTTGCCCTTGGGGCCACCACATCGGCGCAGGCCGCCGACATTGTGATTGGCGTGCCGAACTGGGCCTCGGTGAACGCGACGGCGCATGTTCTGGAAGTTGTGATCGAAGACAATCTTGGCCTTGATGTCGAGCTTCAGAACGGGACAAACCCCATCGTGTTCGAAGCCATGGACAGCGGGTCCATGCATGTGCATCCCGAAGTGTGGATGCCGAACCAGCAGAACCTGCATGACACCTATGTCAAGGAAAACGGCACTGTCGTGATGAATGAAAACCCTGTTCAGGCGTCTCAGGGGATGTGCGTGCCGACCGCGATTGCGGAAGAATACGACATCCGGTCAATTGATGATCTGACCGATCCTGACAAGATCGGTATCTTTGACACAGACGGGAATGGCACACCCGAAGTCTGGGTCGGGGCACCGGGTTGGGCCTCGACTGTTGTCGAAAAGATCCGGGCCAAGTCATACGGATATGACCAGATGTTCGAATTGACCGAGTATGAGGAAACCATCGCCTATGCCAATCTGGCCAATGCGGCGACGGCGGGTGAGCCGTGGCTCGGCTTTTGTTACAGTCCGCATTACATCTTTGTGACGCAGGATTTGTACGTTCTGGAAGAGCCTGCGCATGATCCGGCAACATGGAATATCATTCAGCCGACAGATGACCCCGATTGGCTTGAGAAATCCGAAGCATCGACCGCCTGGAACGGGGCAACGCTGCATCTGCATTACGCAAAAGAGCTGGAAGAAACCTATCCCGAGGTCGCAGCGCTGTTCCGCAATTATCAGATGGACGGTGAATCGCTGAGCGCGATGGGCAAGGCGCTTGCGATTGATGGTCAGGAGGCGGCGGATTATGCCAGAGAATGGGTCGCCGCCAATGAAGACACGGTCATCAACTGGCTGACCAACTAAGCCTCAGAGGGTCAGGGCCGCTTGTCATCAAAAGCGGCCCTTTTCATATCCGTCATGGGCCATGGCGGGTGACCACCCCTTAAGTTCAGTGGGAGAGGCCAATGGACGACCCTGTCGTCAAACTTCAGAACGTCTGGAAGATTTTTGGTGATCGCAGCGATGCCGCGATGAAAGCGGTGCTTGACGAAGGTCTGACCAAACCGCAGGTTTTGGAAAAATACAGTTGTGTGGTCGGCGTGCAGAACGCCAGTTTCGAAGTCTCGCGCGGCGAGATTTTCTGTATCATGGGATTGTCCGGTTCCGGTAAATCGACACTGGTGCGCCATATCAACCGTTTGATTGAACCAACCGCAGGCAAGATCGAGATTCTAGGGCAGGACGTGTCTGCCATCTCGGCCAGCGAATTGCGCCGCATCCGCGCGCAGCAGATCGGGATGGTGTTTCAGCATATGGCGTTGTTGCCGCACAGGTCGGTGCGGGACAATGTCGCCTATCCCTTGGAAATTCGCAAAGTGGCAAAATCCAAACGCTGGGCGATTTCGGAACATGCGTTGGGTCTGGTGGATCTTGTCGGCTATGAAGACCGTCTGCCGCGCGAATTGTCGGGCGGGATGCAGCAGCGTGTCGGCATTGCGCGCGCCTTGGCGTCCGATCCCGAGATCCTGTTGATGGACGAGCCGTTTTCGGCGCTTGATCCGTTGATCCGCTTGCAATTGCAGGACCAGTTCAAGGCGCTGGTGGCGCAGCTTAAGAAGACCACGCTCTTCATCACCCATGATCTGGACGAGGCGATCCGGATCGGCCATCGCATTGCGATCATGAAAGACGGGGTGATTGTGCAGATCGGCACGCCAGAGGACATCGTGATGAACCCGGCGGACGATTATGTGCGGGAATTCGTGCAGGGGATTTCCAAGCTGAAGCTGGTCAAGGCGCATTCCATCATGGAGCCAATGGAGAGCCACAGCGGGTCTCTTGATGGGGCACCGCGGGCGGATGAAAGCGCCGATCTGGATCAGTTGATTGACCTTGCCGTTGGCACGGATCTGCCGGTGGTTATCACGCAAGACGGGGCAGAGATCGGGATCGTCACCAAACCACGGCTGTTGCGCGGCATTCAGGGGGGCAAAGATGAGTGACGCAACCACAGACATGAAGGTCACGGCGGCCTCGGATATCGAGGTGGACCGCGATGCGTTGGACCGGTCGATTAAGCAATTCGCCGGACCGAACGGCGAGTATTATGTCGAGACATTCCACAAAATTCACGACAATACCGGGGTTATTCCCAAGACATTCAACATCTGGGCCGCGGTGCTTGGGCCGCTTTGGGCCTCGTCTCGGGCGATATGGGGCATGTTCTGGGCGTTTCTGATCCTGGAGATCATCGCCTGGGTGCAGATCGGGCGCGGGCTTTGGGGCAATCTGGGTGCCGATTTTCTGGCCCGCGCGGATCAGCAACGGGCACGGATGCAGGAACGGCTGGATCAGGCGGCGGCGGCCGCGGATGAGGACACGCGGCAACGGTTCGAAACCCTGGCCGGTAACATGCAGCGTGCGATTGATCAGAACCTGGAACGTGCCGAAGCGGCGCAGGCCGAGGGGATGGGCATTTTGCTGACGGGACTGGTGTTGCTGGTGCTGTTCAAGCTGGTTCAAGGGATTTACGCAAATATCGCTTATGAAAAACAGTATTCACGCTGGCGGATTGATCCCGATAGCATCGAGAGCGGGCGATCAAAACACAACATGATCCTGGGCGGCCTGCTGACTGCTGCGATTGCGCCGTTGATTGTCTACAAGTTCACGGTCAGCACGTCTTTGCCGTTGCTGGAGGAGTTTCCGGAACGCCAAGTGTCTGAAATGCTGCTGGGCGAGGGGGGCGGTACGCTTTTCGGTGCGGTCGCGTCCTGGATGGAGGCGCGGATTGATGCGGCGGCGACTGCGGGAGGAGATGTCTTTGACGGCATTGTTCTGGGTGTGCGGACGGTTCTGGACGCGCTGACGCTGGCATTGAACGGGTCGCCTTGGCCGGTGGTCATGCTGGTGATTGCGGTGACCGCCTATCGTGCGGCGGGGCCTCGGGTGGCGATCTTTACCGTGGCGGCGATGGCCTATACCGCGCTGTTGGGCTATTGGGCGCTGGCGATGGAGACGGTGGCCCTTGTGGGGGCGGCGGTGCTCTTGTGTGTCATCATCGGCATTCCGCTGGGCATCTGGTTTGGCAAATCACAACGGGCGTACCGTATGGCGGAACCGGTGCTTGATTTGATGCAGACGCTGCCTGCCTTTGTCTATCTGATCCCGATCATCGCGTTTTTCGGTACCGGCAATCCGCCCGGTATTCTGGCAACAATCATCTTTGGCATGCCGCCTGTCATCCGTTTGACGGCGTTGGGGATGCGGGGCGTGCCAGAGAGCATCAAGGAGGCTGCCGTCGCCTTTGGGGCCTCCAAATGGCAGTTGCTGAAGGATGTGGAAATCCCCCTGGCGTTGCCGTCGATCATGACCGGGGTCAACCAGACGATCCTGATGTGCCTGTCGATGGTGGTGATTATCTCGCTTATTGGCGGGGGTGGTCTGGGTCAGGAAATTCTGGAAGCGCTGCAATTTGCGGCCAAGGGTCCGGGGCTTTTGGGTGGTTTTGCGATCCTGTTTCTTGCCATGGTGATGGATCGTATCGTGCAGGGTGCGTTCAAGCGGGCGGATCAAAAATAGGGTCTATTAAGGCCCAAAATCGACAGTCCCCAGTGCAAGATCCGTGCGCCGGGGGATCTTGCGCGCCATGCAACTGCTCTGCTGTCAGGATGTGATGACGTTATGGTCGGGGCCAATTGGAAAGCCGGTGATGTTTTCGACCGTGTCTTCGCCGACCACCAGAAGGTCATGTTCGCGGTAGCCACCCGCGCCGGGCTGGCCTTCGGGGATCATGACCATTGGCTCTATCGAGACAACCATGCCCGGTTTCAACTCTGTGTCGATATCTTCACGCCGTTCAACACCGGCTTCGTGGCCGTAATAATGGCTGAGCACGCCAAAGGACGGGCCATATCGAAAAGAGCGATATTTGAGCAAATCCCATTCGCGATACAAGTCGTTCAGCTCGATCGCGATATCCGTGCAGCGAGCGCCCGGTTTGATCAATTCTAGGCCCCGTTCACGGATCTTGATGTTCTTTTCCCAGATATCAAGGCTTGCATCATCGACATGGTCGCAAAACAAGGTGCGTTCCAACGC
The DNA here is from genome assembly GCF_046591575.1 of Marivita sp. S0852. NCBI lineage: Bacteria > Pseudomonadati > Pseudomonadota > Alphaproteobacteria > Rhodobacterales > Roseobacteraceae > Marivita > Marivita sp. S0852. Next base: position 53,713 of record NZ_JBIQWA010000013.1, read on the forward strand.
GGTGTAATAGCCAAAGATCATCGGAAAGGTGTTGAGGCTCAGGATATCGCCGGATTGGACGATTTTGTTGGTGACGGGGTTGTGCGCTCCGTCGGTGTTGATTCCGGATTGAAACCACGTCCAGGTGTCCATCAGTTCGACAAACGGAAAGGATTTGGCGATTTCGCGGATCATGGCATTGGTCCCGGCGATGGCGACCTCGTGTTCGGCGACACCAGCCTTGATCGCATCCGCCACAGCCCAAGCGCCCACGTCGCATACGCGCGCGCCTTCTTTGATCAGCGTGATTTCCTCGTCGGATTTCAGCGTCCGCATCCACATGGCGGGCTGGCCCACATCGACCAGTTCTACACCGGGCAGGGCGTCCTGGATCAGTGCGCGACACTCCAGTGACATGTGATCGAATTCGACACCGACCCGTTTGGCACCTTGGGTCAGTTGCTGGACCGCGCAGTAGAAATTATCGTGGTGCCAATCGGTGTAGGTGATGTTGTTGCCAAAGCTGCGCCGCCACGGTTGACCGCCGTCGATACCGGCCGAGATGGTCGTGGCGGTTTTCTGGTCGATGACCATGCCGTATTTGCGGCCGACGTGGCAGTAAAGCCAGCCGCTATAATAATTGATGCAGTGACACGAGGTGAAGAGCGACGCATCGACGTCATTCTGGCCCATCCATTCGCGCAATTCGTTCTGGCGGCGGGCCATTTCAGAGTCTGAAAACGGCGAGAATTCCTTTTCGCCATTGTGCCACTCCATGACGTGAAGCATATCGTCCATTCGCACTCGTCCTTGTCACCGTCTGTGGTGCGAATGGTTAGCAGGTGGCTGATATAGACATAAATTAATAGAAGTGATCAGTTGATAAGTTTATCTAATGCATGCATCGCGGCTATGCTTTGCGAGCCTGGGTCGGTGTGCCAAAGGCTTTCACGCCCTCGGTGACTTGTTCAATCAGCATCAGGGCAGCGTCGGACATTTTCACATGTTTGTAGAACAGCCCGATGTGAATGTTGGGCAGGTCGGAAAACCGATCCTCGACACCAAGCAAGCGCATGCCCGGTTGCAATGTCTTGTTGGTCAGCGCGGTGACGCCCATGCCATCCAACACCGCTTTTTGCAGCGCCGAAATGCCGGGGCTTTCAAATGATATGTGCCAATCGCGCCCCTCGGCATCCAGCGCTTCGATCATGCGTTTGCGGTAATGGCATCCATCCGGGTGGGCCACGAGTTTGACGGGCGTGTCCGGATCGACCTTGTAGTCGCGGGCGCATGTCCACATGGGCCGTTCGGACCAATAGATCGAGACATAAGGCGCGGGCATGGAATCGGTGATGGCAATCGCAAAATCCAGCTCGTCTTTGTGCAGCGAGGACAGCAGATGTTGGCTGTGATTGCAGCGAATATCCAAAGTCACCTGCGGATTTTTTCGGGAAAATTCGGCGATGATCCGTTGCAGATGTTCGATCGAATAGTCGATGGGCAAGCCGACCCGCAGGGTGCCCAGAATCCTGGCCCGCTGAAGGTTTGCAACGGCGCGGTCATTGAGGCGCAGGATCTCTCTGGCATAGCCCAGAAGCGCCTGACCATCGGGCGTCAGTTCTATTTGTTTTCCCTTGTGGATCAAAAGTTTGGCGCCTGCCAGTTCTTCAAGCCGTTTGACCTGCAATGAAATCGCGGGTTGCGTGCGCCCCAGCACTGTTCCGGTTTCGGTATAATTGCGCAGATCGACAATCGTCACAAAGGTGCGCAGAAGGTCGGTCTGGAGGTTGGTAAACTGACGCATCATTAATATTCCTTATCCAACCATTGTTACTATGAATTTCCTGCATGTGACAAGCTGCTCTAGGTTCTGAGAATTCAAAACGGGGGGAGATTATGACGAAACCAACTGTGTTCGCCGCAGAAATGCCATGGCCGGATTATGAACGTCTGGTCAGTGGTGGTGATGTTCCGATCCTGATCCCGCTTGGGTCTATGGAGCAGCATGGCCATCACATGCCGATGCATGTGGATGTGCTTTTGCCGACGGAATTCGCACGGCGCGCCGCCGAGCAGGTTGGAGGCCTTGTCGCGCCGCCGTTTACCTATGGATACAAGTCGCACCAGAAATCCGGTGGCGGCAACTTTTTCCCCGGAACCACCAGCCTTGATGGGGCCAGCCTGGTCAATGCGCTCAAAGATGTGGTCAAGGAATTTGTGCGTCACGGGGCGCGCAACCTGTGTATCGTGAACGGGCATTTCGAAAATTCATGGTTCATCACCGAAGCCATTGATCTGGCGTTGCGGGAATTGGGCTGGGCCAATATTCATGACGTCAAGATCGTGGTTTTATCCTATTGGGATTTCGTCGATCAGGCGTCGATTGAAAAACTGTATCCGAACGGGTTTCTTGGATGGGACATCGAACATGGCGTGGTACGGCCATGCAGAGCCTGATATCGTTGGTGAGTTTGAAGAAGCTAACAACGTCAAGTTCGTGCCGAAATATTATACCGGCGGCGACAACATGCTGGGGCTGATCGCCCAATCGCCGCGTGGCACGTTTGATGTGATCCTGTCGGATGGGGAGTATGTTCAGCAGCTGAACGCGGCCGGGTTCATCGAAGAGCTTGATCCGGCTGATTACGCCTTTGACGACTTTTTCCCCGAATTCCAGAAATTCCCGGGCCATTGGCAGGATGACAAGCTGTTTTCGGTGATCACGCGCTTTGGCTTCCTTGGGGTGGCGTACAACACCGATACCTTTACCGAAGAAGAAGCGTCGAGCTATGATCTGTATGCAGATGACCGGCTGACGGGCAAGCTGGGTCATTTTGACTGGCACCTGCCGAACCTTGGTCAGATGAGCCTGCATGTCGGAAACGCGTCGCCTTACGACATTGACGAGGCCGCTTGGGAAAAGGTCCAAGAGCACACGATGGGCCTGCGTCGTCAGGCAGGCGGTTTCTTTGATTACGGTGGCACCTTCTCGTCGCTGGATAACGGTCAGATGCTGGCCTTCGCCGGGATCGGCGACTGGATCACCGGTACGCTTGAAAAGAACGGCAGCCCGGTGCGCAGCGTCATTCCCAAGGAAGGCGGGTTGCAGTGGACGGAAAGCTTCTCGATCGGGAAAGGGTCGCGTAACCCTGAAATGGCGAAAAAGTGGATTCAGTATATTACGTCGCCAGAAGGTCAGGCGAAATCCGCAGACATGGCGGCCTATCCGGCCATGGTGCCATCGGAAGCAGGCTGGAGAGTCCTTAACGACACCAACCCGGCAGAAGCCAAGCGTCAGAACATGGTTCTGGGTGAGCGCAACGCGATGGACATGATCCGCGAAGGTCTGATCCAGTATCGCCAGCTGCCCATTCAGCAGAGCCTCGAAGACTGGAACGACTTCTGGTCCGATTACAAAGGCGCATAAAGCGCGCGTGTATCGGGGCGCGCCTTTAGACGTGCCCCGATGTGCATCCCGATTGCAAAGCTATGGGATCTGATATGACCAAGCGACCCTCACTTTTTTCTTTGATCTTGTCTTTGCCGCTTCTTCTTTGGCAATTGACGTTCTTTCTGTTTCCGCTGCTGTTTCTGGTCGCGATCAGTTTCTGGACGGTGCGCAATTTTCAGATGACGCCCGATCTGAACTTTGGAAACTGGGAACGGGTTCTGACACGCGGCATTCGGGTATCTGGGGCTTGGGCCGTTTCCGATGTTGAACAATGCCTTCGGCATTATCGTGGGCATGGTCACGCTGACACTGCCTTTGGTCATTCTGCTGCAGACCTTTAGCCTGAATTTCGTCAATCGCGATTTGATCGAGGCCGCGCACAACCTGCGCTGTGGCCGGTTGCGAACCGTGTTTGCGGTGATCGTGCCCTCGGCCAAGGTGGGCCTGGTGATCGCGGCGCTGTTTGCCTTTATCCTGAGTTTCGGCGATTTCGTCAGCCCGCTTTATCTGGGCGGTGGCAACCCTCCGACATTGTCGATCATGATCACCGACTTTACCAAATCCGGTCAGCAATGGCCCCGTGCCGCGGTTGTTGCGATCATGATGATCATCACGTTGCTGACGGCGGCCTTCGCGGCAATCACCTATGCCTATAAAGAGCGGGGAAAGTAAGATGGGGAACGAAAATCGGATCATCAACCTGCTGCTCAAACTGCACATTGCGCTTTGCCTGCTGTTCATCTTTGCCCCGATTGCCGGAAGCTTTGTGTTCTCGCTCAATTCTGACCGATTTCCATCGCTGCCATTGGGTGAGTTTTCAACCGAATGGTATCGCCTGATCTGGGAAGATCCGCTGGTCTGGCAGGGCTTTGCCAATACGGTTGTTGTGGGTCTTACCGTAGCTGTGATTGCGACGATCCTGGGCTTTGGCGGCGCCTACACGGATTTCCGCTATAACTTTACCGGCAAATCCTTTTATGTCGCATTGGCCCTGTTGCCGCCGACCATTCCGGTCGTGATCATGGGTTTGGCGATGCTGGCCTTCCTCAGCCGCGTGAACCTGTCGGGCACAACCATTTCCGTCATTATCGCGCATGGGGTGATGTGTAGCCCCTTTGCGATGGCGATCATCCGGCTGCGTTTGTCGCAGATGGACCCTGATCTTGAAGCGGCATCCTGGAACATGGGGGGCAACCAGTGGCAGACGCTGCGCTATGTCATCATCCCCTTCGCCAAGCCCGCGATCTTTGCGGCACTGTTTATCACCATGGCGGTGTCCTTCGATGAATTTGCGGTTGCGTGGTTTGTATCAGGTCTTAACGAAACCTTGCCTGTGAAAATCCTTGGCTTCCTTCAAGGTCAGGTCAGCCCTCGCATCAACGCCATCGGCTCACTCGCCTTCCTCAGCTCAATGACACTGATCATCCTGGCCCAGCTGTTGCTGCGTAGCCCAGAGGACAAAACGAAATGAAAGCGAACGCACACATGGAACAGCAGTCAGAAGCGATTGTGAAGTTTGACAACGTCGTCAAGAAGTTCGGTGATTTCACCGCGGTCAAGAAAGCCGATTTCGAGATTGGCCGCGGAGAGTTCATGGCGATCATGGGATCGTCCGGCTGTGGCAAGACCACGACACTGCGCATGTTGGCCGGGTTGGAAGACCCCACCGAAGGCGCGATTTATCTGGACGGCGAAAAGGTAAACGGCAAGGCCACCTGGGATCGCGATACACCGATGGTCTGGCAGTCTTTGGCGCTGTTTCCGTTTCTGACGGTGCAGGAAAACGTCGAATTTGCGCTGAAGATGCGCGGAGTTGGCAAGGAAGAGCGGCGTCAGCGGGCCGAAAAATGGCTCGAAAAGATGCAGATCACCGAATTTGCAAATCGCAATATCAATCAACTGTCGGGCGGACAAAAACAGCGTGTCGCGCTGGCACGCGCGCTGGTGACCGAGCCAAAGATCCTGCTGCTGGACGAACCGCTTTCGGCCCTTGATGCGCATCTTAAGGTGCGGATGCAATCGGTTCTGTCAAATCTGCAAAAGGATCTGGGGATCACCTTTGTCTATGTGACCCATTCCATGTCCGAAGCCTTTTCCATGGCGGATCGCGTGGTCATCATGAGCCGAGGCCAGATCGAACAGATCGGCACACCCGAAGAAATCTACCGCGAACCGTATAACCGCTTTGTCGCCGAATTCCTTGGTTCGGCCAATATCTTTGACGGTGTGGTCAAAGGTCCGGCTGGTGCCGAAGGCTGGCATGTCACATATGAGGGCGGCGAAACGGTTCTGCCCAAAAGCGAGCTGGCGGATGCCACGCAGGGTCAACCGGTCACCTTTATCGTCAGCGCCGAAAACATGCAGCTGAGCCTACCTGACAGCGGTCAGCCGGGGATCAGCGCAAGCGTGGCCGGTGAAGAATTCATCGGCGGCACCGCGATGGTCTTTCTTGAGACAGAAACCGGGCAGGAAATCAAAGTTCAGAAAACCCATGACGAATTGTCCCTGCTGAACCTTCATGCGGGTTCCAAAGTTGTCGTGCATTGGGCCGCCGAAAGCTGCCACGTCTTGCCGGGTGAAAACATCTGATCCGGGATCGGCTAGGCCGGTTTGCCGTTTGGTATATCGGTCGCGGCGGCCCATTGGCCCCGCCAGGTTTCCGGCGTGATCCCGTATGTGGTTTTGAAAACGCGGATAAAATGCGACACATCTGCAAAGCCGGTGTCCTGCGCGATTTGGGTGATGCTTTGATCGGTGCGCTGCAACAGGCGCTCTGCCTGCGCCAGCCGGATCTTTTTGCCCGCTTCAAAGGGTGTGATGTTCAACGCAGTGGCAAAGCGCCGTTCCAGAGTTCTTGGGCTGATCTTTAACCGTGCCGCCAGTTCCGCAGTGGATGGCGGCGATTCCAGCGCTTGCTGCAACAGCAACAACGCGCGCCGCACCACTTTGTCGTCGGTGGTCAGCTCCAATGGCATACCGGGTTGCGGTCGGTCTGCCTCCATCGCCTCGTCGATCATCATGATCGACAGGCTTTTGCGCGCTGCGGCGCGGCCGATATGACGATCCACCAGAAACGCCGCCAGATGGGCAGAGCTGGTGCCCCCCGAACAGGTCAGCCGATCCCGATCCACAACAAAAATCTGATCCGAGACGGGCGCGATGCCGTCGAACTGTTCCAGAAAATCATTGTGGTGAAACCAGCTGACACAGCATTTGTACCCGTTCAAAAGCCCCGCACTGTGCAGCACAAAAGACCCGGTACAGACACCCACCAGTGGAATTCCGGCATCGGCCGCGCGGTGCAGGAAAGCGATGTATTCCGGTGCCAGCTGTTCCAATTCGCCCATCAGACCGCCGACCACGACAATATAGTCAAAGCGTGTCGGCTCCCCAAGCCGCTCTTCGGGCTGAACGCCAACCCCGCTCGAAGAGGTCACCGTGTTCATGTTGGCCGAGATGACCTTCCATTTGCACAGTATAGGTCTTGATCTGTCGCCTTCGTCTGAAGCGAGTCTTAGGACGTCTAGGAAGTTGGCGAATGCGCATAGGGTGAACTTTTTGGTGAGGATGAACCCGACGCGGAGGCGTGGTTTGTGGTTG